>CAZUHQ010000012.1:0-50095 GCA_964620605.1 uncultured Thalassotalea sp.
CTTATGCAGAAAAAGTGTTGGTGACTGTTTTTTAGCCGCTTATGCGTTTGCCCTGTGTGCTGAGCAGAAATAGTTCATTCGGTATAAATTACTCACCGATTACCAGTAAAAACTTGTGACTTGCCAGCGGCTACGGCACACTATAGCAAGTCTTTAATCAAGCAATAAATAGAGTAATCAATGAGCGATTTATTCACGGCAAAAAAACAAATCAGTCAAATGTTAACCATGCAGGATGCCATGAATTCACGAGTGAGTGAAACCTGGCGTGACAACGGTTATGAGTGGTACCGAGCCATTTGGGTAGAATGTGCGGAAATGTTGGATCACCACGGCTGGAAATGGTGGAAGCATCAAGAAATCGACGTTGCTCAAGTACAATTAGAATTAGTCGACATTTTTCACTTCGGCTTAAGTTTGCGTTTAATGACTGGCGCCAGCCTTGATGCTATTGATCAGGAGTTAGCGGAAGAATTAACCCAATCAACCGATGAGAGTGATTTTAAATTGGCGCTGGAGCAATTGGCATCAACCGCGGTCACCAATAAGGAATTTAATGGTGTCGCATTTGCTGACTGTATGCGTTTAATGGGCATGGATTTAAACGAGTTATTTCGCCAATATGTTGGAAAAAACACGCTGAACTTCTTCCGCCAAGATCATGGCTATAAAGACGGCAGCTATATTAAAATATGGCATGGTGAAGAAGATAATGAAGTATTGGCTCGCCTGGTCAAACAACTAGATGCCAGTGCCAGTGACTTTCAGCAACAATTATATAATGCGCTAAAGCAGGCTTATCCAAATTAAGCAGCTAATAGGCCGACCAACGTTGGCATGATAATACTTTACAGTATAGTCATGCTGGTAAAATGCCCTAACAAGCAAAATATAGACATTTGTCCGATATCAATTTGCGTCAATAGCTGCTATAAAAATATCAAATGTTAAAAAGTGAGATGCCCTTTATGTCTGATAACCAAGAGATTAAATACTCAAGTCTATTACAAAAACTGCATTGGTTGACACTAGTATTGATTATCGCAACTTTTGCTTTTATAGAATTTAGAGGAATATTCCCTAAAGGCACCGAAAACCGAGATTTAATGAAGTTATGCCATTTTACTTTAGGCTTTACCTTACTATGGCTCACTATCATTCGCTGGTTTATCCGACGCCAGCCAGATAATTCAGCAGCGATACAGGCAACCAATCCGCCAATTGCCCGATATGCGCATCTATGCTTCTATCTACTATTGGTCATAATGCCGATATTAGGCTGGTTAACCCTAAGCGCTGAAGGTAAACCGCTTATCTATTTCGGCATGGAATTACCACGACTAGTATCTGAAAACCACGATCTAGCAGAAGTATTTGAAGAAACTCATGAACTACTGGGCAATCTGTTTTATCTGCTGATTGCTGGGCATGTTTTAGCTGCGTTATATCATCACTTTATAGTTAAAGATCACACTATTAAGAAAATGCTACCTTAGCAATCATATACTTACCTTAGTTAGCCCGGTTATTATTTGATAATAACCGGGCTAATTAATACTAAATCTATTCCTCAAATAAAGTAACTCAGTTTATTCCTAGTGGCACAGTTTCTGCTTAATCAGTGTAGCAAGTACTGTAGTCAAAATTTTGAATAGCTGGAGATATCTATGGAACTTATTTTATTTGCCATGATCAGTCTGATCGTGATTGTCGCCTTATTAGCGAGTCGGTTAAACGATAATAGTTTTCCCTTTCCATTTGATAAAAAAGCAACGGTGTTTACCCCGGCAGAGAAAAATTTTCAAAATTTATTAGAACAGGCGATCGGCGGTGACTATCGTATTATTAACCGGGTTAAACTTTCCGATATAGTTACCATACGTAATGGCGTTTCAGCTCGCGCCAGCCAGACAGCGGTCAGCAATGCTGATAATAAATACCTGGATTTTGTCATCTGTGAGAAAAACACCATGAAATTACTCGGCGCTATCGATTTAGTCGACACTCAGGGCAGAGGCTATAAGGTGAAAAAAGACTGGTTTGTCAGTGGAGCATTGGAAGCAGCCGCTATTCCACACCTTAGGATCAAGGTAAAAAGTAATTATACGCTGGAAGAAATCAGGGCTTGCATAAAAAACCGCATTTTAGGCAATACTAAACCTGAGCCGAAAGTAAAAGGTCGTGTTATCCCTGCGCCACTCGTTAAAGCGAGAACAAAAGCAGCTCAGCCAACAACCGGCGTTATTACCCCGACGGCAGCAAAAGCATTACCTAATAACGCTATGGCGGCAAATGTCGGTATTCCAAGACAGGTAGCACAAACTCACGCACTGCCGCATTAACTTATAATGAATACATCGCCGCTCCTTGCCATGACGTATAGGGACATACTAATGCCGTGCAGGCATGGATGCCTAAGAACGGCCCTGGCACCACGGCATACCGTTCATCCTGAACATAAAGTTCAGTATTACCATGTATCTACCTCAATATTCACGCTATAATTCTCGCCATATTTTACTCATGATCAGACAGAAATATGAAAGCAGGTATTATTGGCGCTATGGAGCCAGAAGTTGCTATTTTAAAGAGCAAATTAACTGAATTAAAAACAACAGAAATCGCAGGCTACACCTTTTATCAAGGCAAATTGAATAACACTGACGTAGTGATAGTACAGTCCGGCATTGGCAAAGTTGCAGCGGCACTGGCAACCGCATTTTTAATCAAGGAGTTTCAGCCGGATTATATCGTTAATACCGGTTCTGCCGGTGGTTTTGAACAATCGCTGAAAGTCGGCGATATTGTGATCAGCTCAGAAGTACGCTATCACGATGTTGATGTCACTGCGTTTGGTTATGAAGTAGGACAATTGCCAGCAAACCCGGCTGCTTATATTCCGCACCCTAGACTGGTAGAAGCCGCGCAGGCGGGCATTGCCGAGCTTAACGATATTCAAACGTTAGTGGGTCTTATTACCACAGGTGATACCTTTATGACCAAAGATGACGATATTGCCAAAGCCCGCACTAATTTCCCAACAATGGCGGCGGTCGAAATGGAAGGCGCGGCTATCGCACAAACTTGTCACCAGCTTAATGTGCCTTTCGTAGTAATACGCTCTATGTCTGACATTGCCGGTAAAGAATCACCAACGTCGTTTGAAGCTTACCTGGAAACCGCCTCAATAAATTCATCGCAACTGGTATTGAATATGCTGAATAATCTTAAAAATACCAGTGCATTAAATTAACCTCAGGACACGGACTAACCGATGGATTTAATATCGCAACTACCAGATACTGTGATCAGCATGATAGTCTTGCTACTGGTAGCGGCGACAAAATGGTTACAGGCAAAGCTTTCATCGCCAGCAACTAGCAATTTTTTGCAGTTTTACTGCCAGCAACTGGCAGAAAAAGTTAATAAAGATCAGCACAGCGTTAACCATAAAAAGATTGCCGGTTTTATTGCTACCTTAATCACTTTTACTCCTTTAGTGATTATTCTATGGTTATTCGCCGACTTTATCGCTGTGCCCGTTATCTGGGATAGCTTACTGCTCTTTATTGCCTTTGGCGGGTTTCAGTTAGACTCGGTCGCCCGCAAAGAAGCCATTTATCTAAGCGAGCAGGACAAGTATCAAGCCAAACAAACCTTGGCTCCTCATCTATTAAGAGATACCGAACAAATGTCACCGCTTGGTTTAACTAAAGCAACGATAGAAATGTTATTACTGAAAAAATTTCAGCAACAATTTACCCTTGGCTGTTATTTTCTATTATTCGGTCCTTTAGCAGCATTAAGTTATCGTCTGTTATTAGAAATGCACTACAACTGGAATGTGAAACTGACAAATTTTCGCGCCTTTGGCCGCTTTGTTAACCAGATAGTTGCCTTATTGCAATGGCTGCCTGGTCGACTTTATTTATTCACCTTAATGCTGATCTCATTAAATTCTTCCACTTTTCTATACTGGCGCCTGATTCGCCAACATTTTTTTAAACTCAATAATAATATTATGCTTGGCTATTTTGCCTATTGCCTGAGTATCCAGCTCGGCGGTGTCGCCATGTATAACAAAGAAAAATTACGCCGCATCAGTTTTAATCAGCAAGCACGCCAGCCTGAGCCAAAGCATATTATACTGGCAATTAAGCAGCTGAATTTATTGAACACTTTAGTGATAGGAATATTAGTGTCGATTACAATTATTCTCACTATACTCAACACTAATTAGACAAAAGATAACTATCGAGGCAGCAATGAAACTAAAACAACTCGCAACCTTAATATTATTCACCTATGCGGCTTTTTTCTCGTTCGCTGATCAGGTCAACAGCATTTCTCAATCTCAGTTACTCAGCATGCTTAATGCACCAAAAGCAGAGCCATTTGTAGTGCTGGATGTGCGTAGCCCAGAAGAATTCAGCCAAGGTCATATTCAAGGCGCGATTAACGTCAGCCATGATCAGATAGAACAGCACTTAAACCAGCTGAGCCAATACAAAGACACTCTGGTAGTTGTACATTGCCGTTCAGGTCGACGGGCGCAAGTTGCCGAAGCGGTACTGACTAAGCAAGGGTTCAGCAAATTACACCATTTAGCTGGTGATTATAATGCCTGGCTTGCTGCTGATTTGCCGTTAGTGAAATAATTAACATTCAGTGCCCGGCTAATGTTTGAATTACTCTACTGGTTAGATTTATTTGGTATCATAGTATTTGCGCTTTCCGGCGCATTAATGGCTGGTAGATACCAACTTGATCCCTTTGGAGTATTCGTTTTGGCAGCAGTCACTGCTATCGGCGGCGGCACCATCAGAGATGTCATTTTAGGCACAGAAGTCTTCTGGGTTACTAACCCGATTTATCTATATGTTATCCTTGGTACCGCGCTATTAACCATAGTGTTTATTCGTCGTCCTAAGCGGATCCCCAAACGTTTTTTACTGATTGCCGATGCATTTGGTCTAGCACTGTTTGCAGTACTGGGCACACAAAAAGCATTAGATTTAGGGGTTGCCACTTCGGTTGCTATCGTCATGGGCACCATCACTGGCGTTGCCGGCGGTATGATCCGCGATGTGCTGTGTAACGTTATTCCAATGATCTTAAGACAGGAAATTTATGCGCTAGCAGCCATGCTTGGCGGCTGTTTATTTGTCGGTTTCGATTGGCTGGGGCTTTCTGAAAACAGTGCCACTGTCTATGCCATTTTAGGTGCTTTGGCGTTAAGGTTAGCCGCAATATATTGGCAGGTATCGCTACCTGCCTTTCAAATTATTGACAAAGAAAAGTGAGTTAATTAACAAATAACCTTGGATTAACCATTGGTTATGTTTTGTTCAGTAAAGATGTTGCTATGGTAATAAGAGCAAGCATCACCAGCAAGGGTGCTGGTGTTGAGCTTCCATGGACGAGCTTGCAGCGCCTTGCTTGTTTACCTGGCAACAGCTATCGAGAGCATAACCTAATCGCTAAAACGCGTAGCTAACCCCAATATTAAAGGTGTTGATATCCAAGTCCCCCAGGTTGTGAACCTGATACGCTAGGTTAAGCCCTATGCCAGTGTCCCAACGATACTGCCAACCCGCTTCAATAAACAACCCGGTACCGTCTTTATCGACAATTTTCTCTCGTTTTAAATCAAACTGATAGTCGTAAAACTCAGCGCCTAGCTTGCCATAAAAGGTATTACGTTTAGAGGCGTGAACCTCACCTTTGAGTGCGACAATAACCGAGCTAAAATCAAAATCATCGGCGATCAGTTCAAAGTCATCACTATCATCATTAAAACATTCCAGACCACCGCCTGACTTTTGTTCGCAGTCCCAGTCTTCCACATCTTCTGCGCCCATTAAGCCAGCTTCCAGATAAAAGCCAGGCATAAACTGATAGTTATAATAAAGATAAGAAGTGCCAACGCCCTGGTTATCGGTATCTTTGCCTTTATATTCAAGGCCGCCACCGCCCGCCTGTAAGCCAACCGTATGTCGTGTTTTGATTTGCTCAGCATTAACCGCTGCTGAAACGGAAAGCGCGATCAGGCTTGCCGCTAGTGTATTAAATAATTTCATGCCTGTTCCTTATAGTGTTTTCATGTTTAAAAACATTATCAAACAGACAAGCGATATTTACTGTTAAACAAGTGTGCAGAAGATGTGTATTTGTGTAAGCGAACTGTGAGAAAGTGCAAAAGCGATAGAATGATAAAAAACTAAAAAGCCCATCATCAAAAGCTAATTGGATGTCAAACACTGCGTGGTTCAAGCTCTTAAAACAGAATATTTACAAATTCAATCAAGGTTAAATCCTGCGCCTACTCCTGTACTTGGGAAATACGAAAAGAATGGCGTTTCGGTATTTAAAAAAACACTACCATTGTGGTTGATATATACACAAGCAGGGCCAAACCTTAACGCAGACCATTCTGAAACGGCCACAGCTCCTGGGTATTCAACTATATTAATTGGTGAGTCCATTATTTGTTGCCAAAGCACAAGACACCCTGAGCTATCAGCTGTCGGTCGGTCGGGAAATCCTTCCGCGCTGATAAGAACGCTATTGCCAGCCACCGTCACCGAGCTTGGGCGTCCTTTAGCAATCCATTTAAGGTTTATTTGCCGCGCTGATGAATAAAAACTGCTCATGGTTGATTTAGTGACAGATATGTTTGCATCAACACTCAAATTAATAAATTTTGGTAATGCTGTCACAGCAAGTATACCAAGTAACACGATTACACTGATAAGTTCAATGAGTGTAAAACCAAGTACTTTGTTTTTGTTGAGCACGAAAATTTTCATCGCCTAATAATAGAGTAACTACCTGATTTAATTATAACGTCAACAAAAAACATAGAGAAAGCATAAACATCAAAAACTATATAGTGCAGCGCTAAATTTTAGTCAGTTTTGGTGCCAAAGTGTCACTGCAATTAAAAAAGCAAACAAGTGATGAAACGTGAATTAAAAGGCTTAGAGGCAAGGCTTTGATTGCCGGCAATATCAACGTATATCACTGAAAAATGGAGAGATTAAACAACGTAGAGCTTGACGTTTATCCCCAGCAGAAACAATGTGTACTTAGTCTGACAGTTACCCGTTTTTCTATCGGTGACTGCTCCTACGTTACCCTAGGGCATGTAATAACCTTGTTAAAATCAAAACGTAAGCCTTTTAAACTCGCACTTTGGGAGCTTGTCAGAAATAGGAGCATAACCGTAAAGGGTTAAATTAGCACAATAGGTACCCGATGAAAGCCTCCTAGCGGGGCAACTTCTCGTTCTTCTTTTTGATTATCAGCTAGAGTAATAGTCTGAACCGACGACAATAATGTCTGAAGCAAAATCCTAAGCTCCCATGTTGCTAACAAACGACCTGGACAAACATGTCTACCCACTCCATAGACAAGATTATGTTCGTTATTCCCCTCAGGATTGAAACGATTATCACCAAAGACAGCCTCATCACGATTAGCCGACGTCCAGTGCAACTTGACTTTCGCGCCTTGTGGAATGGTATATCCACCAATATGTACTGGGCAGGTGGTGATCCTCCGGTTAGAAACAAAAGGATCATCAATCCGTAACGCTTCATTAATAAATGCTTCTAATTGATCTTCGCTGGCAATTTTCAACCGCTCAATAAGCACAGGTTGTGCAGCAAGTTGATGTAATATCACCCCAACACATAACGCAATTGATCCAAGATCTCCTCCAGTCCAATTACGTAGAATAGAAATTAATTCACTCTCTGTCAGTTGGCGTCCTAGGCTGCTGTCATTACAAAGCTGTGTTGTTATATCGCCATTTTCCTGTGTTTTATCCATCCGCCTCGGTCGAATAATCCCCTGAATGATTTCGTCAAACTGTTTGGCTATATCTGCCATTTTATTTTCGTCTTTTGACCGGGTAGCGGCATGATTGTCTGCCATCCACTGTAACAAACGAGACTCTAACTCCCTTGGCCATCCTAACCACTCGCATTGAGCTCTTACGGCAAAAACAGCTCCTATATCACTTACCGCATCCAGCACTTCCCCTTTCGCTAATTCAGTCACTAACTGAGTAGCTACGTTTTGAAAACGCGAGATATAAGGAGTTAATGCGTCTTGGCTTAAATAGCGATCAATAATTTTTCGAAACTGAGTATGTTCATCACCGTCCAAGCCATTAGGAATTTGCAAATATCGAGACACGGCACTGGAAAAGCGCTCATCATCCATCGCAGCCGCCTTAACATCTTCATGCTTAAGCAATACCCACTCATTTGATGTATTTTTTACAATGGCATGTTGTTGTCGTAATTCATCGCTATACTCCCGAAGATCTCGACCTTCTGGGGATACATTGTTGGGAATGCAAACCATCTTAAATATTCTCCTCTCTCTTACGCTTCAATTCCCCAGCCATCGTTATAACCGTTGAACTTTGCGGCAATTTGTTCAAATTGTGCTTCCTGAGCGACGATTGCCTCATAGCTCGGCACCATGGTTAAGGTGCAATCAAGATCCCAGACATTTGGCGTTTCATCTGGGTGCAACTCCAAACTGATATCCGGCACTTTTTCTTTTAAATGCTCTGCCATCGCCATCGCCTGTTCTTTGTTTTCAAACAATTGAAAGAACACCACTTTATGTTCAACAGCTAAGTCAATACCGCCACTTTGCATCTCAGCTAATACCTGACCAGTTTCATCATTGGGAAAATTCATAGTAATCCAGTTTAATGTTTTTGATTATTATAACGATGTTCAGATAATCAGGTTAAGGTTTTTTGCTGGCTATAAGCTTACTCGAGGCGACTGATCACACATAAGTTAGCCTGACAGCTGGCTGTTGCAGGCCCAGATATTTCAGGGCATTTGCCTGCCAAACCATTTCCCTGTTCGGTTTTAGCTATGATTGCCGCACCTATGGTATTTATTGCCACCGTACAGCGTAAGTCGGCAAATTGCGCGTTAATCAGCACACATTGATTATCACTGACACAAGTAAGATTTTGGCTAATTGTGGTTGTTAATGATAACTGCGGCTCCGGCTTAGAAAGGATTACTCTGGTTTTCGGCTCTGTCCGTTCTTTGCCTGTCCCTGCTTTTTGCACTTTTATCTCGGTGACACGTTGCTCGTTATCGTGTAAAAGTTTACCTAGCCCCAATAAAATAAGCAGTAAAACAGAAAACACTGCTAATGAAATTACAATCCATTTCAGCATTTTCTATCTCCCTGTGACCTGTTAGGTTGATGAACTGCCAGATGGGAAAGTATCAAGCATATGCCCAATTGCCGTTTGAATCTTTTCCTGAACTTCAAAGCTATTATCTGACACATTAATATTTAACGGATAAACACTACGCCATATGGAACGCTTATTTTCACTATTAATCGCATCTAAAATTAAACTGCCCGGTAACATCCGCCAGCGCCTTTTACTGCCACTATTATCACCTAAACTTAAACAAGGATGACAAAAGCTGACGCCACGATTATATTTTTTTAGCTCTTTGGGTTTATCGATCAAATGATAGCTGATTAGAATATCCGCCTTATCACTTTGTTGATAACTATATCCCAGGCTGTCTAATGCCTGTTCAATCGCCAGTTCAATACTATTGCGGGTAGCATCACCGATGTTCTGGTATTCACTGAATGCCGAATTTCGGTCAAAAGTGCTATAACTTTCAATCGCAGTAAAATCATAGTATTTGCTGTATTTCGCTGATGCAGGAGCGCGACTACTGCAAGAAGTAGTTGCCGTTAAAGTAACAACAGCAAGAAAGACAGCTAAAAATCGCATTGACGCCTTAAATTAGATATTTAAGGCTAGCCTATATCAAGCGTCAAACTTATTCCATCAATATCGCAAGGTTGACTTGCTCGAAATTCAATACTTGACCACCAAACTCCTGTGCGAACTTTTCGGCATCTTGCTGTTTAGAGAAACTGGCAAGTGTCGCCCCCATAGCACCAGTCTTGCTGGAACCGGCAACAAACCAGGCCGTTTTAGCATCGATAAAATAACTGTCATTGGGCTCATCCCACGGCGATTTACTCATATCATGCACATAAATACTGGTGACATTGCGTTTGTTTTCAGGATCGAGATAAAAACTAAACATATCTCGAGTCGAGCAAAACTTATGGACTTTATTGCCATCGGCCTGAGTAACGCCTTTGCGATAAAGCTCAGCTTTTGGCCCGGAAAAATTACTGATGAGCATGCCACATAAATGGCATTCATCTCTGGCCTCAATTTTCACCGCCTGATGTGGGTTAACTTCAGTTTCTGCTGGTTGTGAGCAGGCAGTTAATAAAGTAAATGCGCTCGATAATAGTGAAATAATAACTAATGTTCTCATTACAGTTTCTTCTTCTTAAAAATAAAATTAGCCGCCACTAATGGCGTGACTACCCAGGCAAGCATTAAGGAAAATAGTTGTGTTTGGCTTAAGCTAGATTTAATTGCTATCGCTAAAGCGCCATTAACATCACTACTATCAAGCCCTGCCAAGTTCACTAAACGAAAAATGTCGGATGGATTTAACATCATCAGCTGAGTCAGTCCCTGTTGACTGACACCGTTTTCAACCCCGACCAATAACGCCAGTAAACCTAAATCAAACACTAAGGCAAATAAAAACCAAATGATCAAAGCAAGACCTGCCGCTTTCGATTTTTCTGCAACCGATAAGCTGATGATGTAAGCGATTGCGGTAAAACTTAAACCTAGCATCATCGCACTCACGATAAAGGTACTAAAGGTATTAATTACTAAAGTGTCATTAGTTTGCAGATACAAAACAAAAGCTGAGCTACCAAAACCAAGCAAGGTTGCCAGGGCGATAATGCTGCCCTGCCCTAAAAATTTACCCAACAACAGCTGGGTTTTACTTAATGGATAAGTTAATAACAACAACAAGGTGCCACTTTCCTGTTCACCAACAAAGCTGTCATAACTGAGTAATAGCGCAATCAGCGGAATAAGAAAAACCGCCAGACTGGACAAACTGGCGACCGTAGTTGATAACGAAGCAACACCCACAACACCTGAGGCGGCACCGCCAAAATAACTCAGCCCAATCGACAAAGTAGCAAAAATCAGGGTGATCGCCAGTAACCAGCGATTACGCAGGCCATCTTGAAATTCTTTAGTAGCAACCGCTAAGATCTGTTTCATTAGTGCTCCCCCTTAGCAGTATGTTGCTGACTATTATTTTCATGTGTACCTTGAGAATTAGCTAAATAGTATTGATAAAGCTGTTCTAAATCAGCAGGTTCCACCTCGATATTTTGCAGCGAAGAATAAGCCAGCAGCTGACGCATAGCGGCTAATTTTTCCCGTTCAGGCACCAATAAAAGATCTTGTGAGCAGTCACTTGCCAGATACTGCATTAACTGAGCATCTTGTCTAAGCGCACCGTTTAAACCATAGGGTTTTATCCGTACCGGTAAATCAAGTTCAGCTCTCAGTGCGCTTAAACTGCCAGACGCCAGTAAATGACCGTTTGATAAAATCATCGCCCGGTCGATATGTTGTTCAACTCCAGGCAAGACATGCGAGCATAAAATCACACTGGTTCCCTGGCTTTTCAGCCGATCAACCGTTTGATAAAACTCGGCGGTAGCGATTGGATCCAAACCAACCGTTGGTTCATCAAGCAATAATAACTTTGGCTGACCGATAAACGCCTGCGCCAGCCCAAGCCTTTGTCTCATCCCTTTAGAATAGGTTTTCACCTGACGTTTCATCGCATAGCTGATCCCCACCTGCTCCAGCAACTCCAGCGCATGCTTTTTGCTATAGCCTTTTAATCGGGCAAAATAACTAAGTACCTCAAGCCCCGTTAACTGCTCATAAAAACTGACATTCTCTGGTAAATAGCCAATTTGCGCCCGTTGATGCCAGGCAGCCTTTGAATCTGGCGCACAACCTAACACTTCCACTTTACCCAAGCTTGGCGAAATCACACCAAGGATAAGTTTCATCATGGTAGTTTTTCCAGCGCCATTATGGCCAAATAGTCCTAATACTTCACCTTGATCCAAATGCATATCTATCGAGTCAAGCGCAGTTAATTTGGGGTAGTGTTTACCAACCTGAGTTAAGGTTACCAGCCGGGAAGAATTGTTTAAATCGCTCATCTGTTTACCCTTTTTTCTTTATCTGTTGCTGACCAAGCTGCGCACTGTTTTTATCCTGATAACTGGCAAATGCTTTATGCTGTATTTCACTGTGAGGTGATGTCATTAGTGGGTAACTATCTTTCACTCCAGGAGGTTTTAAAACCGGAAATTGTTGCTGCACCCAACGTAAAATCAGTACCGCAGGGCTGTCCATCAGCATTTTCATTTCAGGGTATTGCCATACTAATTTATCGATACCATCATTTGGCTCGAACGCAGTATCGCCAATATCATCATTATCCATATCCCACCCCAGATAGTTACTCCAGTAATTGCCCCGTTGCTGCTCACTCCATTCCTGCTTTTTATTGGACACATATTTCACTTGAATTGGATTATTGATAAAGCTGTTGCCAAACACTTTCGTGCCTTCTGAGCCGGCAGTTAAATGAATGCCAATTTCGGCGGTATCGATCAAATTATCGCAAATGGTGTTATAGGCGGAGTTATAAACAAACAGACCTTTGCCATCCCGGCCTAGCACTTTATGCTCGGGCTTAGTCCAGACTTGTTTAATACGATTATTGCTAATTTGTGAATAGGTAATGAAATTCATCAAAAAGCCATAATCTTCACTATTTTCACTGGTGTTGCCATCCACTACTAACTGACGAGAGCTCATTAACGCGTAACCGGCACGCGTATTATAAGCAGTGTTATTCAACACCTTATTACTGTGGGAGTACATATAGTGCACGCCATAGCGCAGATCATGCATTGTATTGTTTTCTAATATATTATGCTGACTGGAAATAATATATAGACCATCGCGGGTATGAAAAACTCTGTTATCCCGCACCATGACATTTTTCACTATCGATAACTGAATGCCGTTACCGCGATCTGCCGAGCGCAGCTTAAGGTTGCCCTCAATAGTATTGCCAACAACCTGAGAATCATCAGATTTTTGCAACCAAATGCCAAAGCCATCACCTTTCAAGTTATTATTTTCAATTAAAATCCGCTGTGATTGACTGTCAGAATAGATACCGGCATTTTGTGCGGTAAGATCATGACCCCAGTTCACGATATTAAGGTTTTTCACCTTAATATCGGATGCTTGCAGTAATAAGGCATGCCCTTGCCCTTGGGCATCGATAATAGCGCCAGTTTGACCAATCAAGCTAATACTATGATTAATCACAAAATTTCCGAGATAACGCCCAGTTTTTAGCACAAAAATGTCGCCATCAGTAGCACTATTCAGATGCCGCTGTAAATTATCTTGCGGGGATATTTCTATTTGCTGCGCCAAGGTTAGCGGCACAAAAAACATGGCCATAGCAAGCACTAGCTTTTGCAATAAATTACCCGATAATTTTGCTATCAACACTGAGCTTTAGCTTCCTTTTACATTGTCTTTATTGATACTAGCAGAGTTTGATTTATCGCCCTTTGATCTCGATTAACTAATCAGGCTATTTCTGCTCTAGTTGCTGTTTTAGTTGCTGCAAGATACCAGCAGCAGGCGCAGCATAATCTATAATCCAACGTTGATAAATACCCTGGATCGGACTGATATCCAAAGTATTCCAACAATTACGCCCCTGCTTTTGCTGAATGATCAAACCGGCCTGTGCCAGCACTTTTAAATGTTGCAATACCGAACAACGACTTAAGCCGGACATTTGTTGACAAATATTACCTGTCGTCAAACGACCATCACGTAATAAATCCAGCATTTTTCGTCGATCATTGGCGGCAAGCGCCTTAAATACTTTATCGTCCTGCTGTTCGTTATTAACCATTTTTACTGCTAGATTTGACCAATTAAAAAATATGTTATAAATTTATAACATATTTTATTTCACATCTAAAGGCTTTATATGACCACCAACTATAGTGTTAGCACAAAGATTCTTAAACCACTCAATGAAGTATTTCAAGCCGTTGTTGAAAAAGAGCATTTAACACAATACTTTACTGATAGCAGCAGTGATAATTTACTCCAAGGTAAACAAGTTATTTGGCATTGGGGTGAATGGGGTGACTATCCTGTTAGCGTGAAAACAGTAACCGAAAATCAGCGCATCGAACTGAGCTTAAACGCCAAAGAGTGGAAAAAAACTCAAGACCAAGAATATCAGGTTACTGTGCTAATGACATTTGAAGCAATTTCAGACAATGAAACCTTAATCTCGATTAGCGAACAAGGCTGGCCTAAAGATCCACAAGGGTTAAGCGCTTCTCATGAAAACTGTGGCGGCTGGATGCACATGCTGATGTGCTTAAAAGCTTATCTTGAGCACAGCATAGATTTACGTTAGTCAAGGGTTGTTTCCTATTATCGGTAACTATTAATTTAGCCCATTAATAAATAAAGATGTTGCTATGGTAATAAGGGCAAGCAACACCAGCATGGATGCTGGTGTTGAGCTTCCATGGAAGGACTGGCAGCGTCTTGCTTGTTTACCTAGCAATAGCTATCGAAAACAAATCTAATTAAACAAAAAAAGAGCATATTGCTATGCTCCTTATTTATTTTTATCGAAAATAAAACTTAAGCTTCAACCAGCATCCGGCCACGCATTTCCATATGTAAAGCATGGCAGAACCAGTTACAGTAATACCACTGAACTCCTGGTTTATCGGCAATAAAGGTAATAGACGCCGTTGCTTGAGGCCCAATTTCCATTTGTACCCCGTGGTTAGTCATACAAAAACCGTGAGTTACGTCTTCGACCATGTCCAGGTTAGTAACGATTACCGTCACTTCATTACCTAGTTTGACTTTGAATGATTCCATGCCATAAGTCGGTGCAACTGACGTCATATAGACCCTCACCTTGTTGCCATCGCGGATCACTTTATTATCTGTCATCGGATTAACACCATCGCGTTTAGCCTGCGCTAAGGTTTCAGCAAAAATCGGGTCGTCACGCGTCCACAGTTTTTTCGGTTTTAATTTGCTGCGATGCACCATAATACAGTCATGCGGTTCCGCAAATGTTGGACCATCATGCACCAGTTTCATTTCATCACCAGAAATATCAATTAATTGATCGTTCTCAGCACGTAATGGCCCTACTGGCAAGAATCTGTCTTTTGAGAACTTACATAATGAAACTAACCATTTACCATCTGCATCACGGGTTTCCCCTTGTGAGGTATGGTTATGACCCGGTTGATAATGAACATCCAGTTTTTGGCGAATATAGTTCACTTTTTTGCCATTATGCGCAGCAATCGCATCTTCAACATTCCACTTGGCAATCTGGCTATCAAGGAATAAAGTAGTATAAGCGTTACCTTTGTTATCAAATGCAGTATGCAATGGTCCTAAACCAACTTCAGGTTCGGCAACAATGGTGTCGCGTGGCTTAATTTTATCGGCAAATAGCGCATCGAGTTTTTTAATCGAAATCACAGAAACCGTCGGTGATAATTTACCGTTAGCAACAAAATATTCACCATTGGGCGATGTATTCAAACCATGAGGCGATTTAGGCACAGGAATATAACGAGTTAGTTTTGAACCTTTGCGGCCATCCAATACCGGGATATTATTGCCATTATAGGTTTTATAGTTACCTGCTTTTAGTGCCGCTTCACATGCTGCTAAGCTAAAGACCACCACGTGATCGCGCTCAGATGAAATCATTTCACCCAAGTTCATCCCCATTTCAGAGTTATAACAGGTTGAGGCAAAATATTTACCATCATAATCTGCATCGGTATTATCCAGGTTACCATCAACTATCACCTGAAACGCCACTTCCATTTTTTCAGCATCAATAACATTAAATATTGAGCGGTAAGTACTGACATCTTCCATGCCCGCCTTACCGTCATTATTCATTGGAATTTCAAATTCACCGTTACAGATAACATACTTGGTATAAGGCACCTTTTGCACTCTTAAACCATGAATAGCATGAGCATTAGGAATAGTGATCATTTTGTCACATTTCATGACGTCACAGCGAATACGGGCAACCCGGCTGTTCGCTTTATCATTGATAAAAACATATTTACCGTTATAACGGCCATCGGTCATACTCATATGAGGATGATGAGAGTCTCCCGTTAGAAAGTGAGCACTGTCTCCTTTAATACGCTTACTCTCGTCGGTTAATCCCCAACCGGTGGCACTGTCAGTATTAAATACCGGGATACGCATTAACTCACGCATCGATGGAACACCCATAATACGTACTTCACCGGATTGACCACCACTCCAAAAACCGTAATATTCATCTAGATCACCCGGGTGAACAAACGGACTGTTACCAGCTTCTTTAGCTTTGGCTTGAGCCATTGATGAAAACATAGCCGCGGTCATAGGAGCGGCAACTGCACCGGCGCCTAATAACGCAGTTTTACCAAAAAATTTACGTCGCTCTTCATTTTCTAATGCTGGCTCATTTGAGCCATATTTTTCATTACTCATATTATTCTCCACTTTAACCTGCTGTTATTCTTAAACTAAACTTTTTACGTGATCTCAACTGTTGCTATTTCATTAACCTTATTTTGTTCATTAAAACGATTTTTCTTTCTCGCCAACTTCTTAAGCGGTGGACATTTTTGCTCATTAAAATAGGTAATTTGGCAATCAAGGCAATAATGACATTCGCGCATATTAATCGTGCCATCAGGATGAATTGCCTGAATTTCACATTCTTTAGCACAGGTTTGGCACGGCTTACCACACTCAGGGCGTCGTTTGAGCCAGTTAAATAATCGAACATTGTTACCAACAGAAAGTGCTGCGCCAAGCGGACACAGATAACGACAAAAGAATTTTCGATTAAACAGATTAATAAATAGTAATAACAGTGCCCAGGCAATAAACGGCCATTCCCGGTCAAATTTTAATAAGAAGGTAGTTTTAAACGGCTCGACTTCGGCAAACTGTTCCGCTGTCGCCAACGAGTCGAGCGATAAACCAAACAAGCCTAGTAATATCAAATACTTGATCGCCCATAAGCGCTCATGTACGGCAAATGGTGGTTCAATTTGTGGCAGCTTGATATAGCGGGCAAACACATTGAGTAATTCTTGCAAGGCGCCAAATGGGCATAACCAACCACAATAAACCGCTCGTCCCCACAAGATCATGGTAACAGCTGCCGCGCACCATAAAATAAAGATCACTGGATCCAGTAAGAACAGATCCCAAGAAAAGTCCGACATAAAGGCCTGTAAAAAGGTAAATACATTGACCACAGACAGTTGTCCGCCCCAAACCCAGCCGATAAACACCACTGTGACGAGCAAAAAGCCATGACGAAAATTATGTAAAAACGTCGGGTGTTTTACTAAGATGTCTTGCAAGAACAGGGTTGCCAGTAGTACCACCATTAACCCGGCTAATATCATTACCTCGAGGTTTTTCTCCTGCCACACCTGCTGAGTTAAGCTCAATTCAGGCTCAGGCAAGATCACCGGAGGGCGATCCACATATTTTTCTAGTGTGTGATAATCCCCTTTAAAGCTAGTAAAAATACTGTCAACCGCGCCGGTTTGCCGACGCACTAACAGCTCAAATTGCCAATCAACCCCAGGGTTAAATTCATGATGTTCACGAACAATAAAGATAGACATTTCCCTAAAGTGCGGCGCATCTTCCTCGTACAAATCGGTCAATCTATAATGATCCAAGTCACGAAACGAAATTGTCTCCTGGTTTTGTTTCACTTGAATGCGGTCAAAAATTCCGCCCCGCACATAACCCGATCCCTTAAACGAATATCCGTTGCCAAATACCGCAATTGCGTGTTCACCAGGCTTAAGAAGCGATGTCAGCCACATATATTCCTGTTCACCAAGCAAGTTTTTGCCAACATTTGGTAAGTTAAGTTGGGTATAAAAAATTTCGGCAAACATTTCCTGCTTTTGCTCAGGCAATGCCTGATCAACATGTTCCGCTTCAGTACCTTCAAAGGCCTCATCAACCATAGCGCGATTAAGATATAATTTTCGGATTGAACCATCACCCACTAACTGTTGCCAGCTTGCAGGCTCAAAGACTTCGGGGTAAATCGTCGCCATCGGCTGAATAATTTCTTGGTTCGCCTCAATAATCCCTAATGCGCGTGCAACTTTGGTCGCCGATTTAACAATAGCAACATTCATCACCATTACTGTCACAGTCGCACCGGAAAGGCCATCAATGTGAGTAACACCAGTTTGCTGATTGCCGCCGACCTTAATTCTATCTTTCACAGATAAACCAGGATATTGATCGGCAAAGCTATAAAGTTTTGTTTCAGGAATGCCAGCTAAGATAATCGGCTCGTGATGCTCGAGTACTTTAGCACCGAGATAAGTTCCCTTTGGATCAATGGCAACAAGTAAATTAACTGGCTCACCTGAATACGCAGGAATTCTTGCAATATCATTAGTTTCAAAAGCATAACCGATAATTTCATCGTTTTTATAGATGGTCCAAACTAAGGGATCGCCCTGTTTTTCGCCAATTTTGGTAAGCTCGGGAAATATTTCGTGAATTAACGGGATAGGGTCTTTAGGCGGACTGACAAATAATGCATGAGCAGGTTTCATGATGCAGGAAAACGCTAGCATTAATGTTAACACAGATAATAATAGACGAGATTTACTTAACAGCTGATTCTTCATTTCACCTAGGTTCCGCATTCAAATTATCGACAAACTGCGACAATATGTCGCACATCTTACGCCATAGAATAGTTAATAAGATGATCTAGATCAAAAATAGAATTAAGAACGAGGTTGAATTAATTGATTATGACTTGGATCAAATAAAAGCGGACTCCAAGTACGTTGAAACTAACTATCAGCCCGATAGCGCGAGAAACACAACTAACGAATAATGATATCTGGGGAAGAATCTATCATGCCGTCACAGCTAATGGTCGAGGCGTTGTCATTTAACAGCATGACCGCAATATTGCCGGCAGCAGAATGGCGAATAAACGCCAGTTCGTAGCCATATTTAGATAAACTACTGGCAGAAAACTTCTGAGCTAAAGTTAACTCAGACCATAAAGACTGGTAATCATTTTGATAATAACGCCTTTCGATAAGCGGATCTCTGTTCTTTGCTGCTGCCATTGGAATACTCCATTACTCACCTAAATATTAATAAATAACATTATTATTCTTTGTAGCATATTACATTCCATTTACAAGAACCAATATAATTCAAGTAGTTAGTTGACAATCAATGATTGTAATTTGACTCGATGTAAAAAAAGCTGACGTAAAATGGCGCTAAATTTAGCAATGAACTAAAGCCAAAAAGCTCCTTGAACTGGATATTTCTTTTGGCGAACCTTGGTTCGACAAAAGAGCTGTCGTGCCTTGCACACGCTCAAAACAACGAAGCCAGTCATATGGACTGGCTTCTACAATTATTGATCCGCTTTTTTAGCTAAGGTTAAACAACTGTCACTTTAGCAAATTTACGTTTGCCTACCTGATAAATCGCGCTCGAACCTTGGGCAACCATCAGCTTATTATCGGCAACCTTGTCACCGTCAATTTTCGCCGCGCCTTGTTTGATCATCCGCATCGCTTCTGAAGTGCTGGCCACTAAACCGGCTTCTTTTAACAAGTTTGCGATGGCAATTTCACCATTTTCAGCGCTAATCGTTAGCTCAGGCATATCATCTGGCATAGCGCCTTTTTGAAAGCGATTGATAAATTCCTGATGTGCTACCTGTGCCGCATCTTCATTGTGAAAACGGGCAATTAATTCTTTTGCCAAGTCAATTTTAACATCGCGTGGGTTAGCACCATCCGCCACTTTCGCTTTATAAGTTTGAATTTCATCAAGTGGTTTAAAGCTCAATAAATCAAAATAGCGCCACATTAATTCATCAGAAATCGACATCACTTTGCCGAACATTTCAGTTGGCGTATCGGTAATACCAATATAGTTACCTAAGGATTTTGACATCTTTTGTACGCCATCCAATCCTTCAAGCAACGGCATCATTAATACGGTTTGTGGGCGTTGGCCTTCAGATTTTTGCAGCTCACGCCCCATCAACAGATTAAACTTTTGATCGGTACCGCCAAGCTCAACATCAGCTTCTAAAGCGACAGAATCCCAACCTTGCACTAACGGGTACATAAATTCATGAATCGCAATCGATTGACCATTTGCATAACGCTTTTTAAAGTCATCACGTTCCATCATACGGGCAACGGTTTGACGAGACGCCAGTTTTAACATCCCGGCAGCGCCTAATTTTTCCATCCAGGTAGAGTTAAATTCCACCCGGGTTTTTGTCGGGTCGAGAATTTTAAATACCTGCTCTTTATAGGTTTCCGCATTCGCCAGCACATCTTCTTTGGTTAATGGCTTACGAGTAACGTTCTTACCGGTTGGATCACCTATCATGCCGGTAAAATCACCGATCAGAAAAATCACCTCATGACCTAATTGCTGAAACTGGCGCAATTTATTGATCAATACCGTATGGCCTAAGTGCAAATCAGGTGCCGTTGGATCAAAGCCCGCCTTAATTTTAAGAGGTTTACCTTGCTTTAATTTTTCCAGTAATTCTTCTTCCAGCAAGATTTCATCACTACCGCGTTTTAATTCGGCAAACGCTTGGCTGACATCTGACATCAATTTGGCTCCAACTTCATGGCTAATATTAACGATTAAGTGGCGAATTCTACTGCAAATTGCCGCACAGAGGAAAGCCAAAGATTGTTTACTTGCATATTATTTTGTTATAGTGAACGATAGTTGTCGTATTAGATATTGTCGTTTAGGTAGTAACTTTTTGAAAAGTATTAAAAATTTCTATATAGCCTTGCCAAAACAGCATAGAATTATTATCTCTGCTGCCAGCCTGTTACTCCTGCTATTACTTATTATTCCATCAGAAAAGGCCACGGCTAGCCGTCAAAGTGAACAAGCTTCGTTTGAAATCGGCAAACGTTATCAGTTAACGGTGCCAGAAAAAGAAACTGCGAAACAACCATTAACAGAATTATCAGACACGACGGTTTTATCTGAGCAAGAAACAGACCTGAGCTGGCAAACCGCCACGGTTAAAAAAGGCGATTCCTTAGCTAAAATTTTTAAACGTTTAGGCTTCAGTGCCCGCACTACTTTTGAGGTCAGTCAGGCGAAAGGCGAACATAGTGACTTACTGAAAAAACTGAATGTTGGTGACAAATTACGCATCGGTAAAAATCAACAAAATCAGCTCGCAGCATTAGAATATCCCCTGTCGCAAACCGAAACCTTATTTGTTGACTTAGTGAATGGTCATTATCAGTCGACCAAAGAAACAAAAAACGTTGAGATCAGAGAAAGCATTGCCCACGGCGTGATCAAATCTAACTTTTGGAATGCCGGGATCGCCGCCGGATTAGACGATGCTCAAATTATTAACCTGGCAAATATCTTTGGCTGGGATATCGATTTCGCATTAGATATCCGCCAAGGCGACAGTTTCCATGTCGTTTATGAAAATCGCTATGTTGATGGCGAATTTATCGGTACAGGAAAAATACTGGCGGCAGAATTCATTAACCAGGACGAAGCATTTCAGGCAATACGCTTTACTGATGGCGATTATTATTCACCTGATGGCAAAAGCATGAAAAAGGCGTTTTTACGTGCACCTGTTAATTTCAAATACATCAGCTCAAACTTTAAGCCGAAACGTTTCCATCCTATTCAAAAACGCTGGAAAGCCCATCGCGGCACTGACTATCGCGCCAATAAAGGCACGCCGGTGGTCGCATCAGGCAATGGTAAAGTGATCCAGTCAAGCTATAACAGATTCAATGGTCATTATGTCTTTATCCAGCACGGCAATAACATAGTCACTAAATACCTGCACTTTACCAAACGTGCGGTGAAAAAAG
The DNA here is from genome assembly GCA_964620605.1 of uncultured Thalassotalea sp. GTDB lineage: Bacteria > Pseudomonadota > Gammaproteobacteria > Enterobacterales > Alteromonadaceae > Thalassotalea_E. Next base: position 22,006 of record CAZUHQ010000012.1, read on the forward strand.
GTCAGCGGGTCAAACAAGGGCAAGTAATAGGTTATGTGGGTGCTACCGGTCTGGCAGAAGCGCCTCACTTACATTACGAATTTTTACTAAATGGCGTACATCGCAACCCAAGAACGGTGAAATTGCCGGATGCCCAACCGATAGCGAAAAAATATCGCGATGCTTTTGCCCGCATCGCCGAGCAAAGGTTAACCGAGCTTGCAGGTTCCAGACTGGCATTAAATTCATTAAAGCCACGCGATAAGCAAACACCTTAATGAGTAAGGCTCGCTATTATATCGGCGTTATGTCAGGCACCAGTGCCGATGGCGTCGATTTAGCTTTAGTGACTTTTAATCAGCAAAAGGCTGAACTGATCAGCCATTATTATCAGCCCTATGATAAAACGCTGAAAGATAAAATTACCCAATTATATTTACCCTCAGATAATGAAATTGATCGCTTAGGTCAACTCGACATTGAATTAGCACACTTTTTTGCTAACGCTATTAATCTATTTATTCGACAGGAAAAACTGACAACATCAGATGTTATCGCCATCGGTTGTCATGGCCAGACTATTAGACACAGACCTGCAAACAGTGAAGATATCGCTTATCCCTTTACGCTACAAATTGGCTGCAATCAAACTCTGGCCTGTTTAACCGGCATTAGAACAATCGGCGACTTTAGAACTAAAGATATTGCTTTGGGTGGCCAGGGAGCACCACTGGTACCGGCATTTCATCAATACCTGTTTCAAAAACAAACACAGGATGTTGTTGTCGTAAACCTTGGCGGCATTGCTAACATCACTTACCTACCAAAAGATAAACAACAAACAGTCATTGGTTTTGATACCGGACCGGCAAATGCCCTGCTCGATGCCTGGTGTTTACAACACACGGGGCAAAACTTTGATCAAGACGGTGCCTGGGGTGCACAAGGTCAAATTAATCAAGTACTGTTAGATAAATTGTTAACGGATGCTTATTTTACGCTACCAGCGCCAAAAAGCACCGGCAGAGAGTACTTCAACCTCCACTGGCTCGCCCGATATCTTGCCGATTTTGATATTTCAGCAATCGATGTTCAGGCAACATTAGCCGCATTAACTGCCAATTCGGTTACCAATGCCATCAATGAATTATCCCCGAAAGTTTTCGTATATTTATGCGGCGGCGGAGTTAATAACAAACAGTGTTATAAGCAAATAAAACAACAACTTAAAAGCCATCGAATAAGTACTATCGACGCACTAGAGCTGAATAATAACGCATTTGAAGCCATGGCATTTGCCTGGCTCGCTTTCGCATATGACAAAAAAATCTATGGCAATATCCCAACGGTGACGGGTGCTCGCAAGCAAGTAGTACTCGGAGTTGAATATACAAGTTGATCTACTATAGATCTCTGAAAACTCCTCTCTATAATAGAATGTTCATGAAGAAAAAATAAACATCAACCGATTAGGTATTGAACTATTTAATTAATAAAGTATCTAACTGCTTATGCTGTATGTTCTCATATCTGGCATATTTAAGGAGGGATTATGGAGTTTAACGATATTCATATTGGTATGAAATGTGGAAGTAAAAAAGGCAGCGGTACTGTCACCTGGATCGATGGTTCAACCCGAACTATTTATATGTCCAACCCTGTCGATAACAACAGTTTTGAAGTGAACTTCGAAGAAATTATTGAAGATCCCCAAATACATAATCGAGAAGATACTTACTACTAAACCAGCCACAAATAAAGAATAGCTAGCCCCTGGATATATTAATACCCAGGGGCTTTTTATTTATGCCATCCAAAGGCGCTAACGAAAATGCATATCGATATAACGTAATCATCATTATTTCTCGATTAATTTATGATATTTTGTTTACATTGTTCACTACTGACTTAATATTATGCGTTACGGTTCAATCCTTGCCTTTTCTTTATTCTTTTCTTGTCAAAACTCTATCGCCACACAATATGAAACCCAGGACTGGATGCCGGCACACAGCTTTACCAACGGAGTTGAAGGGCCAGCGGTTGATAAAAACGGCAACTTATATGCAGTAAATTTTGCCAAACAGGGCACTATCGGCAAAATCAGTGGCGAAAATCAGGCAGAGATATTGATTGAACTGCCGAACGGCTCTGTCGGTAACGGCATTCGCTTTGATCGAAATAACCAGATGTATATTGCCGATTATGTAAATCACAATATCTTGCAATATGACCTAAGCAAACAACAGTTATCTGTTTTTGCCCATAATCCTCAAATGAACCAGCCAAACGATATTGCCATTATGAACAACGGTATCTTATTCGCCAGTGATCCCAACTGGTCAGAAAACACAGGCAATATCTGGCGTATTAATAGCGACAGCAGTACCGAGCTACTAGCAAGTAAGATGGGCACCACCAATGGCATTGAAGTGAGCCCGGATAATAAAACTTTGTATGTTAATGAAAGCGTACAACGCAATATCTGGCGCTATCAGCTGGACGCCAAAGGCAATATTAGTAATAAGAGTTTATTCTATAAGTTTAGTGATCACGGTATGGACGGCATGCGCTGTGATAAGGCTGGCAACCTTTATATTGCCCGTTATGGCGCTGGCGAAGTGGTAGTTATCTCACCTCAAGGAGAATTATTACGCTCAGTCAAACTAAAAGGCCAACACCCAACCAATATCGCCTTTGGTGGTAAAGACGGCAAGCAAGTATTTGTCACCATGCAAAAAAGAGGCACGATAGAAACATTTCAGGCAGAAATCGCTGGCAGATATTTTTAACGGTAAAAGTAAGTTATAATCTACCACAAGCCCCTAGTATCAGGTAACTCTAACTTAAGCCGTTGCTTGAAATTATTGTGAGTTGTTGTGGTTCGCATTCAGACACTATTTTCCAGTATTTGCCAAAACTTGCTTAATCTGCATGGTCAGATTTTATTGTTGGCTTTAGCTTTCACCCCAGCTAAATATTCACTAGCAACTGAACCGGAGCTTCTTTTTGTTACCGAGCATTTACCGCCTTATCAAATTCTTGGCAACAACCACCAACTATCTGGTTTTGCAGTTGAGTTGATAGATGAAGTTGCCAAGCGCAGCGGTTACCCATACCAGATAAATGCTTATTCCTGGGTACGCTCTTATAACCTGGCATTACAAAAGCCTAATCACTGTATTTTCTCTATCGCCCGCTTACCGGTTAGGGAAGATAAATTTCGTTGGATAGGTAAAATTACCGAACTCAATAATGCCGTATTTTGGAGCCTTAAAAGCAGAGAGCTGCCTGAAATCACAGATATTGAGCAATTAAAGCAATACCTCACCGCAGTAAATAAAAATGATGTCACCCATTTAGGCTTAATGGAAAGGGGTTTTGTTGAAAATAAAAACTTATATGTGCTCGAACACACCAACTCGTTGATTAACCTATTAGCCACGCGCCAGGAAATTGACTTTATCGTTGCTGACGACATCACAATCACCTATCGCGCGCAACTTGCCGGGGTTGACATTAATCACCTGCAACGTGTTTTTGAAATCAAGGATCTCCCCCTTAATTTTCATCTTGCCTGTAACAAGCAAACCCCAAAAGTCATCACAGATAAATTAATCCAGTCACTAAACAGTGTCCATAACGATGGGTTTTATCTAAAAACTTTAGCCAACTGGCAGGGAAAAATGAGCCGTAGAAGATAACAAAGTGCTTCTTATGGCTCCCATCATTTATAACGATTAAAAACGCCCCGCCTGATAATCCATGAATGCCTGGTCGATTTCTTCCCGAGTATTCATGACAAACGGCCCTCCGCGAGCGACAGACTCGTTAAGCGGCTTACCAGCAATCACTAAAAATCTACTGGCCTGCGTCGCTTTAAGCAACAGACTATCACCTGCTGTCAGTACTGCTAACTGTCCTTGCTGAATCGCCGTTTGTTGCTCACCAAGTTTAAGCGCACCTTCAATTAAGTAAACAAACGCATTGTCTGATGACTTGATCGGCTGCTCTAGCGATTCACCAGCAGTTAGCTGAACATCCCAGTAAGTAGGAGTAACAAATTCATTATTGATCACCCCACTTGTTCCTTTTTGGGTTTGACCGGCAATTACTTTAATCTGCCCACCACCAGCGAGCTGCTCAACGGCAATATCAGCACTTTTAACTTCCTGATATTTAGGCGCCGTCATTTTTGCTTTTGCCGGTAAATTGACCCATAACTGAAAACCGGCGAGCAGACCATTTTCTTGCTCTGGCATTTCCGAGTGAATCACCCCTTTACCAGCACTCATCCACTGAATATCCCCCTGTTCGATCACGCCTTGATTACCCAGATTATCGCTATGGCGCATTTTACCCGCCAACATATAAGTAACGGTTTCAAAACCGCGATGTGGATGCGCCGGAAAACCACCAATATAGTCTTGCGGCTGGTCAGAACTAAAAGCATCCAGCATCAGAAATGGGTCAAGCATCTCCAGGTATGGTGTGCCAATGATCCGGGTCAGTTGCACGCCGTCACCATCAGAGGCTCTCAATCCCTTAATTAACTGTTTAACTTCTCTTACCTGCTTCATTATCTTCTCCCACAAGTTATGCCCAAACTATGCCTAAACTATGCCTAAACTAGGCCTGAGCTATGCCTCAAATAGGCTCAAGTTATGCTGAAACTAATGCGCCGATTTGCTGCTCAATACTCTCTAAGCCTTGCTCACCCGCCTGTTTCACTTTGGCGGCATCGATGACAGTAACGTTTGTCATACCGATAAACGCTAGCACCTGCTTTAAATAATTAGTGGCAAAATCTATGTCGCTGCCAATCGGTACACCGCCAGAAGCCATCACCAGATAAGCCTTTTTATTTTCCAGTAAACCCACAGGCCCCTGCTCGGTATATTTAAAGGTCAGCCTCGCCCTGGCAACTAAGTCGATCCAGGCTTTTAGCACCGCCGGAATACTGAAATTATAAACAGGGGAAGCTATCACTATATGCTCGGCTTGCTGCAACTCTTCAACCAAATGATCTGATAATGCCAAGGTGGTTTTATGGTGCGCTTCCCTGTCCTCCGGCGCAGTAAAATTAGCCCCTATCCATTGTTCATCGATAAACGGCAACCCGGTTGCCAGATCTCGTTTCGTGACTTTACTGCCAACCCCTTGTTGCATAAGCTGTGCTACCACCAACTCGGAAATTTCGCGAGTTAATGAACCTTGTTGACGGCCGCTGGAATTTATATGTAATACATTATGTGATGTCATGATGTTCTCCTGAAATACCTTTTGACTAAGCGAATATATCTGCTGTGTTATCGTGAAAATTCATTAGCTGTTTTTGCCTGGCATACCATTGTCGATCGAGACATAACCGGCACCATTGGCCACTAAAAAGATAAAGCCACCTGCAATCGCAATATTTTTCATAAATAAAATAGATTGCATCTGATCACTAAAGTCGGCGTGGAAAATCAAGGCGGACAATACGGTAAAACCTGCTAATAAAAATGCGACAATGCGAGTTTTATAACCGAGAATAATCGCCAAGGCGCCTGCCACTTCAGTCAAAATAACCAAGGGCAATAATTGCCCTGCTACGCCCATCGCTTCCATGTAGCCAACCGTGCCGTCATAACCGGAAATTTTGCTCAGCCCTGCCATTAAAAACATGATGCTGATTAAAATACGTCCGACCAAGTTTCCGTAGTTTTCTATCGTTTTCATCTCTTGCTCCAATTAAGTTAGTTAAGTGTCTTTACTTGAGCTCAGTTTATCGTTATAAAAAAAACAATAAACATTCAAAAATAGAAAACATTGTTTACAAAACAAGAACAATAAGTAGGTATTGAGATGAATCCTTACGAAGATATGCACACCTTCATCCGCGTCGTCGAAGCTGGCAGCATCACCAAGGCAGCAGAACAAATGAATACCGTTAAATCAGCGATTAGTCGACGGTTAACAGAATTAGAAAAAAGGCTTGGAGCAACTTTACTAACCCGTACTACTCGTACTCAAACCCTAACGGAATCCGGACGCAGTTATTACCAGCAAAGCTTGCGCATTTTAGAAGATCTGGCAGAAGTAGAATCCAGCATTCGCAGTGAACATCAGGCGCTATCCGGGCGAATAAAAATCGCCGCGCCATTAACCTTTGGTATCAATCATTTAAGTGCCGCGCTGAGAAAATTTAATGATATTCATCCTGAGGTGCTTTTTGATATTGATTTTAATGACCGTAAAGTCGACTTAATTCAGGAAGGCTTTGACCTGGCGATCCGCATTGCCAGATTGGAAGACTCCTCACTGGTCGCCAAACCTTTATTTAAAGCACAAGGGATTTTGGCTGCCAGCCCCGCCTACCTCAAACAATACGGCATGCCGCAATCTCCGGAGCAGCTAAAAAATGGTCATGTCAGAGTACATTACACCGGTGGTCGCTCAAGCTGGCCAATACTAAGTTCCACCGGTGATATAATCAGCATAGAAATGCCATCTGTTATCAATGCGAATAACGGCGATTTTCTTTGCCAAGCAGCGATTGACGGCAGAGGAATAATATTTACCCCAGACTTTATCTGTTATAAAGCAATCCGCCAGGGTCAGCTGATTCCTTTGTTACGGGGTTATTGGTGTGACAACATCGTAGAAGGCTATGCGATTTATCCGCAAACCAGGCACTTGTCCAGGCGAGTACGGATACTGATCAACTATTTAAGCCAGTACTTTGGCGATAAACCGTATTGGCACATTGACCATTAGTAGCGTCGTTTCAACTGTAGCTCGCCACGACTGCAATGAGGCACAATTCTATTATCATTTATAAAAGGCTATGTTCCCTTTAATTGTGGTTATTACTTTAGGTAAAAGACAGTTCAGAGGTTTTAATGGTTTCTGGTGCTAACATTTTATTACCTAGAGTGTCGGTGGAAATTTTTACTTGAGACAGCTCTAATAGCGATAACAAATAAACATCAAAGCAATAATAATCAAAGTGTATATACACCTTATACAAAAATGAAAATAATTGTCTAAAAACAAAAAAAGATGAGATAACCCATCTTTTTTAGCGCTTGTCTTTGTCTAGAACGGAATATCGTCGTCAAAATCAATGGTTGGCTCTTGTGGGTTCACCTTAGGTGCCTGCTGTTGATTTTGTTGCTGAAAGCCAGTTTGCTGCTGGTTTTGCTGATAACCACCTTGTTGCTGTGGTTGCTTATACTGTTGTTGAGGAGCCTGTTGCTGGAAACCGCCTTGCTGTTGTGATGCTTGCTGCTGGAAACCACCTTGTTGTTGAGCCGCCTGCTGTTGGAAACCACCTTGCTGTTGTGGGGCCGCTTGCTGGAAGCCACCACCTTGCGCCATAGAGCCCTGGCCACGCGAGTCCAGCATTTGCATTTCATTGGCCACAATTTCAGTGGTGTATTGATCAACACCTTGTTGATTTTGCCATTTACGCGTTTGTAAACGACCTTCTAAATACACTTTTGAACCTTTTTTCAGGTACTCGCCGGCAATCTCAGCCAAACGCTGATAAATAACAATACGGTGCCATTCAGTTTTTTCTTTTTGTTCACCAGTTTGCTTATCTTTCCAGGTTTCTGAAGTTGCGACGGTAAAGTTGGCAACTGCACTACCATTTGGCATAAAACGCACTTCAGGATCTTGTCCTAAATTTCCCACTATGATGACTTTGTTAATACCACGACTGGCCATGTATATTTCCTACTCAGGTTGCGCAGTAGTTGATAAGCTACTGACTTTTAAGCATTAAGCTTGAGAGCTGATACCAATGCTTAATCAAATTAAACAGTTAAGAGATCCATTCTAACACTGCTGTTTCTATTACGGTAGAGTCAATTTTACTTCTTTAAATATTCAGTCATTTTATCAACAATATCTTGCGGAATTTTCACCGTTTTTTGATTTTGGTAATCAAAATGCACCATTACCGCGGTGCCAGATGCTCGACATTCGCCCTGTTGCCAAAGCTCCTGATAAACATCAAAAGACGAACCACCGATACGGCCGATATAAGTGCGCACTTCCATTTCGTACTCATAATACATTTGCCCATGAAAAGTGACATCGATCTTGGCGAGGATCAAGCGCCACTTGGTTAAATCCAGATCTGGGGTAAACCACTTAAAAACATCATCACGTGCGCCCTCAAACCACACCGGCACCATAGTATTGTTAATATGGCCAAGCGCATCGGTATCGCTAAACCTTGGTTTAAAGCACTCGCTAAAAAACTTCTCCGACATAATTATTTGCCCTCTCGTTAGAACATATATACAAAATGAATGAATTGTAATGTATTCTTTTGCAAGAAATAACCAGATATAGCAATTTATGACTGATTTTATCGAAATATATCCCAATACCCTGTCAACAGACTTTTGTCGGCAATTTATCAAGGCGTTTGAGCAAAGCCGATATAAAAATGATGGTCGAACGGGAGGCGGAGTTGATAGCAGCAAAAAAGTTAGCCAAGACATTTGCTTAAATCAACATCAAGAGTTTCAGCAGCAATTAGCCACTATTACTCAAGCATGCACCGACAATATTGTTGACTATGTCAGTAAATATTATTTTAGCTTGATCAGTTCCATTTCTCTTGTCGTAAAACACCCGCTAACTCAAGAGCCGGTGCAACTGACACAGGAAAATTTTGAGGAAATAGGCAAACCGAGCATTCTGAACTTAATCAAATATTTATTTCGTTTAGCGCCGATCAATGCACAAAAATATCAGCAAAATAAAGGCAATTACCGCTATTGGCATTCTGAAATATTCCCGCAATTGGGTCATAACAATGCCTTACACCGCGTATTACTAGTTTTGATCTATCTAAATGATGTTGAACAAGGCGGTGAAACTGAATTTTTTTATCAAGACAAAATCATCAAGCCTAAAGCCGGAAGTATGATCATCGCACCTTGTGGATTTACTCATACCCATAGAGGCAATATTCCACTATCATCTGACAAGCATGTGCTGACTTCCTGGGTATTATTTAACCCTGCCGAGCAAATCTATACGCCAACCTAGATAGCAACAGCCAGCAAGTTATCGCAGGCTTTTCATTGTCGTTTACAAAAAGCGTTTTAGCAAACGGTCTATTTTCGCTAACGATAAACGGCGCAACAATTTTTTTGGCTTTGGTGGATAATCATTAATCGAGTCAAGCTGGCGGCAATCACTCAAGGTCTTGGTATGCTGAGCGAGCACCTGATATTCACGGCTAAAGGCATCTTGCAATACTTGCTGCGGATCATCGATTAATATGCCGTTTTCCAGATCCAGTGCCCAGGCTCTCGGATTTAAGTTACTACCGGTTAATAAATGCCAACGCTGATCTATAACCATGCCTTTTGCGTGATAGCTGTTATCGCCATGACACCAGAGTTTGATCTGCAACTGACCATTAGCAATATAACGCTGCCAGCGTTTAGCAAAGCGCCGTAAAATCTGCTCGTAAATATAAGGGATCACGCCGATAAAGCTGTAATCTTGCTCCTGCTTAATAAAAAAGTCACTGGCAGTTTTATCGCCAACCACTAAGGTAACTGTCACGCCACGCTTTAGCGCAGCCACCAGTTGTTTGATCACCATACGTGGTAAGTTAAAATACGGGGTAAAAATCAGGATCTCGCGCTCACTTTGTTTAATTAGCTGACATATTTGTTGATTTAATTGATTATGGCGTTTACCACAGCCAACTAATGGTGTTACCGCCAACCCTGCTACATTTTCTGAATAACTAATAGAATAATGTGCGCGTTTAACCAAAGCTGTCGTTTTTCGGCTAAGAGCTTTTTGCTGCTTGAGGGGCAATAACTGGCGAGAATTTAAGTTGATGGCAACACCGGGTTTGACAAAAGTTTGCTGCATATAGGCCACCACTGCATCAGCAAGCTTGGCAGAGGTTAACTGCCAGTAGCGATCCAGGCGATATTTCTCGTGAAATTGCAGATAGACATTATTAAGGCTGGCACCGCTATAGAGCAATTCGTTATCAAACACCATGCCTTTTAAATGTAACACCCCGAGTAATTCCTTGGTTTTTACCGAGATGCCGTAAATATTAATAGCTTCAAGGTATTGTTCGGCAAATTCCTGATAGAGGACGCGGTTGCCGAGCGATTTGTCCTGACCGATCAAGCCGCGCTGTGCCCGATGGGCATCGACAAAAACACAAATATCGAGCTCAGGATTATTTTGCTTTGCCTGATATAACGCCGCTAAGATCTGCTGACCTGCACTATCGTTTTCCAGATACAGCGCTGTGATATAAATACGGGATTTAGCCTGTGCGATCAGTGCCAGTAAACGCTGATAATAGTCTTTTGCCGACAGCAAGATCTCGATATCTTGCGCACGAATATTTACCGATAACTGCGACATACGCCTTCAATTTAAACAAGTTGAACGCACATTCTAAGTAGCTAAGGTAAACTGTTCAAGCTGTTGTGTTAAATGATCCGCTAAACGGGACAAATGTTGGCCTGCAGCTGCCGCGTTATTTGCCGCTTCCAGCACGCGATCGGCGCCACCTGCAATATTACCGGTATTGGCATCAATTGACGTCATCATGGCTTTTTGCTGTTCAACCGCTGCCGAGATTTCATTTGTGGCATCGACGATATTAACGACATTCGCAGTGACTTCACCAAAAGCCTCTTGTACCTGCTCAGTATTTTCAACCCCCAGCGTCGCTTTCTCCACGCCCTGGTTCATTGCCTGCACAGACTCCTGGGTTCCCTGCTGCAACTGCTCAATAATACGTTGAATTTCTTCGGTTGAGTCCTGAGTTTTACTCGCCAGCGTTCGTACTTCATCGGCGACGACGGCAAACCCTCGCCCTTGCTCTCCTGCCCTGGCAGCCTCAATCGCGGCATTTAATGCTAATAAGTTCGTTTGATCGGCAATTTCACGAATAACATTAACAAAACCGGCGATTGCGCTGCTATGTTGCGCCAGTTCATTGATCACTTGTGCCGAGCTGTTAACCTCCTGCGCAATATCTTTAATGCTGATACCAGTTGCAGTCACTATGCTTTGTCCCTGAGTGGCATTGTCACTGGCCAACTGAGTAAGCGCCTGGGCACCTTCGGTATTATCGACTATCGTCTGTACTGAGGCCTTCACCTGACCGATAGCCTCAGCAACACTATGAGTTTCCTGCTGCTGACTGGCGATATTCTTTTGCATGTTATCGGTTAACTGGTGAATATCATTCGATGCCTGGCGCAGCTCAGTGACATCGCTGGCAAAGGATAACAGTAACTGCTTGATCTTCTCCTGCATCTGGCAAAAGCTGCGGCCGATATCCCCGAGTTCATCCTGAGCGTTCACAGCCAAAGTTTGTGAAAAATCGCCGTTACCAAGACGCTCTGCCGCCTGATTAATATGATTAACACTCCCCCGCAGCGCCTGATAAATTCCCCAAAGTAAATAGCTGGTACCAAGGATCACCAATAAAATAATCAAGGTTAACCACCATAACGAGGCGTTACTGTTATCCTGCATCAGATGGATACGGGTCATTAGGCGCTCATTGGTTGCCTGCTTTAATTGCTTAAGCATTGACTGCTGAGTTAATGACAATTGCCTCGCCTTCTTAAGTGACAATTCAATGTTATCCGGTGCAATCACCTGGTCATTAATCGTTTGCTGGTAACTTTCAATCGAGCTGAGCAATGCCCGCACGCCAGTGATATGTTCGGTAAATTCGTCATCTACCACTTGCGCTAGCTGTTCATTGGATTTTTCCAGTTTGAGTGCAATTTCAGTTAATCGATTATTCAGTGCAACGATCAGGGTATAAGAGTCGGCAGTAAAGCCCTTAGTAATCACTTGCTCGGTTAAGTCTTTAAAACGCGCTAAATACTCCGCCAGCGCAGGTAAATGCTCTTCACCTGCCGCCATCAGATAAAACGCAATGACATCACTCTCACGCATCAGACCACTTAAGCCGGCAATATTTTCCCGTAGCGACAAACTATAACTATAAAGATCCTTATATAAGTTAAAATTATCCGGCGTCAATTTGCTCTGCTGCTGTTGCCAGAAATCTGCAAATACTTCGACTTGCCCGGCTAAGCGCTTAAATTTTTCATCTGACTGGATTTGCATTTGCAGTTGGTTGATCTGCTGTGATACCAGGCTAATAGCGGCAGGCTCACTACGGGATAATGCGATTTGCTGTTCAATAGACAAAATCGCTTCAATTTTGCTAAAGCCCTGCAGTTCACTGTCGTATTGAGTAAGCAGTGCCCGCTGATCGTTAACAATCCAGATAAAACAGGTAATTAACGGAAGGTAGAACATTAAGGCAAGTAACAAAAACTTTGCCTTAAAACTTAGGCTATTCGCCAGGCTAATCGCAGGTTTGAAAATAAATGTCATAACGGCTCATCAGTTAGTTATTTTTGCGGTCAAAGTTAGTTGACCCAAGCATTATGACAAATATTTCCAGAAGTTTATTTTTTTATGCTAACACTATCGCCAAATATTATATTGCGATAGCCAGCTCCAGTGCCTGGCGGATTGCCCGCTTGGCATCCAGCTCGGCTGCGACATTCGCGCCACCAATCAGGTGAGTTGCAACATTCGCATCCACTAAGCTTTGATATAACGAACGCTCTGGTTCTTGTCCGGCGCAGATAATCACAGTATCAACATCCAACAATTGAGCTTTGCCATCTTTCTCGATATGCAGCCCCTGATCATCAATTTTTTGATAGCTAACACCACTGTGTAGCTGAACATTATTTTTCTTCAAAGTCGCTCTGTGGATCCAGCCGGTAGTTTTCCCTAAACCAGCACCAACTTTTGTGGTTTTTCGCTGTAAAAGGTGAACTTCTTTTTCACAGCTATGATTCTCAGCTTTATCGAGTAAAGCGCCATTATGTTGATAACTTTGATCAACACCCCAACTTTTCATCCAGTTTTCAGGATGCTTAGTCAGTTGCTCACTCTCAACCAGATAACAGGCGACATCAAAACCAATACCACCAGCGCCAATAATTGCCACTTTATCACCTACCGGCTCTTTATCTCGTAAAACCTGCAAATAACTTTTTACTTTCGGGTGCTCGATACCTGGAATATTGAGCTTACGCGGAGCAATACCAGTTGCCAATACTACCTGATCAAAACCCTGCGCAATCAAGCCTTCGCTGGTTTGCTCACTGCCAAGCTCAATATTTACCTTTAATTTTTTTAACTGCACATCAAAGTAACGCAAGGTTTCATAAAATTCTTCCTTACCCGGGATCTGCTTGGCAATATTAAACTGACCACCAATTTGCGATCCTTTATCAAACAGGGTCACCTGATGGCCTTTTCTAGCGGCATACACACTAAAGGCTAACCCGGCAGGTCCTGCACCTATTACCGCCAGTTTTTGCGCTTTGGCACTTGGGGTTAGAATTAATTCGGTTTCATAGCAGGCCTGAGGATTCACCAAACAGCTTGCCCGTTTTTGTTTAAAGACATGATCTAAACACGCCTGATTACAGGCAATACAGGTATTAATTTCTTCACTCTTGTTTTCTGCCGCCTTGTTAACAAATTCAGCATCGGCAAGAAATGGTCGTGCCATGGATACCATATCGGCATGACCATCCGCCAAGACACTTTCCGCAACTTCCGGAGTATTGATACGGTTAGTAGTCACCAAAGGAATATTCACTTCTTTTTTCATTCGCTCAGTGATCCAGGTAAATGCCGCTCTTGGTACCGAAGTGGCAATCGTTGGTACCCGTGCTTCATGCCAGCCGATACCGGTATTAATAATGGTTGCGCCAGCCGCTTCAATGCCTTTTGCCATAGTGACAACATCCTGCCAACTATTGCCACCTTCCACTAAATCCAGCATCGAAAGGCGAAAAATAATAATAAACTCTTTACCAACTTTCTCACGCACCGCTTTAACAATTTCACAACCTAAACGCATGCGGTTTTCAATTGCCCCACCCCATTCATCAGTGCGATCATTGACCCGCACACAACTAAATTGATTAATCAAATAACCTTCCGAACCCATGATCTCGACGCCGTCATAACCCGCCTTGGCGGCAAGCTTTGATGAGTGGGCAAAGTCTTTAATGGTTGATCTGATTTGTCTAACCGACATTTCACTCGGGGTAAAAGGATTAATTGGCGCCTTCTTCTTACTCGAAGAAACGCTAAACGGGTGATAAGCATAACGCCCGGCATGTAGTAGTTGTAAACAAATCTTGGTTGGATATTGGTGCACCGCCTCGGTGACTTTTCTATGCTTGCCCACTTGCCAGAAACAACTAAGTTGACCGCCAAATGGCGCTAAACGTCCTCGAATATTAGGGCTGATACCACCGGTCACAATTAAGCCCACACCACCTTTTGCCCGCTCCTGATAAAAAGCCGCGAGTTTGTCAAAGCCACTTTTTTCTTCTTCTAACCCGGTGTGCATTGAGCCCATCAGAACGCGGTTCGCCAGGGTAGTAAAGCCTAAATCCAGAGGTGCTAATAAATTAGGATATGCAGATGATGTCGTCATAATTTCTGTCTTATTCGTGATAAAAGACCAAACAAAAGGTCTAACCAGTTGCTATAAACTAGCCGTTTCAAAAACAAAACTCAAGCTTTATTTTGACACCTGTCAGATTAAAGCATTTTTAATCAGCAATCAGTTGCCGTTACGGCATTTTCTAGCTTATGATCTAATGATGAAAGAACAGATAATTAATCAGATAGTTAACCACTTAGAGCAAGAGTTAACCACACTAAAATCAGCAGCGCAGGCAGCACATTCTGCCGCCATCGATGAACAATCTATCGCCGAAACTCAATATGACACATTAGCGATTGAGGCGGGTTATCTGGCTCAGGGGCAGTCATTAAGAGCACAACAAGTAACACAAACCATTGCCTTAGTAAAAAATATGCCGCTAACAACAACGGCTAAAGTAACCATAGGCTCGCTGGTACAGCTAATTAATCAGCATGATAAAACACTCTGGTACTTTATTGCGCCAGCAGCACCTGGCTTTAAATGTGAGGAAGATGGAGAAGAAATCACAGTGATCAGCCCGGAGTCCCCATTGGGTAAATCACTTATCGGTAAACAACTCGATGATGAAGTCACACTAATATTAGGAACAGCAGAATTAATCGCTAATATTATCCAGTTAAATTGAGTGTAAATAATTTTTTTAACTTTTTAGCGATGAGCGTTCTGCTACTTTTGACTGATTCATAGCTACTAATATTTTTTCTAAATAGCTAAAAATTAAACCAATTGCAGTCTGTAAACAGATAAAAATCAGCATTGAGAACGGAGATAAACTCAACATTGATTCTGTTACTACATCTGATGTATTAGCCACATATAAATCTAACAATATGAAAAATAAAAATAGGCCTGAAACATAGCGCACAATTTTTTTTCTTGCTTTCCTTAGCTCTTTGATAAGTTCATCGTTATTCACTTTATCTTCCTTAAATTTACCTTGTACATTACTTCCAAACTAAACTAACAAATTTCCCCATCTAATTAGAAGGTTTTAATAGCAATTTAATCTGTTGAAAGTCAGCAAGTTTATCGTCAATTTTTAAATAGGCGACCGCTTCGCTGTGCACTAGCGTGGCTTCAATGACTCCGGGTAAGTTGATCAGCTGATCTGCCACTTTATCCGCCTGCTCTTCACTGGTAATAGTAGTGCTAAAGCTGTAGCTTTTTGATTTTTTCAACGGTTTCATCCCGGTGGCGGCAATAAACCACAACAGACCGATGCAGGCCATCACCAAAAAGATCATCTGCTCGCCAAATTGACTGGCGATCGCACCACCTAACAAACCTCCACAGAAAGCCCCCATAAACTGGCTGCTGGAATAAATCCCCATCACACTACCTTTAACACCAGCTGGCGCTAAACGGGATAAAATCGATGGCATTGTCGCTTCCAAATAGTTGAACGCAGTAAAAAACATCACAACAGATATTACTAGCGAAATAATGGTATGTGGCAAATACCATAACAGCAATAAGGTTAAAGAAAACAACAACACCATGGTTGAAAACATCGCCTTCTCTTTTTGTTTTCTAATCGCCCAAATCATAAATGGCACCATCAAAAAGAACGAACCGATTAACGTTGGCAAATATAACCGCCAGTGGTGATCCAATGGCAATCCGGCGGCAACAAACTGTTTCGGCAAAGTGACAAAACAGGCGGTTAATGCCATATGCAAGATAAAAATGCCAATATTAAGGCGGAACAATTGTGGGTGCCTGATTAACTGCGAAATTTGATCCGGCAGTGCAATACTGTCACCACGCGGCGCTTTGTGGACGGAATTAGGCACCATAAACTGGATCATTAACATAGCGCCTAAGGTTAACCCCGCAGTGAGCCAGAACAGACCGCTTAAACCAAAAGCTTCTGCAACGACCGGTCCTAACACCATGGCAAAAGTAAAAGACAAACCGATAAACATCCCGATAGTCGCCATCACTTTTGGCCGCTGCTCTTCCCGGCTTAAATCTGCCGCTAATGCTAAAATCGCACTGGCAATTGCCCCCATGCCCTGCAAGGCACGACCAGCCACTACGCCATAAATGGTTTCTGACATTGCCGCAACAACACTACCGAACAAAAATATTACCAGACCAATGAGAATAATCGGCTTACGGCCATATTTATCCGACAAAATCCCCATAGGGATTTGTAATAACGCTTGAGTCAATCCGTAAGCACCAATTGCCAAACCAATCCATATTGGACTAAAACCGATCAGCTGTTCACCATAAATAGCAAATACTGGCAAGATCATAAACAAACCAAGCATGCGCAAACCAAAAACGGCGGCTAGCGAAAACGCGGCTTTTTTCTCAATTTTATTTAAACCTGAAAGACTCATGGATAACTACTAAACCTGATGTTTATCGCAATAAAAACGGTGCTAGTTTAGCACGACAATTCACTGAACAAAAATAGAGATTATTGATGAACTCAGGCCATTTATTATGCAATAATATGCGGCTGCAAAAACCTGTGGAAATATTATGAGAAATATCGAAGTTCGAGGCGCACGTACCCATAACCTTAAAAATATCAGCTTAGACATACCGCGAGATAAACTAATCGTTATTACAGGTTTGTCGGGCTCAGGAAAATCTTCGTTAGCATTTGATACCTTATACGCAGAAGGACAACGCCGTTACGTTGAATCTTTATCTGCTTATGCGCGCCAGTTCTTATCTTTAATGGAAAAACCGGATGTCGATCATATCGACGGCCTGTCACCGGCAATTTCCATCGAGCAAAAATCCACTTCTCATAATCCTCGCTCAACCGTCGGTACCATTACCGAAATCTATGATTATTTACGTTTACTTTATGCCAGAGTCGGCGAACCACGCTGTCCAACCCACCATCAACCATTAGCAGCCCAAACCGTGTCGCAAATGGTGGACAAGGTACTGGAACTAGAACAAGGCACAAAAGTCATGGTGTTAGCCCCGGTATTACAAAATCGTAAAGGTGAGCATATCAAGCTATTGGATAATCTGGCGGCACAAGGGTATATCCGCGCGAGAATTGACGGCGAAGTATGTGATCTGTCAGATCCACCAACACTTGAGCTTCACAAGAAACATACCATTGAAGTCGTAGTAGACAGATTAAAAGTGCGAGACGACATTCAGCTGCGCTTATCGGAATCATTTGAAACCGCACTGGCATTAACCGCAGGTACAGCGAAAGTGGCGTTTATGGATGAACCAAATAGAGAAGAGTTATTATTCTCCGCCAATTTTGCCTGTCCGCAATGTGGCTATAGCATGCAAGAGCTGGAGCCAAGGTTATTTTCATTCAACAACCCGGCGGGTGCTTGTCAAACTTGTGATGGTTTGGGCACACAACAGTTTTTCGATCCAAACCGGGTGATTGCCAACCCGGAATTAAGCCTTGCCGGTGGTGCGATTCGCGGCTGGGATAAACGCAACTTTTATTATTTTCAAATGTTGCAGGCACTGGCTGAGCATTATGGTTTTGCTATAGATAAGCCGTTTAATCAGCTATCAAAAGAGCATCAGCAAATCGTCTTGCGTGGCAGTGGTAAACAGGAAATTGAATTTAAATACATGAACGATCGCGGTGATATCGTCATTCGCAAACATCCGTTCGAAGGTATTTTAAATAATATGGACAGACGTTACCGCGAAACGGAATCCAATGCAGTGCGTGAAGAACTGTCGAAATACTTGAACAGCCAGCATTGTCCAGAATGCGACGGCTCTCGCCTGCGACTGGAGGCGCGTAATGTTTTTATCGAGAATACGCCGCTGCATAATATTACCGAACTGGCGATTGCCGATGCGCTCAACTTCTTTCAAGGGCTACAGCTAACAGGGCAAAAAGGACAAATCGCAGAAAAAATTCTTAAGGAAATCAACGACAGACTGGGCTTTTTAGTCAATGTTGGCCTTAATTATCTCAATCTTTCACGTAGTGCTGATACCTTATCCGGCGGCGAAGCCCAGCGTATTCGCCTCGCCAGTCAAATTGGTGCCGGACTGGTCGGTGTGATGTACGTACTGGACGAACCTTCTATCGGCCTGCACCAAAGGGATAACGAGCGCCTGTTAAAAACCCTGATCCATTTACGCGATTTAGGCAATACCGTGATTGTCGTAGAGCATGATGAAGACGCGATTCGCGCTGCCGATTTTGTTATCGATATTGGCCCGGGTGCTGGTGTTCATGGCGGTGAAGTGATCGCTCAAGGGGATGTCGAAAAAATACTACAATGTGAATACTCACTTACCGGAAAATACCTTTCAGGAAGAGAAGCGATTGAAGTACCGAAAAAACGCATGCCGTTTGATAAAAACAATATCGTGACCTTAAAAGGTGCCAGTGGCAATAACCTGAAAAATGTCGATTTAGTAATACCAAACGGTTTGATGACCTGCGTTACCGGTGTCTCAGGTTCGGGAAAATCCACCTTAATTAACGATACCTTATATCGCATCGCTCATACTGAACTCAATAATGCCACCACTTCAGAACCGGCACCTTACAAAACTATTGAAGGTCTGGATCAACTCGATAAAGTTATCGATATCGATCAAAGCCCAATTGGCCGCACGCCACGATCAAACCCTGCAACCTATACCGGAATTTTTACCAATATTCGCGATATTTTTGCCGGTACCCAGGAAGCGCGCTCTCGTGGCTATAAGCCAGGACGGTTTAGCTTTAACGTTAAAGGGGGGCGCTGTGAGGCTTGTCAGGGTGATGGCGTTATTAAAGTAGAAATGCACTTTTTACCCGATGTTTACGTACCGTGCGATGTCTGTAAAGGCAAACGCTATAACCGTGAAACACTGGAAGTAAAATACAAGGGTAAAAACATCCATGAAGTATTGGATATGACCATTGAAGATGCCTTTGACTTTTTCTCGGCGATCCCCGCAGTAAAACGTAAATTACAAACCTTGATGGACGTTGGCTTAAGCTATATTAAACTGGGCCAGTCAGCGACCACGCTATCTGGTGGTGAAGCACAGCGAGTCAAACTGTCGAAAGAGTTATCAAAACGCGATACCGGTAAAACGCTGTATATTCTGGATGAGCCAACGACTGGCCTGCACTTTCATGATATTAAGCAATTACTTCATGTTATCCATCGACTGCGCGATCACGGTAATACCATAGTTATCATCGAGCATAACCTGGATGTCATTAAAACCGCCGACTGGATTGTCGATCTCGGTCCTGAAGGCGGCTCAGGTGGTGGTGAAATTTTAGTCACAGGTACGCCGGAACAAATAGCGAGCAATAAAAAATCTCATACCGCGAGATTTTTACAGCCATTACTTAGCTAACCTAAGCTGAATCAAAAAGATAAACGGGCACGAATTGCCCGTTTTTTATTTTCGGGCAAAAGTCGCTAGCTTGAATACACACGATAAGGTTAAGATAATCTTAGTATTATCATAAGTTAACAGGCTAATCTTATCGTGAACCGAAACCTGCTGATCTACTTGCTCGCCTTTTGCAGCGGCTTTTGCATCATGGGCATAGAATTGCTCGGCGGCAGAATTCTCGCACCATTTTTTGGCAGTAGCGTCCATATCTGGGGCAGCATTATCACAGTATTTATGCTGAGCTTGTCTTTTGGTTATTTACTTGGCGGAAAATATTCTACACGCCATGCCTCCTTAACTCGCTACGGCGCTATTTTTCTGTTAGCCGGGCTGACTGTACTACCAATCGCCCTTTGGGCAAACAGCATCATGGAAGCGATTTTTATCCAGATAGAAGACAGTCGTTACGGTTCACTGATTGCCTCTGTCGCGCTGTTTTTTATCCCAACCATTATTTTGGGCATGATATCCCCATATTCTGTACGTCTTTTAGTCACAGATAAACATAACAGCGGCCATGTTGCCGGTAAGCTTTATTTTGTTTCGACCTTAGGCAGCGCGCTCGGCACTATTTTGACCTCTTTTTACTTTGTGTTGCTGTTTGATGTCAATGCCATTGTTCTGACGTTTTGCGCCATTTTATCAATGTTAGGTATTACCGCTATCGGTGTCGACAGACTTGCTTACTCTGCACGTAGTCAAGTGCAAGAGGTCAGTAATGAATAAGGTTTATTGCCTGTTGCTAATTTTAGTTGTGCTGTCGTTACCGAGTCTGGCAAAAGTGATCCATCAGGAGCGCTCGCTTTATCGCAATATTCTGGTGGAAGACAGTTTTAACTTGCGCTGTTTGAAGTTTAACGTCAAAACCAGCAAAACCAACCAAAGCTGCCTATATAAAAATGATCCGCAAAAGCTGGTGTTTAACTACACTAAACTATTATTTTCCAGCCTGCTGGTAATGGAAAAAGCACCAGAAAAAATCCTGATCGTTGGCTTGGGTGGTGGCACTATGTCTAACACCTTACATTTGCTCTATCCTGAGGCTGAAATTACTAATGTCGAAATCGATCCGGCAGTAATTAAAGTTGCCAGACAATACTTTGGCTTTTTTGAAAATGATAAAGTGACAGCAAAAGTGCAAGATGGTCGCATTTTTATTAAACGAGCCGGATTAAAAAAACGGCAATACGACTGGATCATTTTAGATGCCTTTAACGGTGATTATATTCCCGAGCATTTGTTAACTCAGGAATTTTTACAAGAAGCCAAACAACTGTTAACACCAAGTGGAGTACTCGCGGCCAATACTTTCTCGGTCAGCCAACTTTACCATCATGAATCCGCCACTTACCATCAGGTATTTGGCGACTTTTTTAATGTCAGCAACAGAAAAAATAGCAATCGCATTATTTTAACCACTAACCAGGGGTTGCCTGATGGTAAGTTTATCAATACCAGGGCACAGGCACTGAACCAAAAGCTTAAACCCTTTAATATCAATATTGTCGAAATCACCACTTATATGACCTCAACCAAAGACGAAATGGACTGGCCAGCGCAAACTAAATTGTTAACCGATCAGTATTCTCCGGCGAATCTCCTCAACCTTTAACTGTTTGGCAGACATCGCAACATTTCAAGTTATTTATTAAGGGTTTCGCGGATTATCTCTTGCGATTTAGCTAACATCCCAATATGATTGAGACTATTAAAACTATATCAATGACTAAATTGAAGTTAATCTGTTAGTTAGCTGCAAATAGCCAACTGGCGGAATGAAACTCTATATTGTTCAGGAATAATAAAGATGCGCTTGGCTTTACTCGCAATGACAGTTAGTTGTCTCTCAATCGGCACACAAGCTTTTGAATTGGCTCCAATTCAAGACAAATCCGTAGAAAGTTTAGAAATTCAGTTATCCACTAAAGAAGCTGAATATGAGTCATTTATCAACTCGTTAAGCTCATTAAACACCCAAGTTGCCAATGAAACAGATAAGCTGGGACTTCTACGCAGCCAAGGTGCAGAGTTACAAACAGCGCGTGAGCAAGCGCTGTTAAATATGAATGAACAATACGAAGCCATGGTGGATAACCCGGATCAAGACATCGCCCAGGCGCAAAATGCCTATCGTCAGGCGATTCAAAACCAAAAGCAGAATAAAGACGATATTAAAGCCAGTGTCGCCTTATTAGCCGAGCTTAAACAAAAACTGGCACAAGCCAATATCGACCGTTTTACCTTGGCTAATGCTAGAGAAGCACTAAAAGAAGAGATCAGAATTGCCAGAGTAAAACGCCTGCAACAAGAGTTTGAAAAAGAAACCAGCCTGCAAACCACTCAAGTAGTAAGCTGCGACGCGCAAGAAACCTTGAAACAATGTATTATGCGTAGCAACCGCCTGGCAAAACAAAAAGCATCCAAACAGTTTGTTGACAGTTTGTTTGCCAACGCGACCGAATCCAGCGTCATCAGTCAGAATAAAAATGATTCTGCCGCGCAAGTCAGATTACTAAACCACAAAGTGGTTTCTGGTGAATTTAGTGGCCAGGGCAATTACAGCACTACCGTCACGGTCGAACTCGAAGGTTCACTGCCAAATACCGAAGCCTGCAAATTACTAAACCTTTCAGCTCGTTACTGCACTTACGAGCAAGAAC
The DNA here is from genome assembly GCA_964620605.1 of uncultured Thalassotalea sp. Taxonomy (GTDB): domain Bacteria; phylum Pseudomonadota; class Gammaproteobacteria; order Enterobacterales; family Alteromonadaceae; genus Thalassotalea_E. Next base: position 44,569 of record CAZUHQ010000012.1, read on the forward strand.
ATGCCAGCACAGCAACAGTAGATGAGAATGCCGGCAATGAAATCTCTTTTAATGATGATTCTGTGCTGTATGAACTAACCGTTAGATCCGATCAATATGACGATGAAGTATTTATCGATGGTGCCAGTTACGGTTCAACCAAGTTATCAGTGATGTTAGCCTCAGGCGCACACGAAGTTGTGATCACTAAACCTGGTTATTTAGATCATCAGGAGAACATTCGCCTTAACAAAAATATGACCATCAAAGCGGAATTAACCAAAGCATCAATTAATTTTGCCAACGGTGAAAAAATTCAGGACATTTTACCAGGCGATGAATTAGGCCCAGAGCTTATTGGTGTTCCCGCTGGTCGCTTTCAAATGGGCGATATGGAAGGTGCTGGTTTAAGCAATGAAAAACCGGCACGCGGTGAGGAGATCTTAAAATCCTTCGCTATCGGTCAAAACCAGGTGACAGTCGGTGATTTCAAACGCTTCGTTAAAGACACTCACTATGTTACCGAAGCTGAAAGCGGCAATGGCTGTGCAGCGTTTGTTGATGGGCAACCTGAATACAATAGCGTGCTTAACTGGCGCAACCCAGGCTTTAAACAAACCGACGAGCATCCGGTAGTTTGTGTTAGCGATAAAGACAGCAAGGCGTATTTAGCCTGGCTCTCTAAAAAAACCGAGCGTAAATATCGTTTACCTAACGAAATTGAGTGGGAATACGTCGCGCGCGCCGGTAGCGTCGAAAATTACTGGTGGGGCGATGATATCGGCAATGGCAAGGCAAATTGTGCCTATTGCGGCAGCAAATGGTCGAACCTCAGTACTTCCCCAGTCGGTTCGTTTAGGGCCAATAAATTAGGTTTATTTGATATCGTTGGCAATGTCTGGGAATTAACCAATGGCGATAAAGTGGTGGCTCGTGGCGGTGCCTGGAACTTCGCACCTAAGCTAGCACGTACTTCGGTACGATTAGAATTATCGCCGGGCTTTCGTTCTAACTATGTAGGTTTTAGAGCACTACGGGAAAATTAACCCCATACAATATTTAATATTAATGGAGCGATTAAGCTCCTTTTTTTTTGGCCCGCTTTATCGATAAGGTATTTTTAGTTGCGACTTTACTCTGCTTATTCACACCCTGCGGCTTATTTTGGCTAATTTTAACCTGAGTAACACCTTGCACTTCAAGCGCAGTTTTAGACGAATTTGCTACCGCTCGATTAATTTCTGTCATTTCTTCTTTGGTTAAATTACGCCACTGCCCCAATTTTAAAGCGCCTAACTCAACACTCATAATACGAGAGCGCTTAAGTTTTTTCACTTCATACCCTAAATATTCACACATCCGGCGAATTTGCCGGTTGAGTCCCTGGGTTAAGATAATGCGAAAGACAAATTTACTTTGGACTTTAACAACACAAGGTTTAGTAATAGTACCTAAAATAGGAACGCCACGCGACATACGTTCGATAAAGCGCTCACTGACAGGTTTATCAACTGTGACTATATACTCTTTATCATGGGCATTTTCGGCGCGTAATATTTTATTCACTATGTCACCATCACTGGTTAGAAAGATCAGCCCTTCTGACGGTTTATCAAGACGTCCTATCGGAAAAATTCGCTCTTTATGACCTATGGCATCGATAATATTGCCTTTTACATGACGCTCTGTAGTACAAGTAATACCAACAGGTTTATTGTAAGCTATGTAGATACGATCTGACTTATTCTCTGGCATGGCACCAACAACTTTGCCGTCGACACACACTTTATCTCCAGGTAACACTTTCGTCCCAAGTTCCGGCACCTTGCCATTAATGGTAACCCGACCTCCATCAATAAGTTTGTCTGCCTCACGACGAGAACAATAGCCGGATTCGCTGATAAATTTATTTAATCGCTTAGCTGATACAGTCACTACATTATTTCCCACTTAATCTGTCGAATTATTTTATCCCAGATAGCGAAAAATCTTTAGCCTTATCTAGAATAAAGCTAAAGCTTTTGTTGCTTAAGTCATTATATTTTCCTTAATTTGCCTGTTTATCGACTAACAACAATAAATTCAGGACGAGTCACTTGGTAAACTTAAGACTAGCACCATATGATCACCTTAAGAGACTAAAAGTAATCAGCAGTAATGAGGTCGAGTGTTCGTGGGACGCTATTTTAAAGAGTTGATAAACAATCTGCCGAACCGACAATTTTGGCTGGCCAATACATTATTCTGGCTGGTATTAAATACTTTAGCTGCCAGCAATACCTATCGGGTACGCACTGAGCTTTATGCCAAGAGTGCAGATTTTATCGAGCTTTGGTTTAAATATCTGCCATTTTGGGGCAACTGGATTTTTGTTGCCCCTTTTATTATTGCCTCAACAGCAACCATTAAACTGGAAAATAACGATCTTAAAGGCTTTGTCACCAAAAATATCGCCACTACTGCGCTGTTTCTTGGCATTTACTGGCTGTTAACTGTGATAGAGGTCCACGTAAAAAAATATAGTTTGCTTGACTGGCAAGGCTGGATAGCTTCATTTAACGACGTTGCCTATAGCTTGCTGCATATCGACTTTCTGGTATATTTGTCTATTTTTGGTGTTGGTTATGCGATGTCATATTATAAGAACGCCAAAAAACAGGAGCTCACCAACCAGCAATTGGCGAAACAATTAGTAGAAGTTGAGTTGCACTCGCTACGCTCACAACTCAATCCCCACTTTTTATTCAATACCTTAAATACCATTTCCAGTTTGATCAGCCTGGATGAGAAAAAAACTGCCGTAAAAGCACTGAGTGAGTTGAGTATTATGCTAAGAAAAGTGCTGGAGCATCAGCAGCAACAGCTGATCACCATCAAAGAAGAGCTGGAATTTATTAATAGCTATCTCACCATTCAAAAACTCAGATTTGAAGACAAACTGCTATTTTCAACAGAAGTAGACCCACAATGCTTAAACCATATGCTGCCATTTATGCTACTGCAACCTTTAGTAGAAAATGCCGTGCAACATAGCTCCCAGCTAATATCAGATAAAAACAAGATCTCACTTAAGATCAACTGTGACAATACTCAAATCACCATCAGGCTGATTAACAAGTTTCAACAGCAGCAAAAACAACAAGGTTTTGGTATCGGCATTACTAACAGTAAAGAGCGATTGGCTAAGCTCTATGGCGGTCGGGCTGAACTCACCCTGACCGAGTTAGATGACAACTATTTTGAAACTCTGGTTTCTTTGCCTTGTACTCCTGCTGCCGACCTGTGATTTTGCCGTTCACTATGACGGCGAAACTCACTTGGTGTACAACCGACACTTTTTTTAAATGCACTATAAAAAGTAGATTTCGCATTAAATCCAGACGCCATCGCGACATCAATTACGGAACGACTTGGATGTTGGTATAATAGATTTTTTGCCCTGGCTACCCGATAGCCGTTCACATAATCATAAAAACATTGACCAGCCACCAGATTAAGCGCACTTGACACTAATGGCTCAGCCAGCTGACATTGCTGCGCCAATCTCCCTAATGTTAAGTCGTTATCAAGAAAGCTCGACTGCTGCTGAATCACGTTTTCTATATGCTTAAACACTGCGTTCAATTCATCATCCGGCAACAGCTGTTGCTGAGACTCAGTTTCAGCAGCTTGTTCATTACCCGCTAGCGCCTGCTGTTTACCCAGATCAGGCACTAATAAAAAACCGACGGCAGCCATGATCAACAAGTAATGCACATCAACCGCTAGGTATTGCAGAAAAACGATATTACCAAGCAAAGGCATTAAACAAATCACCAATGCCATGAACACCATAAAACCGAGCCAAATTTTAACCCAGCGCACATCGTGCATAGCTAGGTTAGAAAACCGCCGCTTAACCCCTTGCTGATAAGCAGAAACATCGGCTAATGCGGCAAAAACATATGGCAATAGTGTCGCTAAAAACAATAAGCTAAACACAGTTTTGGCCAAGGTATTTTCAGCCACTAACGTATTCTCTGGTAATAGTAAAACTAAGCTTAGATAAAACAGCAATGCCGGACAAAAATGCCAAAGAGCACTTCTAGACGATTCATCGTCTTGCATCAACATCGAGCGCGTATAAATATAGGTGAAAGGCCCAATAGCTAAATTCAATGCCGTAACAAATTTATCCCAGCTAGCGCTTGTGACTATGGCAAACTGGTTGAGTTGTAAAAATTCATCAACCAGCATCAATGCTAATGTCATTAACAACCCGACAAGCCATTTATTTGCTCGAGCAGTATGGCTATCGCTAAAGTTCAGTAAGGTGCGAATGGCAAGTATAGAGTATAAACAGCCAGCAATTAGATGAGGCACACTGTACAGTAAAATTTTCATAGTCAAATCTGGGAAGTAGCAACTTCCCAGTAATGATCTCCTTAAGCAAGATTAGGTATTTGAGATTTCTTTTGGCTTAGTATAACTATGCCATAGACCATCAAAGGCGCACAGACAATAATTGCAGGAAGTGTATCAATAAATGACGCTGCGGCTGGCTCATTTGGTGCAGACGTTAAAAAACCCACAGTATTAATTGCTGCATGAATTATCATTAATGGTAGTAATGATTGAGTTCTTAAGTAACAGGCAGCAAAGCCCATTCCAATAAAAGTCGCATATATAACTTGCCCGCCAATTACGCCAATAGTTTCAGGCTTTTCAAAAACATTAACAAAATGAACTAAACCAAAAAGTAATGATGACAACAATGCCGCTTTTAATGAAACATAGGACTGCTGTTGCTGATTAAAATAGTTGACAAGTAAAGCGATCACTAAACCTCTACATAGGATTTCTTCTAGTGAACCGGTAAATAGATTTGAAAATAACCCTAACCATAAATCATGAGTGCTATGTTGATAAAAATCCCCGATATTGATCAACACATAAGCCAAAGGGAGTAGAAAAAGATACCAGCTAGTAATAGCTTGGCGGCTAAACCAGGAAATTTGCTCCCATAACTTCAGACGAAATGCAATCAAAATCACAAAAATAAGTCCTGCCAGATTTTCAAAAAAGTTTTGCGTGACTGAATTGGTGCTATAAATAGCGGTCACTTCACTGGCAACACGCTGCACAATGACAGCCAGTAAATATAAAGTGCAGATTAAGAATATCGGCGAGTGACTATCTTCTCTATTAGTGTCTTTCAGTTTTATCATTTTATTCTCCTCTGTTAATCAATGATAAATATGAAAGCATTTTGCTGGTGATCTTAAGGGCTGTCGTCCCGCTGGATTAGATGGACGTCCGGATAAGCAGAAAATAGCTAGTTTTTCTGTAGATTGAGCCTTTGCCTGTTCATTCTGTTTAATAATTGAAATATCTGTTGCCGCAATGATTATCATTGTCGCGGTAAGCACAGAGCTATATAGTCTTTACCAAAATGGGAAAAGAAAAAGCCCGACTCTTTCGAATCGGGCTTTTCTACTGAATAAAAGCTTGATAATGACCTACTCTCACATGGGAACTCCCATAGACCATAGACACAGTTGCGTTTCAC
>CAZUHQ010000013.1:0-22298 GCA_964620605.1 uncultured Thalassotalea sp.
ATTTTCTTCGGTTTATCTGGCACAGGTAAAACTACACTTTCAAACGATCCTAAACGTGAGTTAATCGGTGATGATGAGCACGGCTGGGATAATGATGGTATCTTTAACTTTGAAGGTGGCTGTTACGCAAAAACCATCAACTTAAGCAAAGAAAATGAACCGGACATCTATAACGCCATCCGTCGTGATGCGTTATTAGAAAACGTCACTGTTGATGCGAACGGCAAAATCGATTTTGACGATAACTCAAAAACTGAAAATACCCGAGTTTCTTACCCGATTCACCATATCGATAATATCGTTAAGCCAGTGTCTCGCGCTGGCCATGCCAAGAAAGTGATCTTCTTAACCGCAGATGCCTTTGGCGTATTACCGCCGGTATCTAAGTTAACGCCTGAACAAACCGAATACTATTTCTTATCCGGTTTTACTGCTAAATTAGCAGGTACCGAGCGTGGAATCACTGAACCAACGCCTACCTTCTCAAGCTGTTTTGGGGCGGCGTTCTTAAGCTTACACCCAACTCAGTACGCAGAAGTATTACGCACTCGCATGCAGGCAGTTGGTGCAGAAGCTTATTTGGTTAATACCGGCTGGAACGGCACAGGTAAGCGTATTTCAATCAAAGCAACCCGCGCAATTATCGATGCAATTTTAGATGGCTCTATCGATTCAGCAGAAACCGAAGTGTTACCGTTATTTAACTTAAGTGTACCGACTCATGTTGCCGGTGTTGAAGACGGTATTTTAGATCCGCGTGATACTTATGCTGACGCAACTCAATGGCATGAAAAAGCCGTAGATTTAGCGAAACGCTTCGTCGACAACTTCGATAAGTTTACCGATACAGAAAATGGTAAAGCCTTGGTTAAAGCCGGGCCATTGCTATAATTGATAACGATTAATCAAACCCAAAAAAACCGAATAGCGAACTATTCGGTTTTTTTATTACGTTAAATTATTCAATAATAATCACAGAGACACAGGTAAAATTACCTTAGCAGATAAGCCCCCAGTTTCACGATTAGTCAGTAAAATCCGCCCGCCGTGCATATCTACTATACGTTTTATAATGGCTAAACCTAAGCCACTACCTTCTGTGCCTCGAGCCTTATCTCCCTGAGTAAATGGTTGAAACAGGCGTTCAATATCGGCATCTGGAATACCAGGCCCGGAGTCAGATACCGAAAAATAAACAAAGTTTCCGGACGGCTCCTGACCTGATTCAATCACTATATCTTGCTCGCTGTAGCGTATTGCATTTTGGATCAGGTTAGCAACGACTCGCTTGATCGCGACATAACGCAATGGAATTTTTGGAATGTCACCCGCGACCAGTTCAATTTTTCTGTCATTAACCGCCTCGGCCTGCGCTACTTCTTGTAACAGCACATTAAGATCCGCTACTTCCGCTTTATCTTTAACGTCATGACGAATGTAATCGATAAATTGATCAATAATGGTATTCATATCATCGATATCGCCTTCGATGCCTTCTTTTAGAAATTCATCTTGTTGTGACATCATTTCCGTCGCCAGGCGAATGCGGGTTAAGGGTGTGCGTAAATCGTGTGAAATCCCGGCCATCAACAGATTTCTATCGTCTTCCAACTGTTTAATGCCTTTTGACATCCGATTAAATGCCTGAGTTACCGCAACAATTTCAGTGGTACCGCGTTCGGTTAACGGTTTGGGAAATTCTCCCCGCCCGACTTCATGTGCCGCCGACTGTAATGCCTTTAACGGACGATTGAGCTGACGAACAAATAACCAGCCACCAATGACACTTAAGGCACCCAAGATCATCAGAACAATAATTAACGGAGTGTAATTGGCTTCTTCCAAACCAGTTAGCGGAATTTTCACCCAATAGTTAGGAGCTTGTGGCGGACGGATCCAGAACAGGTACTCGTCCCCTTGCGAAATACGAACTTCTGCCGGTCCGCCTAAGAGTTCAGACATCACCTGAGAGCGAAATTCGTAATATAATGCATCTTGTAAGCCCAGCGGCAAAGCATCTTCTTCGGTATAAACGCCGATACCTGTTTCACGCTGAAAGGCGACCGCCATCGCCGGGCTTAACACAGGTTCCTTAACATCAATAAACACTACCCGTACTTGCTTGGCCAACAGCTGATCGACCTGATGGGAATTAGGCTGCACTATGTAAACCATGATCGATACTAAGGATACCGCCTGATTGATCAGCAACAAGACACCGATTAATAGGATGGTTTGCCCAAACGCACTACGTGGCAATATTTTCATTGACTAGCTACTGCTTAAGCTACGGCCTTGCCCTCTGGCACAAAGACGTAACCTAAACCCCAGACCGTTTGAATATATCTGGGTTTTGCCGGATCTTCTTCCAGCATTCTTCTTAACCTTGAAACCTGAACGTCGATACTGCGCTCAAGCGCAGAATAATCCCGGCCACGTGCCAAATTCATTAACTTATCCCTAGATAAGGGTTCCCGTGGGTGAGTGATCAAGGCTTTTAATACCGCAAATTCACCGCTGGTTAACGGCATATTGATATCACCTTTTAACATTTCACGTGTTGCCAGGTTAAGCTGATAATCACCAAATTCGATAATATTTTCTTCCTGAGACGGCGCACCTGGCGCTTCCTGAACCCGGCGTCTTAATACTGCTTTGATCCGAGCTAGTAATTCTCTGGGGTTAAAAGGTTTCGGCATATAATCGTCCGCACCTAATTCAAGGCCAATAATACGATCAACCTCATCCCCTTTAGCAGTAAGCATAACAATTGGAATATCATTAGAGCTTTGGCGCAGGCGTCGGCAAATAGACAAGCCATCTTCACCCGGCAACATTAAATCCAATACCAGTAAATGGAAGTTTTCACGTTCGAGTAAACGATCCATTTGTTCAGCATTAGCGGCACTGCGTACCACAAAGCCCTGCTCAACCATATAACGTTCGAGCAGGGCCCGTAAACGCATATCATCATCAACGACAATAATTTTAGGTGTTTCGTGTCCCATATTTCACCCTTACTTACTTTTTATAAGCGACCACTATAAATGATTAGCTGTCGATTTAACAAAAATACTCTGTATAAAGTGTTCGCTATTTGTTACAAATTATTAACAGTTTTAATAGCAAACCTATTGCAGTATAAGAAATTATCAAAAAACTGCATATTGACCTTTAAATAGCTATTCAGATTCGAGTGTAGCACAGCTGTTATAGCTAACTAATAATAAAATACTTTTCAAGGTTTGTTTGCTTAAAGCTCAATCAATTATTGATTGAGCTTTAACTGGTAGTTGTCATTAACATTTGGCAACCCATTGACCGATAAGGCTCAATAAAATCTAATGAAATAAATACGAAAACTAGGGTAGAATGCGTTTATGAGGATCTGGATTCACGTTTTAAAGGCACCTCGACGTGTCGTTAGCATCAGTCGTAAACGCCAAACTATTAAGTTAAAGCGCCAATTAGTACGGGTGAAAATTGCGTTGAGCCAGGAAAAGGCAGAAACCAAAGAGATGCTCAACATTTACCGCCGCTACACCCTTCGTCAGGCAACTCCGGAAGAAATGAAGCTGGCAAATCGACAATTTCTCGATGTCTTGAAAGGCTTGGGGATCGGAGTATTTGCCATTTTGCCCTTTGCACCTATTACCATTCCGATCGCGATTAAACTTGGTAAATGGGTTGGCGTTGACATTCTACCTAGCTCATTTAACGATGAAAAAGCCCCCCGCGAGTCTCACTTCAAATAACCGATCGCCTGATCAGTAACACACTGAGTAAAGCTCTTTTGTCGTTCAGGTTTTGATAGCTTGGCAATCGCCTGACGCACCAGTTTTTGTTTTACCTGGCGATCTTGTTCTGGTAATTCTTTCAATTGTTCATGAAAACAGCCAATTAGGCCAAAGTTTAACGCTGTGTCAGAATTTGGCGCATCACCGTTTAAACAGTCACTTAACCTCAGTGCGAGCTCATTTTTATCCATTTCGGTGATCAAGCTTTCTACCTGGTGTGGCTGTTCATCAGTTTTACGCGCCTGGTGACAGGCAAAATACATGTCGGCAACCGCGACTATCGGGATCAATTTTTCATGCTGAGTGCGAAACTTATTTTTTAACCATTGCTCATGCTCTTTGGTAAGCTCTGCAGCAGATAATATCGATGTCCATACCAAACTAACCGCCAACATCAGTCTAAGCGACATAGTGATTTTCCTAAGCTATTCAACTACGAAGAACATAATAGTCGATTATCTCGTTAATATGAACTAGCTTTATCTGTTAACTGCAAGCTGGTTACATTTATTAACGCTTAGGGACTAAAAGCCACTTAGCGCTCAACCAAGTGGCTTATCAGCCAAAACTTAATCATTTAGATTACACTGACATCGGCTTAAACGGCAGATCGCGATAACGTTTACCTGAGGCGGCAAATACCGCATTACTCAACGCTGGGGCAAACGGCGCGACACCTGGCTCTCCTAACCCCGTCGGTGGAAAATCAGAATCAATAATATGAACATTAACCTGTGGCATATCGCTGATACGCTTCACCGGATAGTTATGGAAATTACTGTTGACCACGGCACCGTTTCTAAAAGTAATTTCGGTACTCATCGCCAGCGACATTCCCATCACCACAGCACCTTCCATTTGTGCTGTTGCGCCATCACGATTTAATACCTGGCCACAATCGATCACCGCATCTACCTGTAATACCTTAATATTATCACCGTCAGATTCTACTCTTACCGCCATAGCGACATAGCTTCTGAAGCTATAATGCACCGCCAGCCCAATTCCTTGTCCCTGAGGCAGTTTCTCGCGCTCAAACCAGCCTGACTTTTCAGCCGCTAATTGCAGTGCTCGTTTCGAACGCATCACCTGTTCAGCCTGTGCTTCATTAATATTGGCATCATATAGTTGGTTTAAGAACGTTAATGGATCTTTGCCTGCTTTGTACGCCAGTTCATCAGCAAAAGTACTGAAAGAAAAGCCATAAAAAATCGCATATACCGCACGATACCAACCAATGCGGGTATGGGCTTTTGCTTCACCAATTTCACTGCGAAAGTTTGGCAAGCCAAACGGATACTCATCCACAGCGCTGACATCATTTTTCGTTGGCTTAGTAACACTGGCATCAAAGGTCGAGGCAATCGGCGGAAATGCCACCCTATGCAGCCAACCAGTAACATTACCATCGCTATCTAATGACGCTTCAATATGCTGAGCACTGATCGAATGATAAAAACCGGTACGCATATCTTCTTCGCGCGACCAGGTTAACTGTACCGGCGCACCAATTTTTTGCGAAATAGCCGCCGCTTCCTGAACATAATCACATTTAAACTTACGGCCAAATGCCCCACCCGCCATAGTAACGTGAACGATAATGTCTTTGGGATCGCGTTTTAAATATTGTCCCAACACTTGCTGTATTGATTTAGGTGCCTGAGTTGCCGCCCACACTTCACACTTGTCTTTTTCAACAAAGACTACGCTGGCATTAGGTTCCATCGGCGAATGAGATAAGTGACCACCGGTATAAGTGGCGGAAAATTTCTGCGCCGCATTAGCAAAGGCAGCGGTTAAATCGCCTCTTTCCGTAGCAAGTTCACCAGGATTTTCGACATTGTTAACTAACTGCTGCTTATAGCTAGCGGTATCGTAACTTGCGTTTTCCCCTAAATCCCACTCAATTTTCAGTTTTTTCAATGCCTGCTGCGCAGTCCAGGTATTATTGGCAACCACAGCGACACCACCGATCGAGCCATAAGGCACCTCAAAACGCGGGATCTCGACAACATCAATCACCCCTTTGATCGCCAATGCATCAGTTTTATCCAGCGATTTCAGTTTGCCACCCAATACCGGACAATGAGTGATAGCGGCATAAGTTAATCCGGGGATTTTGGTATCCACACCATAGATGCGTTTTCCGGTCACCACTTGCCCCTGATCATGGCGTGGCAAAGCTTTACCTATATATTTATATTCAGACTTTTGTTTTAACTCTGGCTTTTCCGGAACCGGCTGCAATGCAGCAAGGCTCGCAAGCTGGCCATAAGATAATTTTTGTCCTGTTACCTTGTTATAAACAACATGATGCTTTGCCTGACATTGTTCGGCTGGAATTTTCCACACTTTCGCAGCGGCAGCTATTAGCATTAACTTAGCCGCAGCACCTGCTTCACGCATAGGTTCAAACATTCGGACAATACTGGCGGAGCCTCCTGTTGCCTGCGAACCATATTTTTCATCGGCATCACCTTGCTTAACCGTGACTCTATCCCAGTCCGCTTCCATTTCATCGGCAACTGCCGCTGGCAATGCCGTGCTGATCCCCTGTCCCATTTCGCAGCGGCCACAATAAAGCAATAAATCGCCATTTTCCTGTAGATGAATAAAAGCATTGGGATTAAACGCCGCTTCAGCAGCCATAGGCTCAAACGCCAGCGCATTGATTGGCGCAGCTACGCCAAGCACTAAACCACCTGTGGCAACACCTGAAGCTTTAATAAAATCACGACGGCTGATATTTTCAATAATCATTAGGAAACCTCCCTGGCTAATTCATCCGCCGCTTGTGCGATGGCTTTTTTGATCCTTTGATAAGTACCACAGCGACAAATATTGCCCTGCATTGCATTATCAATATCATATTCGCTCGGTTGAGGATTAGTTGCCAATAAACTCGCGGCATTCATAATTTGACCGGCCTGACAATAACCACACTGTGGCACCTTGTTGACAAGCCAGGCTTTTTGCAGCGGATGGTCGCCGTGCTCGGATAAGCCTTCAATGGTAGTAATTGATTTACCGGCGAGTCCCCCAACCGGCGTGATACAGGCTCGGGTTGCAACGCCATCAACATGTACAGTACATGCGCCGCACAGCCCGGCACCACAACCAAACTTAGTACCGGTTTTTTCCAAATGATCGCGCAAGAACCACAATAACGGCATATCGTTGTCAACATCGATAGCGTATTTCTCACCATTAATAATTATTGATTTATCCATATCGCCCACTTTTGTTTTATTTTTATACAGATACCAGCATAAATTGTAGAATTGTTAAATGCTGCCAATTATCGATTGAAACCTAGTTTTTTACGATTAACAACCTGTTAATCATATTTTGTTACAGAGTAAACCTATTAGTTATAGGCGGTTTGCTATCAGTTTGCCACCAAGAGTCTCACTACCCGCGCTATTCTTTCTTTTACCTCGGGTTTTCTCTGTGTGCTTAGCAAGTTACACTTAAACAACACCGATTAAATAAGGGTATTATGTGAAATTTTTCTCTGCTGTTTTTTTTATTAGTCTAGTGTACATCACGGCTTTTGGTTGTCAGGCAAGTGATAAGCTTGAGCAGTTTAAGCAGCTGGTTGCCAGTCAGCAAGGCAAGGTGATTTACCTCGATTTCTGGGCGTCCTGGTGCGTGCCGTGTCGAAAGTCCTTTCCCTGGTTGAATGAAATACAAGCTAAATATGCCGATAACAACTTTACGGTATTAAGTGTTAATTTAGATGCGGACAAAAAATTCGCTACCGATTTTTTAGCACAAACACAGGCGCAGTTTGCTATTTTTTACGATCCAAGAGGCCAAGTAGCGAAAGCATTTAAGTTAAAAGGCATGCCAAGTAGCTTTATTATTAACAGGCAAGGAGAAGTTGTCAGTCGCCACGTCGGCTTTAACGAGCAAAAGCAGCAACAATATGAGAAGGAAATTTTGTCTTTGCTCAGCGCCCCATAGCACTTACAGTAATTTACAAAGTAAAAACACTCTTTCAACAGTTAATTTCAACTGGTTTACATACAATAGGCACCTCTTCTGACATTAACTGAGGTGTATGATGAAACAAACATTTTTACTTTTATTACTCTTAACCGGCTGTGCGACACCTGGCGTAGATCGCACTGAACAAAACATCATAGTGAAAGAATTTTATGCATCAGTACAGTCAGTGAAAGCAGTCACTCTGTCTTCGGATGTTAAAACCGGTGTGCTTGTTGGTGCCGGTGTTGGTGTTATCGATGAGCTAGATGGCAATTCTCAAGATATGATCGCAGGAGGTATTGCCGGCGCATTGGTTGGCGGCCTGTTTACCGCAATTTTTGAAGGCAGCGATGACGCTTTTGAATATAGCTTGTTTAACAAAGAGCAAGGAGTATTCACCCTAGTTCAAAAACAGCAAATAGCAGAAAACGCTAAATGCGTGAAGGTCAGAGTCGCAGACAAGGCAAGCATTTCCCCGGTAGATAGCAACTACTGTAACGCTTAATCACAAGATAGTTCAAATGGGGGCGATAACTAAAGATAGCTGACCACTACAGACATAGGTCGGCTATCTTCATGATTATTATCCTCTATCAGCCAGACGTTTTATTTATCTGACCACACCGCCAGTTCATTGCCGCTAGGTTCGATAAAGTGAAAACGGCGGCCACCAGGGAAAGAGAAAATTGCTTTTGCTATTTTCCCTCCCGCCTGTTCAACCTGAGTCTGAGTTACTTCCAGTTGCTCACTATAAAGCACTAACAAGGCACCACCGGCAGCTACGGTAGAATTGAGTTCGGCACGATAAAAGCCGCCATCTAACCCTTGTTCGGCAAACGCAGTATAGTCAGGACCATAATCTTGAAATGCCCAACCAAATGCGGCATTAAAAAATTGCTTAGTTCCCTCAATATCATGAGCAGGAAATTCAACATAGTTTAACTTTTCGTTCATTCGCTTACTCCTTTAATCTACCAAGTCTAATACCAAATTGACTAATTATTTAATCAAATTGGTATAAATTATATAGCTTTAATTCATTGTAATGTCATTAACCATAAACTAAAGACAAAATAAAGGGCTCAAATGAGCCCTTAGCATTTAAACAACTTAAACTAGTTATTTCAACAATTTAAGTGCTTTCACACAACGACCAACATTTTGATGACGCGCTTTAGTCGTTTTCAATACTTGCGGCTTCATATCCTTATATTGTTCAACTAATTGTGCTAATTCAGCTTCACTTTCCGCGGTACACTGACTCGGGATCATGTTACGGGCAAATTCACCCAACAAGCCTAAATCGCTGCCTTCGTTGAGTTTAGGAATCTGCGCAAGAATTTTCTCTTTAAAAGGCGCTTCCAACGCTTGTTGTTCTGACGGAAACAGGCCGTACATGATAAAGCGTAACGTCGACAACTTAAGGTTATCCGGGTTATTAACCAAGATATCAAACCATTTTGCTTTTACTTTTTCGTCCGGCTGAATGACTTCCGCATAAATCGCACGTTTCATCCCGGAGTCTGAGTTATCTTTCGCTTTTTCTGCATCCAATAGAGCAGCGTAATTGCCATGTTGATAACGATTAAGCTGAGCAATCAAGTTCCAGCGTTTATCCTGATCAATAGTTAAACCATCAAATGTTTTTTCACCGTAAAGGATGTTTAACAAATTTTTCAGATGTTTATCTGACTTGCTGAGGTGAACATAACGGCTATACCATAGTTTTTGCAGATCAGAGCCTGCAGCTGATTTTTCTAACAGTTTCAGGTATAAATCTTCCACCTCACGATAAAGCTCAGAATAATCTTTTTGCTCCAAACGAGTCGCGGTGCTTAAGTAACGTAACGCGGTCGTTAAACTATCGGCAATTTTACGTACCACATTATAGTCTTGTTCGGCTTCAATATTAGCAATCGCGAAATGAACAAACTTGTCTGCCGCTAATTTTGCATCACGAACACTGTCAGACAAGCTTTGCCATAACATCAAGCGAGTGGTGGTGTTATCAATCGCATTAATATGTTGCTGCAAAGACTCCAGCGATTTTTCATCCAAGTCCACTTTAACAAAGCCCCAGTCAGCTTCATTTGGATAAACTAAATCTGGACAGGTTTGACCAACCGCATCGGCTATTTGAGTAGTAGCACCCTTGTACATCACAGGAATGGCGGTAGTTAATGACATTTTACCGTCAACGTAGTTATACAAACCTACTTGTACACGTTGCTCACGTAATGTTGGATAACCTTCTGGCGCAGTTTGATTAATCGCTAACTCGGTGATCTTGTTATCACCACACTGATAACTAACCTTAATAGTATTAAGACCTGCATGATATAACCAGTCTTGCGTCCACTGGCTCATGTCTTTACCGGCGGCTTTTCCAAGCTCACCAATAAAGTCTTCCAGTTCAGTATTTTGATAAGAGAATTTCTTAAGATAATTACTAACACCGACACGGAAATTTTCTTCACCTAAATAATATGGCAGCTGCTTTAAGACCGACGCCCCTTTACCATAAGTGATACCGTCAAAATTAGTTAACGCCACTCCGGTAGATTCAACTGGTAATTCAATCGCATGAGTATTGACCGAGTCATCACTACGATAGGCCCATTGTTTAGTGCCTGAATAAAAAACATCCCAGGTATTTTCAAAATCACTGGCTTTATTAACTTCCAGGTTTGCCATATAGGTAGCAAAACTTTCGTTTAACCACAAACCATTCCACCAACGCATGGTGACTAAGTCACCAAACCACATGTGCGCCATTTCATGAGCAATAACATTAGCCAAACGCATTTTTGCCTGAGTCGATTTCTCACCGCGAGCAATAAAGGTTTCATTGAAAGTGACCGCAGCAACATTTTCCATTGCGCCAGCATTAAAATCAGGTGCCACTACTTGGTCATACTTGCCAAACGGGTAACGTACTTCAAAATAATCATTAAAGAACTTAAAGCTTTGCTTGGTAGGCGTGAACCATTCATCGGTTTTAACATATTTCGCCAGACTTTGACGGGCAAACAAGCGTAGCGGCATGCCCTCGAATTCATCTTCCCAGACCGCATAATTACCGGCATGTAACGAAAATACGTAAGAGGAGAACTTGGCCGATTCTGGAAAACGCCACACTTTAGTGTCACCTTGCTCGTCGATTTCGTTTTCACGGGTCGAAGAAATAATTTGCCAGTGTGCTGGCGCGGTGACTTGTAAAGTGTAAGTCGCTTTTAGATCCGGTTGGTCAAAATGTGGGAATAATCGATTGGCATCATAAGGTTCAAAGTCAGTGTATAAATACACTTCACCATTTTCCGGATCAACAAAACGGTGCAAGCCAGAACCATCAGTAGCGTAAGGTCTTTGGTAATCAACCACTACTGTAGTTTTACCTGCGGTTAATTCACTGGCAGGAATGGTAATAAACCATTTCTCATAATTAAAATTAACTGCTTTACCATTAACGGTCACGCTATTGACTGTGCCTTCATCAAAATCAATGGTTAAATCATTTTGATTGTTTTGTGCCAGGTCAAAATGCAATTCAGTGACACCGGAGAAACTTTCACTCTTATTATCGATAGTTACTTGCAGGTTATAGCTGACATTGCTGACCTGCTGGGCACGCATTTTCGCATAATCTTCATAAAGCGACTCACTCGCCTGACGCACCATGCTGGTTTGAGCTACGGTTTTTTCGGTGACCTTTGCCGGTGCAGAAGCAACTTCGGCACTTTTTTCACAGCCAGCCAGCACAATGGCAGAACTTGCTAATGCGATCGCAAGCGCCTGGTTAAGTCGGGATTTCACTAGTTTCATGACATTATTAACCTTCTTGATCTTAATGTTATTGTTATAGATGTGATAAATTTGTTAACGGCCATATATAACACAAGTTTTGCTAATGGTCAGAAAAATGTTACTAATACCGGGATTTATACGACGAACCGTAGCAAACATCAGATAAATGAATGCTTAACGACAAGAATTTGAATTTACTTTTATTAGCGCGGCTATTTATAGTTTAAGCCAAGTGATCTCATTTCAGTAAACGCCATGTACCGAAATTTTGACTTAGCAAACTTGGAGCAACAGTATTCTCCAAGCAGCTGTATTAGCGATATCAATGTCTTTCTCCGGCAATATATCGAACAAAGTCGGCAAGCACTGACTTTGGCCGAAAATCAGCAAACAGTTATAACCAATCTCAGCTACGGTGCTGCGCCTGATCAGGTAGTGGATCTCTTTATGCCAATGGTTCAAACGAAGCGAAAGCTCCAGGTCTATATTCATGGTGGCTACTGGCAGGAACTAACGAAAAATGAATCCTGCTTTGCAGCCACTAACTTTCAGCAACATGGTTATCATTTTGCCGCGCTCAATTATACCCTCGCACCAAACGCCTCTCTCAGTGACATTGTTCAGGAATGTCGCCAGGCATTAGTTTTTCTGTATAGCCAAGCAGAAAAATATGGTTTTGATAATCATCAGATGTATTTATCTGGCAGTTCCGCTGGTGGACATTTAGTGATGATGATGGCACTGACAGATTGGTCTGCCTACGATATGCCACAAGATTTTATTAAAGGGATTTGCGCGGTCAGTGGCATTTACGACTTAACGCCGATTGCGCAAACTTATATTAATGAGCCGTTACAACTGAGCGAAGAAGAAATCCATACCAATAGCCCTTTATTATTGACTATTAACCGGGCACTGTTAGGCAAATGCCAAATCACATTGGCTTTTGCCGATAATGAAACGGATGAATTTAAACGCCAAACCCTTGAGATGCAACAAGCTCTTGAGCAATTGGCTATTAGCTCAGCATGCCAGGAAATCACAGGCCGCAACCACTTTGACGTAATTCTGGATCTGGCAAACAGTAGCAGCTGGCTGTCACAGCAGGTATTTCAGCAAATGGGGAAACCTTAACGCAAAAAAGCACCTGTTTCCGGTGCTTTTCAATTACGAACATTCTTAATATTATGACTTTTTAAAGCGACGAGATGCTAATCCCATAACACCTAAAGCAAAAATAGCCAAAGTTGATGGTTCTGGTACGGTAACATTTGAAACCGTAATTTGAGGTAAGGCTGACCAAGGTGTATCCACCACTGTCGGGCTTACAGTAGAAACATTGTAAACACCATTCGCTAAACTAACCCCACGAGCAACCAACCAGTTTCCTGTATATCCGTCACTATATGAACTATTCGCTGCCAAATCCCAACTTTGAGAAAAAGAAGAGATTAAGTCGTTTACGCTTTTGCTGGCAATGGTATCATTCCAGATGGCGTTATAAAAAATTGAAGAATCTGCAGAATCTGTAAATTTAAAACCAGAACCAGTAGGCTCAGATATATTATGATAATGCTGAGCATAAAAATCTACAGTGCCATCCCCTAAATCATCATAGGCAAAATAAATTAAATGAGCAGAGGCTTGCATCGACATGCAACCCAACATAAGTAATACGCCAGTTAATAGTTTTTTCATTTTTTCCCTTAAAATTAATTGTTATGGTAAACATCCAAACTAATAAAGCAAAAATCACACCAACATTAAAATACTTTTATTTTTCAAATGATTAACAAAACTCATTAATCATTGCATGTAAAATATTTCGACACTGAGTTTTTCCTCTCCGGTAAGAGAATTAGCATAATGAAGCATTGACCAAATAAAGCTATTTCCGACATATTTCCAGTAGCTGCTCAACAAACAGGCCGGAGGCAAGAGAAATTTCCCGCACCTGACGGTGCAACTCACGCAGAGTATTTTTTACCCTTTGTACTTCCGCATTGCGGATTTTAACGCCCGCCAAACAGCTTTGCGCTATGGTTAATCCTAGGGTATTAACCACTCGGGCGTCTTCGACAACCGGCAACAAAGCACTTAGTTTAGGATTGCGTTTCACCAGTTTGACCAAGGCAGGAAAATTCATCTGCCATTCGCGCATGGTATCCACAATCTGCTGTAACCCTTGAGTATTACCTCGTTGATAACTTTTTAGTTGCTGCTCCATTTGTCTTAACTGCAAGCTTTCTACCGGTAAAAAATCGACATACTGAGTTAACTGTGCCCTTTGATGGTACAAATCTTGGCGAAACTTTAAATGATGACGGCTATAGTAACTGGCGGGTTCCACTTGCTGCGCTAGAATCAGCAAAGGGGTTACATCGTCTTTTGGAAACACCAAAGACTTAAACCCTTGCCTCTGCTGGGAAAAATGCTTTAGCCCTATGTCATTTGCATACTGATTAATGCTAAATAATCGCCGATACATGGCTGAGCTGTCGGTTAACCGTTTGCTCGACCATAAACGCTCGGCAATGGCAAAAACTCGCGGCCACAACCTGAGATCTAGATTATGCTCGGTCACTAACTCGGTCCACAGCGTTGCCTCGCCGCCGACAATATTACGCGCCTGCTCGGCCGATAATGCCGGTAACAGTTTAACCTCAGTAAAATCAAAATCGGCGAGGTATTCGCCGGAAACCGGATAATAAGTATTGCCGATTAATATTCGCCCAGTAAGAGGTTCGTCAGGCGTTAAAACAAACTCGCCTCGGGTTGGCCCCATCCAGCTGTCCAGAGTAAAATTTATCTCGGAATTGCTTAATGACAATCTGCGGTCAAGCTGCACTTTCTGATAATGATTGGCGTTTAATTTCACATAGCCGTGAATCGCATAACCGTTGCGCTTAATGAGTACCAACTTACCTTTAACATCGCTACCTTTAAGACGTGGCATAGTAAAGTGCCAGGCTTCAACTTGATCTTCTGCTTTAAGTGCTACCGACTGACCACTACTGTTAATCGGTTCATTACGATAATGAAAACTACTTGTCTGAGGCTGATCAATATAAAAACCGGTTGATAATAATCCTTGATAACCAGCCTGTGCAACTTCGCTTAGAGATTCCATGCCGCGCCATGATTGCACCATAATGTCTTTTGCCAAATCCGGGTGGAATATTTCATCCCAGCCCATCATTTTCTTACCGTATTTAGCTAAAATTAGCTGTACTTTTTGATTGAAATGCGCCTGCAACTGATGGCTATCGCTTAACTTGTGCTCTTGCATATAACTTTGGATAGTTTCACTTTGCTGCCATTGCAACGGATTGACTTCATCGCCGCCGATATGAAGATAGGGATCGGGAAATAACTCGCTCAATTCGGCGACAATCGCATCGATAAATTGATAAGTTTGCGCCTTACTCGGATCCAGTAAAGGTTCAAATACTCCCCAGCGATCTTCCATGGCATAAGCTTGCTCAGCTGCCATCAATTCAGGATATGCGACGGCAATCGCCGAGGCATGGCCGGGCAGGTCAAATTCCGGTACCACCCGAATACCGAGCTGAGCGGCATAAGCCACCAGCTCTTTAATTTGCTGCTGACTATAATACAAGCCATCGGACGCCAGTTGATGCAGTTTAGGATAACTTTTCGACTCAAAACGCCAGCCCTGATCGTCAGTTAAATGCCAATGAAAAACATTAAGCTTGGCCGCCGCCATGCCTTGCAACTGGCGCTTAATCGCATCGATGGAAATAAAATGACGAACACTGTCGAGCAGCAAGCCACGCCAGGCAAAGCGCGGCATATCATTTATTGTGACATAAGGCAGCTTGACTCCATTAGCATCTTTTGCCAACCAGATCAGCTGCTTCAATGTTGCCAACGCCTGCAGCGCACCAAAATCAGTAGCGGCACTGATGTAAACTCCTTGCTCATTGATGGTTAATAGATAACTTTCATCAACGCCTAAGTTAGGCAATTGATAGTCCAGAGCTTTACCAAGATTTACCTCTATTTTTAACAAAGCAGTGTCACTACTAGAGATCTCCTGATCTTGGCTTAGCAGCTTAATATTAACACTTGCTAAAAGCTCGGCTAACTGCTCTTGCATTAATTGCTGGCGCTGCTCACTGATGCCGTTAATTTTTACTGCCAGCATGGGGGATAATAAATACTGACCGTCAGATTGCTGCAACGATAACGGGTAAGGCATTAATGGCAAGGTGCCTGATGAAGCCAGTGTGCATAAAGGAAAAACTAAAAACACCAGCAAGGCGAAAAGTCGCGCTAACATAAAAACTCTTATTAATATTAGCCGCTTACTCGATTAAACCTTCAACAGCTATTGACAATAATAGATGGCGCGATAGTAGCAAATCCGCAACCGGCAATGCTAGCGCTAAGCAGAAAAACCTTATGCTTAGCTGGACATTTTTTTTAACTGCTGCTGCAAAATATTGGCAAAAGTGTGTGCTGGCGCTGCGATCAGCGGGTGATTTAAATACACGAGATGCCAGAATAAATTCAGCCCTTGCTGCTTAAGCGGGATAATTTTAATTGCCTGCTGGCTGTGATCGTCGAGATAGCGATTGATTTGTCGTTTCGAAAAAATCGACACCCCTAAGTTCGCTTTCACCAGCTCAATAATGGCATCGTTAAAACCGACTTGTAAGACCTTTTTCGGCAATATGCCCTGCGGTTTGAAAAACAATTCATACTCGCGATCTTTCTCCGGCACGGTTGAATTAGTGACATAAGTTTCATCAGCAAAGTCTTCAGCACTTAAGTACGCCTGGTGCGCTTTTCGGTGCTGATTGGCGACACAGGCAACCAGCTCATCTTCCACCAAACAAACCGTGCCGAACTGTTTATCGTCCAAGTGTAAACAATTTTCGGCGGTGGAAATCATCGCAATATCCACTTCATGATTAATTAGTGCATTCAATGGCTGCTTCGCCGCCTGGGCACTGATCTCGATTTCAATATTGTTATAATGTTGATGAAAGCCCTTCATCACTTCGGGTAACCATTGAAACGATGCATAATGCGGCAAACCAACTCTTAATACTTGCTCAATGCCATCAGTTAACCGGGCGATATCATGTTCGGCACGGGAAAGCTCCTGCAATATTTTCTGCGCCGAATACAGCAGTCGTTTACCGGCATTGGACATAATGATCTTGCGGCCACGACGAACAAACAGCTGAGTATTTAACCGACGCTCCGCTTCGCGAATGCGGTTGGTTAACGCGGGCTGAGAAATAAACAGCGCCTGTGCGGCTTCTTTAACAGTTTCACAACTATCTAAGGCACAGATCATTTTAAGGTGGCTAATCGATAACTGACTTTTGCTAATATCCATTAATAGTGACTCAATTCCAGATCAATACATTCAATATTTGAATTATTTTATCGAAATTATTTAATTTTTGTTATCGTTTTATTCCAGCGATTCATACAATAAAGTGTATTTCAAGCTGCTTGGCAATTTTTCAAATAAGGCTATGTTCCTTTTAATTGTGGTTGTTAATCTAGAGCATGTTGAGCTTCCACGGACGGACTTGCAGCATCTTGCTTGTTTACCTGGCAACAGCTATCGGGAACGTAGCTATTTATAAATGAGTACGTAAATCAAAAAGTTCAGGAAAAAAGCTGATATCCAGCGCTTTTTTTAAGAACCCCACGCCAGAGGAACCACCCGTGCCCATTTTATTGCCGATGATCCTTTGCACCGTATACATATGCTTAAAGCGCCATTGTTGAAAGGCATCTTCAATATCGATCAACTTTTCTGCCAGCTCATACAGTTCAAAATGTTCATCCGCCGATTTATAAATCTCAACCCAAGCGGTAAGCACGGAATCATTCTGTTTGTAAGGTAAAGAAAAGTCACGATTTAGCACCTCAGTGTCAATCGCCATGCCTTTATCAGCCAGTAAACGTATGACTTCATCATAGAGACTCGGCGCTTCCAATACTTGCTTAAGTTCCTGATAAACCTTCTGATTCGATTTATGCACTTCCAGCAAAGAAGCATTTTTATTGCCTAATAAAAATTCCAGTTTGCGATAACCATAAGATTGAAAGCCAGAAGAGTGTCCCAAAGCATCGCGAAATTTTAAATAATCGACCGGGGTTAAGGTCGAGAGTATTTGCCAAGACTGAGTTAATTGATTAAAGATGTGCTTCACTCGGGAGATCACTTTAAAGGCATGACCAAAATCTCCTTGGTGAATATTGCCAATCGCCGCCGTTAGCTCATGACCTGCCAGTTTCAGCCATAGCTCACTGGCCTGATGAATAGTAATGAACAGCATTTCATCATGTTGATCCGATAATGGCTTTTGTGCACTTAAAATTTGCTCCAGGCACAAATAATCGCCATAAGACATATCATCATTAAAATCAGTGTGTATACCTTCTTCCAGCGCGCGATAGTTGCTGCTGTCATTTTCATTATGATAAGGGCAGGTCATGGCTATTCTCCTAAAGGCACGAGTTTTTCTTGGGCTAACTGGTAAATACGCTGATAAATACTATCGTCCTGCCATTGGCTTTCAATATCAGGCAACTGCATAATTTCATCCATAATCGCTTTTTGAACATCGCCAAACGCCAGCGCTTTTTTATACGGTAAGTCCGGCGAAAAGGTCACCATCGAATAGAGCGGCACCCATAGCTGTGGATACATCTGGTTAAATTTCGCTTCGATTTTTTTCCGCAATAAAAAGCTTGGTTCACCGGAAAGATCGCTCATCTCGACAAAATTACGCTTAGCTAACTCGATAATGGCATCGCCATTTTCCTTACGTTCTTGTTGATAAGCATTAAGGATCTGCGGCCATTGCCCTTGATATTGTTCAACCAGCTCAGCGAGAATGCGGCAATCTTCAAAACCACAATTCATCCCCTGACCATAAAACGGCACCATGGCATGGGCGGCATCGCCGATTAATGCAACACTGTCATTAACCAGCCAGGGATAAATATGCACTAAGCATAGTGGCGATGCCTGCTTGCTTAAAAAGTCATTTACCGGGTCTTCCAGCAATGACATGGCATCAGAAAAATACTGGTGAAAAAACTGCTCTATTTGCTTTGGCTCGGTGAGTGAGGAAAACGACAGCTCGCCGTCATAGTTCATAAACAGAGTACAGGTAAAGGAACCATCAACATTTGGCAAGGCAATCAGCATAAAGTCTTTTCGCGGCCAGATATGTAAGGCATTCTTTTCCAGTTTATGACTGCCATCTTCATTAGCGGCAATCGTTAATTCAATATAGCTTTGCGGCATATATTCCAGGCTATAGCTAATGCGCTCTCTCGGTAATTCTTGCATTAAACGCCTAACCTTGGAAAATGCACCATCTGCGCCAAACACCAGATCGCTTTGATGAATCACCTGATGATGACCGTCAGTTAAATACACCGCAGTATTGTCCTCGAAATTCAACTGATGCAATCTATGATCAAAATGAATATCGACATTGGTTTGCTGCTCAGCAAGCTCGATTAGTTGCTCATTGATCCCGGCACGCGATACCGACCAGATCGCCTGGTTATCACTGCCATATGGCAGTTTAGATAAATTTCCATGCTCATCATGCATAATGCGACAATACATAGGGATCGCCTGCTCACGGATTTCACTATCTACCCCGATCGCCTGCAATGCTTTCCAGCCACGATCCGACAATGCCAGATTAATCGATTTTCCCTGATAAATATTGGTTCTACGAGAATCCGGACGCGACTCGAATAAATCTATCCGGTAGCCTTTTTTTGCCAGCATTACCGCCAGCAAGGCACCAACCGGGCCAGCGCCATTAATGGCAACACTTGGTAATTGTTCACTCATCTATGCCACCCCGCCAGTAAAGTTTTTAATGTTTGACCGAACTGATAAACATCTTCAAAACTATTGTATAAAGGGGTCGGCGCTAAACGCACAACATCAGGCTCACGGAAATCAGCAATAACGCCAGCATTCGTTAATGCCGAGAAAAAGCGTTTATCTGTACCGACTAGTTTTACCGACAACTGACAACCACGCTGGCTGGCATCGCTTGGCGTGATAATTTCCAGCTGAATTTCCGGAAACTGCTTAACGATATCGTTAAAGACAAATTCTAAAAATGCCGTTAATTTCAGGCTCTTTTGTTGTAGGTTGTCAATCCCCACTTCCTGAAAAATATCTAATGATGCTTTTAACACCGCCATGCCGATGATCGGCACATTACTGAGTTGCCAGCCTTCGGCGCCAGTCATAGGGTCAAAAGTATTTTCCATTAAGAAACGACGTTCCTTGTTATGCCCCCACCAGCCGCCAAAACGCGGAATTTTGGTATTATTGCCGTGGCGGTCATGAACAAAAATCGCACCGACATTACCGGCACTGCCATTAATATACTTGTAAGTACACCAGGCAGCGAAATCGACGTTCCAGTCATGTAATTTCACTGGGATATTACCGGCAGCATGCGCCAGGTCGAAACCGGCAATCGCACCGACCTTATGTGCTGCCTGGGTCAGTTTTTTCATATCAAATAACTGGCCGGTAAAATAATTAACGCCGCCGAAAAACACTAATGCCAGTTCATCCTGATGTTCATCAATCGCCGCCAGAATATCTTGTTCGCGGATCATGTGTTCGCCATCGCGGGGCGCAACTTCGATAATCGCTTCATCCGGGTCAAAACCATGATGCTTAACCTGAGTTTCCAGCAAATAACGGTCTGACGGGAACATTTTTGCTTCACTGATAATTTTAAACTTATCTGCCGTTGGCCGATAAAAGGAGACAAACAGCAAATGCAGATTAGTGGTTAACGAGTTCATACACACCACTTCCGACTCATTAGCCCCGACCAGTGCCGCCATTGCCGGTGTTAAGATTTCATGATAACTGACCCAGGGATTAGTGGCATGAAAATGCCCTTCTACTCCCCATTTCGCCCAGTCATCAAGCTCAGCGTTAACATAAGATTTTGCCGACTTGGGTGCCAGCCCTAAGGAGTTACCGGTAAAATACAACACCTGCTTGTCGTTGATCACAGGAAAATGAAAGCGCTGACGATAATGCGCCAAAGGGTCTTGCGCATCTTGCGCCTGGGCAAAAACTAAAGAATTTTCAAAGTTCATAATAATCTCTTACTGCCACCTGCTAGCGTGGCAGGTTAAAAAATTGCTCGGCATTAGTCGCCAATATCGACTGTTTCTCTACGTCGGTTAAACTAGGAGCAGTTTTAACAAGCTGTCCCATCTCTTGTTCACCCAATGGGAAAGGGTAATCCGTACCGAACATCAATTTGCTCACCCCCATTTTTTGCACTAATAAATGCAAGGCGTCATGATCAAACACCGCACTATCTAAATAGAAACGATCAAGGTAATAACTTGGCGGATGCTGAGAATTTCCTCTGGCAATATCGCGGTGCAGCCAGGCATTTTCCAGTCGCCCTAATAAAAAGGCAAACGAACCACCACCATGGGCGAAGCAGATTTTCAGGTCGCGACTGACCTGGTCAAAACCTCCACCTAAAATCATCGAAACAATCGATAGCTGGCTTTCTGCCGGCATGCCGACCGTCCAGCCCATCATATAATGTTTAGTGCGACTGGCCGCCATCATGTCCCAGGGATGGACAAACACCGGAATGCTTTCGCTGGCACAATGCTGCAGAAACGTCAGAATGCCCTCGTCATCCATGTTCTTTTCACCGACATGATTACCAATTTGAATGCCAACATGGCCACTGGCAATCGCCCTGCTCGCTTCCTGACAGGCGGCATCTATATCCTGCAATGGCACCTGCGCCATGGCGAATAAACGATTTTTACCTTTTGCACAAATTTCCAGTGCAGCATCGTTAAATAGCTGAGCACAATACAGTGCCTGCTCGACCGGCTTTTCATAAGCAAACAGAATCGGGGTTGCCGAGATGATCTGGTGGCTGACCCCTTGTTGATTTAGCTGTTCCAGCCTGACATCAGCATCCCAGCATGCTGCATAAATAGGACGAAATTCCTGCTGACCTTTCATCAGCATTGCCCTGCTATAGCCTTGTTCGTTTAACTGAGCAGGAAAATGCTTGAGCCAGGGCCAGTCATCACCGCCAAACTTCGCATGTAAATCCGGCCAGGTTTTGGGAAAAAAATGCGAATGAATATCGACTATTTTCATTAACTCTCATCCTGCTCATCAAGTGTTACCCAGCCTTCTGGCGGTTGTTTCCCCGGATGTAGCTCACCACAACTAGGGCAAGTTCTCGCCTGTTCACTCTGATAAAAGTTCTGATACACCGGCGGTAAATCATCAACGATAGAATTTAACACCACTTCATGTCGATGCACCAAAGCACCACAGCCAAAGCAGTACCATTCAAACGCATCTTTAGCACCATCTGGGCGTTTAGGTTCAATCACTAAACCAACGCTGCCGGCCATCGGGCGCTGCGGCGAATGACGAACATGGGCAGGCAGAAAAAAGATATCACCTTCACGAATAAAGACATCACGACATTCCCCGTCTTCTATCACTTTCAGTACCATGTCGCCTTTTATCTGGTAGAAAAACTCTTCCACCGGATCGTCGTGAAAATCAGTGCGTTTATTTGGGCCGCCGACCACCATAACCATCATGTCGGTGTCTTGCCAGATAATAGCGTTACCAACCGGCGGTTTTAATAAATGCTTATG
>CAZUHQ010000013.1:22308-48467 GCA_964620605.1 uncultured Thalassotalea sp.
AACGGGTGGGCGCAATAAATGTCGGTTATCTTCTATCCATTGCTGAAAATTAAATGCCGCAAGTTTAGCTTTCATCACGCATCCTTATTCCCTGCTTCAGCGTCAATTGGTTTATAGGCAACCGCTTTACACTCGATTAATAAATGCGGATGCGGTAATTGATGTACTGCCACTGTGGTGCGGGTTGGGCCATCAAAGTCAAAATATTCACTGTAAACTTCGTTATAGCCTTTAAAATCATTCATATTGACCAGAAAGGTAGAAATCTCGACTAAGTCACACAAGTCAGCGTTCACAGAGCGCAAGATATCGCGGATATTTTCAATCACCGCCCGCGTTTGCATTCTAATATCCAGGTTGGTCGCACCAAACTCGTCGACCTCAACGCCGGCAAAACTGTTGTCCGGCAAACGTGAGCTGGTTCCTGAAATATAGATAAAATCTCCAGCGCGCTTAACATGAGGAAATTTTCCTCTGGGCACCGCTTTATCAGTTAAAACTTTTGCTTGTGTCGTCATAATAGCCCTAATCAATTTTGATACAAATATTCACCGGCTCACTATAAAAACCCAGTGAATGCTGGCCACCTTCACGGCCTATACCTGATAATTTCACTCCGCCAAACGGCGCCCTCAGATCGCGTAAAAACCAGGTATTCACCCACACCAGTCCAACGTCGATTTGTGGCGCCACTCGGTGAGCACGCGACAGATTTTCTGTCCAAATGGCGCACGCCAATCCATACTGAGTATTGTTCACCCGCTCAATCACTTGAGCTTCATCATCAAATATCGAGACATGACAAATCGGGCCAAAAATCTCTTCCTGGTTAATTCTGTGATCATCGTCAAGGCCGCTGATAATGGTTGGTTCGATATAGCACCCTTTATCCCTTTCATCATTAAATACCGGTACTCCGCCGCCAGTAATCATTTTCGCACCCGCCTGTTTTGCCAGCTGATAATAAGATAAGACCTTTTCTTGATGCACTTTTGACACTAACGGACCGATAAAAACACTCGGCTCGGTTGGATAACCGATTTTGATGTTTTGCGCCGCTAGCTTTAAACCATTGATAAATTTTTCGGCAATCGAACGATGAACAAAGACTTTCTCAGTGCAGAGACAAACCTGGCCGCAATTGGTAAAAGTAGAGCGCGCGACACCGGCAATTGCCTTATCAAGGTCGGCATCGGCAAAAACAATCGCAGAGTTTTTACCACCTAATTCAAAGGAGATAGGTTTTACCGTATCGGCGACCGCTTTCATTATCTGTTTGCCGGTGGCACTGGCACCGGTAAAAGTGACAGCATCAACTAACGGGTGAGTAGTAATGGCATCACCAACGTTTTTACCGCGCCCTAAAATCAGGTTAAACACCCCTTTAGGCATGCCAACTTCATCCATGACCTGCGCCAGCAAAAATGCTGTTGATGAGGTTTCTTCTGAGGGTTTTAAGATCACGCTATTACCACAAGCTAACGCTGGTGCGACTTTCCAGGTCGCGAGCAATAACGGTAAATTCCACGGCGAAATAACCGCGACTACACCTAACGGTTTGTTAACACTATAGTTTAATGCTTTATCACCAGCAGGAGTTTCTGTGATAAAAGTTTCACCGCTATGATGACGCGCCATATCGGCAAAGGCTCGAAAGTTCGCGGCGCCGCGGGGAATATCGATGGTTTGCACCTGGTGCAAAGATTTACCTGTATCGGCAATTTCTGCGTCAATAAATTCCTGCTGACGCTCCACCATGCAATTGGCAACTTTATGCAACAGATCGCAACGCTGATTGACTGACATTACAGCCCATTTACCCGATTGCGCCTGTTTCGCTGCGTTAATCGCCAGATCTATTTGCTGCTGATCAGCTTCAGCTATTTGCCCTGTAACTTGCCCATTAACCGGATTAATATTGTCAAAGTAATGCGGGCTGGTGACAAATTCCCCATTGATATAGCAGTCTAACCGGACAAGTTCTGACATCAAATTTCCAACCTAATTAATCATTATGATGCTAATTGTAGTAGGAAATTGACTTTACTGATTTTTAATAGATAACAAAAATTCGATAAATTTAAGTAATTAATTCATTTTTTGAATGTATTGATAACTAAGCGTTCTATTTTTGATGATTTAGATACAAACTCGCCGCACCTAACAGCGCCGCATTAGGCAAGGTACTTTGCACAATCGATAAATTTTCAATCACTTTTGCATAGGGAAAATCTGCCAGATCCCGCCATAAAGCATCAATAAACAAGGAGTAAGAATGGGCGACCGAGCCACCGATCACTATCATTTGAGGGTCAACAATAAATAACAGGTAGCGGATAGCATTGGCCAGGTGCTTGCCAAATTGCTGGAATGCGTTAATCGCTGTCAGATCTCCCTGCTTAGCCAGTTCCGCTAATTGCTGACCACTGGTTTGAAAATGATCGATAAAAAACTGACCCGAGCAATAATCATCAATCGTTGCATCTAAATAGGCAATACCGCCCACTTCTCCTGCACAGCAATTATCACCGGCATAAAGCTGCCGATTGATGATCAACCCGGAGCCAAAACCAGTACCTAAACAGATGCCGACAACATCCCGATAAGCATTAGCCACGCCATATGCCGCCTCACCGGCAGCAAAGCAATTGACATCATTATTAAGATAAACGGTTAAACCATAATGCCTTTCCAATTCAGACTTAAGCGGATAATGCTGCCAGGCGGGAATATTAACCGCGTTAAACACCACGCCCTGTTTAATATCGACGATGCAAGGCACGCCAATGGCGATCGCTTCAGTATTGTCGGCCAGCAGCAAATCTATCGCCTGAATAATAAAGTTGAGTATTTCGTCAGCAGAAGCGTGAGCCGGAAATGGCATGATCTGATACTCTTGAATCGTAGCGTTTTGAAAGCGGCCAACATTGATTTTAGTACCGCCGATATCTAACACAACAATAGAACTTTGCTCCATACTTACTTCCAGCATCCTTAGGTAATTAACTAAAAAGACTATCGCTTAACCTGCCTGCATTAACTTGTCAGCATCACGCCAGACAAGCTAAGCGATATTGGGAGAAATGATTAATTTACGGTTAAACTGCGCCCCGGCCGCTTGTTATCTACGCTGCGTGCCCGAACCCGTATCGGAGGATCAACAGCTGCCGGTTGCTGATATGTATGCCACTGACCATCAGCAGTCTGATACTCTAACGGCAAACCTGGCAGCGAACTGTTCATATTGAGTTTCCCGTTAACGATTTGAGCCCCGACAGTTGGGATACGATAAAACACTCCGGCTTTATCCAGTTTCACTAATTCCTTTTGCGCCAAAGTATTAGCAAAGCGCTGATATTGCTGATCCCTTTGCTGTTTTAACATGTCAGTAAAAACACCGGATTGTACTGAGTATTTTGCCCCCTGGTAGTTATAAGGCACATGCCAGGAGGGCGTAGACCAGGCGCGTTCAGCCAGAGCCAGCAGTCGCGGGAAGATCATATATTCCGCCTGCTGGTCACTGCGCACAGTTTCACTCCACAATTGTCCCTGAATACCGCTGACCTGAAAGTTTTGTGGTAACGGCTGATGCACCACGTTTCCTTGCTCATCCTGTTGCAATCTATCGTCTATAACAAAATTTTTCCCTAAGGTATCCAGCCTGAATTCCGCATGCAGTGGTAAATTATCCGGAATAAAATTAAAGATGTTACGGCTGTCAATGCGACGCGATGCCCAGTTATAACCGCGCTCTTTCGGGTCAACTTCATAAGGAAAATCAAAGTAAAAAACATCCGGTACAGATAACACCACCTGCCAGCCACGATGCGCCTGCTCGCTCACCATCCGGTGTGCACCGGCAGGTAATGCCCCCCAGATATAGGAGTAGACATTTTTTGGCATATTCTCGCTATGAGTTTCGCCTAATCCATCGTTCCAGCCACCAACGGCTATGCCTTTATTAGCCACCATATGAGCGACCCGCTCGATAAAATGTGCCCCTAAATGTTTGACTTCGCTGACATTGTTACTGGGATCTTGAATTAACGCCTGACAGGCTGGTGAGTCTACCCAGGCACCGGCAGTTTCATCCGCACCTATGTGATACATCTTAAGTGGATGCTGAGCTTGTTGATGCAAACTGATCAAGTCATCTAACACTCGATCAACAAAAGCATAGGAAGATTCCAGACAAACATTAATGGTATTGTCATTATAATTTTGAATTGAACGATACTGAGTTTTATCACTAAAATCCGTTAACAAATAACGTTTGGCTTCGGTTTCATTTTCCTTTTCGATAAAGCGCTGATAACGCACTTCCATTGCTTTGACCGCGGCGCGTGAGTGCCCTGGCATATCTAATGACGGGATGACCTCAATATGATGACGAGTGGCATAACGCAAAATATCGATATAATCTTGGGCACTAAAAAAACCATCGCGGTTACTGGCTCCGGCACCACCTAACTGAGGTTGCAGGCATTGCTTATCGGATAAATCCATACAGCGAAAACCGCCAATTTCGGTGAGCTCAGGCAAGCTTGGCAACTCGATACGCCAAGCCTCGTCTTCTGCCAAATGCATATGAAGTTTATTGAGTTTATAAGCCGCCATTTGCTCAATTAAGCGAAATACCATGGCCTTGGAGTGAAAATTTCGCGCAACATCCAGATGCTGACCTCGATAACCATATTTCGGCTGATCGCTAATTGCCACACTTGGCACGGTTAGCGAATCCAGAGACAACAAGGCCGCTAACGTTTGCACGCCATAAAATGCCCCGGCGCTGTCGGCCGCCAAAATATCAATGGCATTATCTTCAGCAATTAACTGATAGCTTTCTGGCACCGATAATTTGCTGTCGAGTTTAATAGTAAGCGGCATACCGCTTGCGGATTGACTGACACCTAAGGTCGCCAAACGCGCCAATGCAGTTTCAACATCGGCAGCAGTCACACCTTGATAACTGACACTAAGACCTTGCGCCAGTGAAATACTGTCAGCTGACAACAAGCGGCTATTCATTGGGGTTGGGATCACGGCTTGCGCCAAGTGTTCACTGCTAAGCTCAATATCGGCATTATGCTGATAGAGCCACTGAGCTCCGGCATATTGATTGATATCTTCAGGGCTTGATTTGATCTGCTTAGGTAAATTATTAAACGAAACTACCCAAGGTTGTAATTCCAGCCCGGTCTCCGGATCTAATTTAGTTTGCGTGCTTTTGATCACCGCAGGCACTAAATTTTTCCCGGCAAGCCAGTAATTCGGCATCAGTTCTGATTCACTGATTACTGTACTGGCAATCCACAATTTTACTTTTTGCGGACTGCCAGCTTTAAAGCCGGTAAAGTTTGGCTTTGGGGTGATTTGATGGATATCGCCATTTAAATGTACCAACTCAAGTTGCTCCGAATGCGCGGCATAAACCGGATAAACCTGCGAGTAGTTAATTTGCCAGTCAGTTACCAGGCTATCTACTGGTGAGGTAAAAGCTATTTCAGCACTAAAACAATAATCAACCGGCTGACCATTTTTATCCGGACAATCGGTTTCAACATTGCTTAGTGCATGATATTTAACGTCCAGGCTATTTGCCAAATTATCTAACTGAGCCTGATCGATAGCCTTAACTGCGATATTGCGATTGGCGTCTGTATCAATATGCTTTTTATCCGCTGGCTGACAACCAAACAGCACCGCAGATGCTAATGTAATTAAAGACCAGGTTAACAATTTTCTCTTCATCTTGTTTTTATCACTCATGTTTTTATGCCTGAAACTTAGCTATAAACTGGATTTAGTACTTGGTGCCGCCTGCTTACGAGCAAACAGCTTAACGGTTTTATTACTGACGATCGGCTTGGCCCAAAAGCCAATAACAAAGATATATCCAAGCGTGAGATACACCACCACCATGCCGATACGTAAGTCACCACTGGCATCAGCAATAAATCCGATCAGCGGTGATGCCAGCCCGCCACCGACAATCCCGGTACATAAGATACCGGCGAACGAACCATGGTGCTCGGCAGTAGAATTAAGCGCTAAGGAAAAAATCACTGACCACATCACCGAGAGGAAAAAGCCAACTAACGGAAAGGCGATAACCGCAGTATCGGCATCACCAAACAGCGCACAACTTAGCGCAATAAAAGCACCGGTGGAAAACAGCTGTAATACCAAACGACTGTCTAACAGCTTGACTAACACCAAACCTAAAATGCAGCCCAGGGTCAGCATCAGCCAAAAATCACTTACAGTACTGGCACCGACAGTCACGGGATCCTGGCCATGATAACGCTCGAGAAACAGTGAAATAACATTCGCCACTCCCTGCTCCGTACCGACATAAGCGGCAATAGCTATGAAAAATAGAATCACGGTTTTATTTTTCAATAACTGACGATAAATCTGCCAGGCACCGGCCGCTTCGCTTTCAGTAAGTTCGACTCTTGGTAACTTAAGCACTGCGATAAACACTAACATCAGCACGGAAACTGCAGCAAAGATCCAATACATTGACAGCCAAGTCATCTCAGCAGGCACCATAACATTGAAAAAATTTATCACTGTATTGGCAGAAGGTTGCGCCATCGCTTGTACTACATAGCTATATACCATAGGACTTAAGGTGGCAGCACCACCAAACAACAACTGCGCCATCACGGAATAAAACGCAAAATTTTCCTCACCGCCCGACACCCTTAATAACGGATTAATCGCCACTTGCAGCATAGCCATCCCTGTGCCAATTAAAAACAGTGAGCCCATTGCCATTGAAAAGCTTGGAATTAACGCAAACAGCAATGATCCCAATGCCGCCATAGTAAACGCCACCAGCATTACAGCTTTTTCGCCATACTTATCCACCAAAATTCCTGATGGGATCGACATCACGCCGTAAGCGGCGAAAAACGAAAACGGTAAAAAACCGGCGATTGCCAAGCTTAAGTCAAAATCTTTTACCAGAGACGGAAATAACGGCCCCAGGATATTGGTAATAAAAGAAATTGCAAAGAAGGTGACTAACACCAGCAGCACGGCGGTAATATTTGTTTTCATCATGCTATCCCTAAATTTTAATAAATATTTTCCTATCAAACAGTAACTTAGAGAACCAGCCAAACAGCACTACATGACTAAGAGCAAACACAAATGATGCGAGTTTTTCCGGCATCAGAGTCGCTAAGCTGTTAAACATCCATTGATTAAGCGGCACACCGCCTAAGTCAAAAAAGACATAACTAGCGACCCAGAGCCAGGAAAGCACATAGATAAACAATGGGTTAGTGCCATAAATCAATAACGGGGTGACCGGCTTGTTAATTCTTTTGATATCGATAACAAAAACAAACAAGGCCAAGGTTAAACAGGCAAAACCTGCGGTTAAGATAACGTAAGAGCTGGTCCACAGCGCCTTATTAATTGGCACTACTGCGTCTAACAACAGGCCGATAGCCAGGCCGGTAATACCTAATACCAGCAAGTTACGCAACGAAGTGTGTTTATCTGGAACCTGGCTGATAAAACGCGTCACTTCAAAGCCTATCAGCACACTGACGATTGACGGTAAAGTGCTGACTATGCCTTCTGGATCAAACGCTACTCCCATACCTGAATACATATGACTGGCTCCCAGAATCATCAGGTCTATCTCACGAACCAGATTAGTTTCAAGCAGATAGGCTCCGTCTCCTGCCAGTTGCAAAATCATCGGATAAACAAGCAGAATCAACAATGCAATGATAAAAATCAAATTGCGCTTGCAGGATAAGACAATAAAGGCGGCAAA
The DNA here is from genome assembly GCA_964620605.1 of uncultured Thalassotalea sp. Taxonomy (GTDB): domain Bacteria; phylum Pseudomonadota; class Gammaproteobacteria; order Enterobacterales; family Alteromonadaceae; genus Thalassotalea_E. Next base: position 30,107 of record CAZUHQ010000013.1, read on the forward strand.
AAAATAAGCGATACCAATGCGCTGTAGCACGCCCATTACACGCCAGGATTCCGCAGACTCAGTAAAAGGATAAATATTCAGGAGGAAACCGATCAGGAAGATCAAAACACTGCGTTTAACAATCTTAACCGCTAACGGCGAAGACAAGCTAAATTCTTGCTTTTTAAAGGCAAAGAACATCGCCGAACCAACGATAAACATAAAAAATGGGAAGACCAAATCGGTTGGCGTTAGCCCGTGCCACTGAGCATGCAGCAAAGGCGCATAAACATAAGACCAGGAGCCTGGTGTGTTTACCAAAATCATTAATGCTATGGTTAAACCACGAAACGCATCTAATGCGACATAGCGCTGCATCTATTACTCCAAATTTACCAGATCGACTATTAATGACTTATAGTGCATTGCTTTACCCTTAATAAGATATACTATTCTATCCGGTTTATATGCTTTTCTATCGAAATTTGACAGCGCTGACATTTAACGATAACAATAGCACAATGTTTATCAAATACAGACAAATTGCCCACTAATGAAACTAATATTTGAAAAAATACTGCCATCAGAAAACTGCTCGTGGCGATATTGGCTGTACAAACGCGATAATATTGAGTTTAACTGGCATTATCACCCGGAATATGAGATCGCCCTGACCCTCAACAGCCAGGGACAAAGATATGTTGGTGATAACATAGAAGATTATCACCAGCTGGATATGGCATTACTCGGGCCACATCTGCCCCATACCTGGTGTTCATCACCTGCAATAACCGGCAAACCACAGCAAGTATTTGTTGCACAAATCCCGGTGGGCTGGCTGGAGTCTTTAATTTTTGGCATGCCGGATCTCGCTGACTTAAAACCCTTGTTAAAACAGGCACGCCAAGGAGTGAAGTTTTCCACCGCTACAGTTAAAAACTGCGCAAAGGTATTTAAGAAAATGCAACACGCCAGCGCCAGTGAACGCTTCGTTGGCTTAATCACCATATTACAACTGATGAGTAAAGATGACGGTCGGCAAACTTTGGCCAGTCAGGGCTACAATATTTCAATAGCCTCAGATGCCTCGGTCGATAAACTGGACAAAGTGATCCGCTATATTTATCAACATTACAGCGAAAAAATTTCCGCCCAAACCGTCGCTCAACTGATATACATGAGCACCAATCATTTCCATCGTTTTTTTAAACAACGCACTGAGCAAACCTTTACCCAGGTAGTCAATCAGCTAAGGATCAGTAAAGCCTGCTCGCTATTGATTAACACCAAAATGCCGATCTCTACCATCAGTGACAGCTGTGGTTTCCATAATGTGCCTAATTTCAATCGGCGTTTTTTGCAGTTTAAGCAGATGCGGCCCAGCGAGTTTCGCCGAATTTATGCAGGAAAATATAATATTCCCTAAACTTTCCTATAGAGACTGATAAAATTCAATATAATCATCAACACTTGCAATTGAGGGTTTAAGTGCTCGACGATCTGATTGAATAACTTTATTAATGGCTGCTAAAAAATCTTGCTTATTCATATACTGATAAGTTTCAACGCCTTCTGGGCGTTCAACGACATCTGAAGCAACAACCGGTACTTGCTGAAGAAGCGCTTCCTGAATTGCGATTGCATCCCCATCTTTAGAAGTCGGTCTTAAATAAACATCAACTTCCGTTAATAATTGCTCAAAATTCACGGGATAAGCAATCCTGACAACATCTTCCGTATCATAGCCAGACATTTCAGGATACACATTATTAATATCCGTAAATATTAAGGTATATTTATCCGTCAATTCTCCCAATAGAGATTGAATAAATGGTACACCATAAATGGGTTCTCCCGCAAAACTATCGCCATGCTGAGCATATAACAGTAATCTAGGCTTAGTTTTTTTTTTCGATAAAATTAATTCACTAGTCTTAAAAGACTCAATCCCTTCTTTGACTAAAGCCGTTATTTTCAATAATGGTTTAGTTTTTAGTAATGGAGCATTAACAAGAATATTGTCATTCAATATCACGACACCATCCACCCATTTTAAGCTCATAATATTAAAGAAGTTATTCTGGTCAAAATGCATTCCATGAATCGTAAATACCACTTTCTTTGCCCAAAATTTCCCTATAGTTAATAAAATCAAGCGCTTAATTGGGCTATAACAGTGAACATGGGCAATCGAATAACGCTGAAGCAAACCCTTAATTAAGAAACCCACTTGAATATTTTTACTACTTAATGCCAGATAAAGATTTTTAACACTAATGGTTACACCACCAATCGGTGGTGGCATAGTACCTAACATAAGTAACGATTTAATATTCAGCATCATTATTTACCAACAAAGAAAGATAGTCATGGCATGCCTTATCCAAGCAAAATAACTCCTGACGAGCCAGCTTGGCCTGCTCCCCCCAATATTCCTGCTGGATTTGTTCAGATAATTCAAAGCATCTAATTTTTGTCGCAATATCAATAGGATCATTAACATCAAATATCAGCCCAGCGTCATAGCGATTCATTAGCAACTGGTGATCTCCGATATTACCTATAAGCAGAGGCAAGCCAAATTCGCAGGCTTCAATCACCACATTTGAAAAACCTTCAATAAGAGATGGGTGAATCAAGGCTCGGGCATTTTGATAAAACGGTATAAGATTTTTATGTTCGCCACAAAAGCGCAAATTATTCTCCAGCCCATGTTGTTGCAGCAAATGATTCACATACTCAAGCTTTTTGAGATTACTGCCAGTTTGAAATATTTTACCAACCCATTGGATCTTAGGGGCTTGACCCCAGGTATTTTTGTAATGAATTAACGCAAGCGCTAAATTTTCATAGTTTTTATACTCAACCACTCGTGCAACAACTAGTAGATAACGCTCTGAAGCTAACACTGAGGTTCGCTGTTTGAATATTGCCGGTTCCAGTCCATTATAGATAGTAACTAACCTGTTTTTCATCCACGGAAAAAACACCGCCATTTCATCACATTGATAGTGATTATTAACAACAATATGATCACACAGCCTATGTAGTTGTTGGCAAAGCCGGAAAATCAAAGACTTCTTTTCTCTTTCAAAATAATTCAAGCGTTCAGAAAACACTAAATTTAATTTACCAGCACCACAAACCCTCGCAACTAAATACGAAAGTTCAGTATAAATAGCCGGATTGCGCATAAAAGCTAAGATGCTGTGATACCTGTTTCTAACAATAATAGACGACAGTTTAAACACAGGCTTTAATGAAAACCGGGAAGCCTTTGAGCTTGAATGAATAACAATCCCTATCTCAGTTAACTGATTCTCAAAGTGATTTAACTCAGGAAAATAAATAAAAAATTCAACTTCATGACCTTGAGCAACAAAGCCCCTAGCCAAAGACACCAGTTGGCGCTGGGCTCCTCCAGAACCTAAACAATCAATCACTAATAGTAACTTGGCCATTTAATGCCCCTTATCAACAGTTTTAAGCCAGTTTAAAAGTTGAAAGTAATTCCACAATTGGCCGCTCCAATCGAATTGCTGTTTTAAATGCTGGTGCCAATATTGCTGATATTTTCTGTGATCGACATAAGGTAATTCCTCTTGCAAACTCTTATCTGACAATAAACTTTCCCCCCATGGCCGCAACTGCTCCGCTAACCAGTACTTCAGTGGGACAGCGAACCCTTTTTTGGGGCGTTCCACTATGTTTTCCGGAATATATTTATAAAGTAACGAACGCAAGGGCCACTTTCCCTTCCCCTTATTCATTAGAGCCTCCGGTGCCAATGTGCGGCTGTAATCTACAATATCATTTGATAACAATGGCACTCGTACTTCCAGCGAATGCGCCATGGACGCTCGATCGACTTTCGTTAAAATGCAATCTGGTAAGTACTGTAAAGCATCTGTTTTCATCAAAGATGTTATATCTTCTGACAGTGAAATATCTTCACTTAGCCTAACATTATCTTGCTGCTCAGTTTGCCAGTCATAAGATATTGAATCTTGATAAAATGAATTTAGGCTATCGTTAGACCAATACCTGAGTGCGCGACGTAATTTTTCCTTTTCATCGATCAGAACATTACAATGGTTCAACCAATGCATGGATGCATCTGATATTAATCGCATCATTTTTCTAAGCAACAAAGGTTGTTTCACGATATTTTCCCAGCGTTTCAATACAATATGGTATCGACTATAACCACCAAACAATTCATCGCCTGCATCACCGGATAGAGCAACAATTGCTTCCTGCCTGGTTTTTTGACATAACAAATAGGTCGGTAACTGTGAGGCATCGGCAAAAGGTTCAGAATAGGTTTCTGCCATTTTAGGTATAATCTTTAACATTTCCTCCTGCGTTAGCATATGAATATGATGTTCACACCCTAAATATTGTGCGACATCTGAAGCATATTGTGATTCATCAAATTCTGGCTCCATAAAGCCAATAGTATGAGCACTAATATTTTTACCAAGAGCCTGCTTAGCAATTGCACAAATTAAGCTCGAATCAATACCGCCAGATAAAAATGCACCAACAGTCACGTCGGCCGACAAACGTAAATCTACGCTTTGAATTAATAATTTTTCTAACACATGCGGGTTTTCATCAGTCTCATAATTTTGATGATAATCATTAACAAATGAAAAATATGGCTCAATAACAGGTTCTTTAATGGGGAAATGAAGATCGATAGATAATTTATGTCCAGGCAGCAACTTATGTACACCTGAATAAATGGATTGCTCACCTGGGATATAACCATACTTCAAAAAACTATTAACCGCGTGGTCATTAATTTTCAACCTGTCTAGACACCCGGCGACCACAGCTTTTAATTCTGATGCAAAAACAAATTCACCATGCGCAAAACGATAATACAATGGCTTTTCACCAATCCTATCTCTTGCAATAACTAATTTATTATCGTTACGCGACCAATAAGCAAAGGCAAACATTCCGTCCACTAGCATTAAGGTTTTATTAACGCCAAAATGCTGCAAGCAGGCCAATAACACTTCTGTGTCACTATTACTCTTATAGGTACATTGATAAGACTGTAATTGCTTTTTTAATTGCTGAAAATTATATATCTCACCATTAAAGACCAATACGTAATCACCGCATTCACTTTGCATTGGCTGATGACCATCGAGTGATAGATCATGGATAGCTAAACGATTGTGCCCTAAGTAAACACCTTGTTCATTCCATAAACCTTGACTGTCTGGCCCTCGACTTCTAATTTTCAGCATCATCCGCTGAACGCGTTCACTTGACAATTCAACATCATGTGCTGTCACCAACCCTGCCAAACCGCACATATTAATTTCTTATTGCTAGCGACTTCCTCGCTATATATAAAAATGCAAATGAAGTACCAATAAGATAATTATGGAACCTTAATAGCTCAACATTATGGGTAGCGACACAATCTAAGGCAAATATCATAAAATAGGCAAAACTCACTCTGGCATAGATATGATACTTTGCCAGTTTAAATGATTGATATAAAGAAATAATAATAAAAAATACAAATGCGAAAAACGCCAAGATCCCAGAATCACCAAATTTCAATAAATAGGAATTATGTACCCCTTGAGATTTTCCATCATTCACCGAAACACTCGCCCCTTCCATTGAATGTAAAGCTCCTAAACCATTGCCCACTATTGGATGCTTATAGATATATTCCATTCCTTGTTTCCATAAGTAACCACGTGAAGATTCGACAGATTCTTCAGATGGCTCAAGCATTAAAATACTAAAAAACTGATCTATACGCTTCGCCTGATTACCGTCAAAATTGGCAACAATTTCACTCCGGTATGCAATCAATAAGCTAAAAAGTAAAACACCCCCAGCAATCAGTCGAATAGCGCCGGTTGAAATATTTCCTTTCAACAGTAAATTAGCAAAGTACACCATGATCAGCATTAGTAAGACGGCTTTAGAGAATGTTAACACCGCCATACTAATAAAAAACAACGATAATGTTACTGCTAAATATTTACGCTTAACAAAAGTCAAAGTGCAGGCTAATCCCATAGCTGCAATAATTCCCGCCTCGTTAGGATTACCAAATAATCCCGCACCACGTTGACTATCAACAATAATTCGACCACTCGTGTTTAATTCTGAACCAAATGGAATAAAGAAAGTTGCTATTACTGATAAAACTAAAATAATCTTAATAGGTTCTACACGATCGCTATAACACAATAAAATCGAATAATATCCTGCGATAGTGACAATTATTGCGGTAAAATAACGAAGTAGTAATGAAGGCACTCGATCAGCATGCGCTTCGGTTGCAAGAATACCGACAATACCACCAATAATGAGATAAGCGGCAATTGCCAACAAATACACACCAAATTCAGTGGATATCGCAAAGTCCTTGCGCAATCCGATTAAAATCAATAATAGCGAAATTAATAAGAGTAGTGGCGAAAACAGTTGATTTATTCCCACCAACATTACCCCAACCCCATTGAGATTCAACAGGCAAATCGACGCAATCGATAAACTCAAAAAGCGGTAAAAATAGCCAATACCGTTTGACAACATAGTTAATTAGCCGCCTTATCTGCCAGCTTAATATTCAATAAACCGAAATATTTTACTATCCCGTAAAAAACAAGGTTCTCGATAACAACAGCACATGCCGTAGATATAGCAGCCCCAGTGATCCCCAAATAGGGTACTAAAATAAAATTACCCAAGGTATTGATTAATAAAGTGCCTATTGACCATAGCAAAACCTGTTTCTCTTTCCCTAAAACCGTCAACATGACCCCCAGCGGCCCAAAACAAACATTAATAAACTGAGCCAGCACCAAAATATACAGAGGCTGCTTAGCAAGGGTAAATTCAGCTCCCCAAAGTGATAAAATATCATCAACAGCAATACCGTAAAGTAAGATAATCACCATAGCTAACGAAAGAGACAGATAAATTGATTGACGAATAACAAGTCGCAGCTGCTTAATCTGCTTACTTTGATACAACTTTGCCATTTTTCCAATAATTAAACTGGTGCTGATAACTAAGCCGAGCTGTATAAGAGACGATAGTTTTAGTGCAACATTGTAATACGCCACTTCTTCGATTGATAAATAATAGTTCACCATTAAAGTATCAATACTGGTATTTAAACTCGTTGTGCCAAAAATAAGCATAAAAGGTAACCCGAGCTTAAATCGGTTAACAATATCCAGATTGTTGAGCTCAAGCTGCCATGCAAATTTATTTTTTAAATAAATAACCGAGCCAGTTGCCACTAGAAAGGCAACAAGACTATACAAAAAAATAGGCAAAGTGGGAGATGGAAAATCAACAATTAACACAACTAACGCCAGCCCAAGCAATAGCAAAATATTTAACGGAAGCCCTTCTAGCATATTAGCCTGCGTAACATAGTTTCTAGCTCGTAACGTCACCACAACTATTGACATTATCCCGCAAGCCAAAGCAGAGAAAGCTAAAAAAATAACAAACTGAGTGACTGACATTAATGCTGGCGCTTTGATCATTCCAAGACCAATAAATGTAATAACCAAGACTGAAGCAAAACTTCCCATCAACAAAACTAATATAAAGGCTTCGGACAAAATTTTTCGGCTATTCGCCTTATTATCAGCTAATTCCTTAATTAACAGACGATCTTGCCCGCCCCTTACTACGATTAACAACAAATTTAGTAAAGTCACAAAAAGCACATATAAACCTAATGCTGCCGAGCCAAAATAATGAGTAACAAACACACTTATAATAAAACCAAACAATAAAGAGGATGATTTAATTAACGTATTAAACACGAACAGCAGTTTCATAATTTTGCTTACTAAAAAATCAATAAGTTTGTCGAGATTATTATTTCAGAAAAGGTTATGTTATAGCCATAGTCTTAAAATCGACATAATAAGAACACTTCACATTAAATAATGCAAAAAATATTAACTAAATTTGTTACTTACTATCGGTTAGGTGTTACTAATCTTATTTATGTCTTTATCTACCGTTTAGCCATTAAAACGGGTTATTTCGCTCGTCAGCTCCCGATAAAGCAACTTAATCCAAACAACCAGTCCATTGATTTTTTTACGGTTCAGTCATTAAAAACAAACAATAATATCCAAAAAATCAAACAACATTATGGCTTCGGCTGGCTGAATATTGATAACACACAGCTGCCTAATTGGCAGGCTTCGATCACGAGCGGAGTCCAAGTCAAACACAATAAAAAACACTGGAGTAAAATCGGTGATTTTGATCTTGATATCGGCGATATTAAAACTGTTTGGGAACTCTCTCGCTTTAACTGGTTATTAGTTTTTAGCGTTAATTATTTAGCAACACAAGATCAAAAAATTCTTCGTACCATCAATTCCTGGTTGAGCGATTGGTGTTATCACAATCCGATCAATCAAGGAGTTAACTGGAAGTGTGGCCAGGAAGCTGCCATTCGGGTATTACATTTAACTTCTGCCAGTTATTTACTCAACCAGAGTAAGCAACCCAGTACAGCTTTAACTGAGCTGATTTATTATCATTTACAGCGCATAGCTCCCACACTGCATTACGCTATGGCACAGGATAATAACCACGGCACCAGCGAAGCATCGGCATTATTTATTGGCAGCCTTGTGTTAGAACAGCAACCAAACTTTGCGCATTTAAATGATGTTAACCGATGGAAAGTAGCTGGGCGATACTGGTTAGAAAACCGAGCCAATAAACTCATCGCAGAAGACGGCGCATTCAGCCAACACTCATTGAATTACCACAGACTAATGCTAGATACTCTGACATTGGCAGAGTTTTTCCGCCAACATTTTCAGCAAAAAAAATTCAGTGAGCGTTTTTATCAACAGGCAAAAAAAGCCTGCCAATGGTTATACACTCTGGTAGAACCCAATACAGGCAGAGCTCCTCTATTGGGACACAATGACGGTGCCCAACTGCTACCTGTGACTAATTGCGACTATCTAGATTATCGACCATCGTTGCAATGGGCATTTAAACTATTCTTTAAGCAAGCCCCCTACCCAGCCCAGACTAATTATCAACAGTTGATGACACTTTTTTCTCTAAGCCAAAACAATAGCTGGTCAGCACCGCAACTTAACAAGGGTGAGCTTTCCAGCAGTTATCACAGTTTAAGTCAACAACAAGTCCGCGGTTATATTCGCACCCCTAACTTAAAATTTCGTCCAGCCACTTGCGACGCATTACACCTGGATCTGTGGATTAACAAAGAAAATTTATTCGTTGGAACCGGTAGCTATAGTTATAACTGTGAGCCAAACTTGCAAGATTATTTTACCAGCGTGCGCTCTCACAATACCGTACAATTTGACCAGCTTGAACAAATGCCAAGATTATCACGCTTTTTGTTTTCCAATTGGATAAAGACATCTGTGCAACGGCCAAGTAACAGTTCACTAAGCGCATTTTACCTCAATCACTATCATCATAGTCACCAACGGCAAGTTATATTATCTAACCACAAGGTAACCATAACCGATACAATTTCCGGCTTTAGCCATAGTGCAACACTACGTTGGCACCTTCCCCAAAAGCAATGGCATCTTAACGGAAATATATTAACGGATAATCAGTTTACGATTACAATTACATCAAAACAGCACATCAAAAAAATAGCCCTTGTTGACGGTTTTCAGTCAAGATATTATTTAAAAAAAGAACAAATACCTGTATTAGAAATCACGGTCTGTCAACCTAGTACAGTCACAACACTAGTCAGTTGGCAATAAATGAACATACTATACTTTCACCAACACTTCTCGACCCCCAAAGGCGCAACCGGAATTCGCTCATACGAAATGGCAAAAAAGCTGATCGCAGCAGGACATAACGTCACTATGGTATGTGGCAGTTACAGTGGCGGTAACACAGGGTTGACCTCCAGTTTCGTTAATGGTCAACGCCAAGGCAATATTGCAGGCATAGAGATAATAGAATTTGCTGTCGACTATTCAAACAGTCAAAGCTTTGTTCAACGTAGCTTTGCATTTGCTAAGTTTGCCATACAAAGCATTAAACTCGCGCTTACTCAAGATTATGACCTAGTGTTTGCCACCTCAACCCCTCTTACCGCCGCAATACCTGGTATCATCGCCCGCTGGCTGAGGAAAAAACACTTTATATTTGAAGTAAGAGACTTATGGCCTGAGCTACCTAAAGCGATGGGGGTGATCAAAAACCCGTTAATACTAAAACTAATGTCCATCCTCGAATGGCTCGCATACAAAAGTGCCCAAGGCCATATTGGGCTATCGCCTGGCATAGTTAGCGGAATTCAACAACACCTTGTTGCAGAAAAAAAAGTTGCACTTATCCCAAACGGATGTGATTTAGCGATATTCTCAGCCGACAGCAAAGCAAAGCCATGGCAACCACAAGGTATTACAGATAGCGATTTTGTTGCGGTCTTTGCCGGCACCCATGGTCAGGCCAATGGCTTAGACAGTATCATTGCCACAGCAGCGCTATTAAAAGCACGCCATGAGCATCAAATTAAAATAATCCTAATCGGGCAAGGCAAGCTCAAATCTTTGTTGCAACAACAAGCAAAGCAGCAAAAATTGGATAATGTAATATTTCTTGAGCCCGTTGATAAAGAAAAATTATCTCGATTAATGCGACGTGCCAATGTTGGTTTACAGCTGTTAGCCAATATACCGGCATTTTATTACGGTACTTCACCTAATAAATTTTTCGACTATATCGCTGCTGGTCTACCTGTTATTAACAACTACCCTGGCTGGTTAGCAGAACTGATTGAACAACATCAATGCGGCATTGCCGTACCACCCGATGATATATCTGCGCTTGCTAACGCATTAATTAAACTAAACGAACAACGCGAATTGCTAACTAGAATGTCTCAACGATCATTAGCACTTGCACAACAGCAATTTGATCGACAACAACTCGCACAGCAATTTGTCGAATATGTAGAAACGAGTTACAAACAAAATGGTTAAACGACTATTCGACCTCATTGTCGCTAGCACCCTATTGCTAATATTATCTCCTATGATCGCAATATTAGCTTATCAGATATCGAAAAAACTCGGTAAACCTGTGCTATTTAAGCAGCCACGCCCCGGATTAAACGGCAAACTGTTTAAGCTATTCAAGTTTCGCTCAATGACAGACGATAAAGACGCCGGTGGCAAACTGTTACCAGACAGTGAACGTTTGACTAGTTTTGGCAAAAAGCTCAGAGCCACCAGTTTAGATGAACTGCCGAGCCTGTGGTGTGTGATCAAAGGTGATATGAGCTTGGTCGGCCCAAGGCCATTGTTAACCGAGTATCTGCCGTTGTATTCTACCGAGCAGGCGCGTCGCCATAATGTTCGCCCAGGTATTACCGGCTGGGCACAGGTTAATGGCCGCAACGCCATTAGCTGGCAAGAAAAATTTGAACTTGATACCTGGTATGTTGATAATCAATCCATATGGCTTGATATTAAAATACTGTTTTTAACGATAAAAAAAGTATTCCAACAAGCAGACATCAATGCTTATGGGCAGGCAACCATGACAAAATTTACGGGGAATCGTGATGAGTAAATTATTAATCATAGGAGCAGGCGGGCACGGCCGGGTAATTGCCGATTGTGCCGAAGCGAGTCGTCAGTACTGCGAGATTGCTTTTTTAGACGATAGCTTTCCCGAACGTGAGCAAAACCTCGCCTGGCCAATCATTGAAAAATCTGCGATTTGGAAATGCTTCAAAGAAGAGTACAGCTTTGCCCTCGCCATAGGTAACAATCAGGCAAGGCTGGCCCTGTTTCAAGCACTGGATGAAGCCAATGCCCATCTGCCGAATATTATTCACCCAACTGCGGTGATCAGCAACCATAGTGAGCTAGGTAAGGGCAATGTCATTTTCGCCAATGCCGTGATCAACCCGGGCAGCAAAATCGGTAACGCCTGTATTATTAACACCGCCGCCACTATAGATCACGATTGCCAACTCACCGATGCCGTTCATATTTCACCCGGCGCCCATTTAGCTGGCACGGTAACCGTTGGTCAGGCTAGCTGGTTTGGCGTTGGCAGCAGCAGTGTCCAAGCTATTAATATTGCTGAAAACACCCAAATTGGTGCCGGAGCCGCGGTAACCAAAGACACCCAGGCCAATGGCTTATACGTTGGTGTGCCAGCACGCCGCATTAAAGATATTTAATCAACTAAAGCACTAAGGCATTAATGTGTTAAATACTGAATTTTCTCCCTGGCCTGATTTTTCCGAGCAGGAAATCAACGCAGTTTCTCAAGTATTACGCTCTAACCAGGTCAATTATTGGACAGGTCAGCAAGGCAGGCAATTTGAGCAGGAATTTGCCGAGTTTACCGACAGCAAATATGCAGTGGCGGTTGCCAATGGCACCTTAGCACTGGATCTGGCACTAAAAAGTCTAAACATTGGCCCGGGCGATGAAGTCATAGTAACTTCCCGTACCTTTATTGCGTCAGTCAGCTGTATCATTAATTGTGGCGCAACGCCGGTATTTGCTGATGTCGAACTCGATAGCCAAAATATTAGTGCCACCACCATATCTCCTGTACTCACTGAACACACCAAGGCAATTATCTGTGTCCATTTAGCCGGTTGGCCATGTGAAATGGACGAGATCATGGCATTGGCCAAGCAACATCGGCTTGATGTTATCGAAGACTGCGCTCAGGCTCATGGCGCTAAATACAAAGGCCGCAGTGTTGGCAGCATAGGCGATATCGGCGCCTGGTCTTTTTGTCAGGACAAAATTATGACCACTGGTGGCGAAGGCGGCATGTTAACCACCAATAATGAAGATATCTGGCGCACCGCCTGGGCATTTAAAGATCACGGCAAGTCCTACGCCGCGGTTTACGAGAAGCAGCATCCTCCCGGCTATCGCTGGTTACACGAATCATTTGGTACCAACTGGCGGCTCACCGAAATGCAATCAGCAATCGGGCGTATTCAAATCACGAAAATGCCAAAGTGGCACCAGCAACGTCGTGATAATGCAAAGCAAATCTTAACGGTATGTCAGGCGTTTACTTTTATTGATGTGCCCGAGGTTCCAGCACATATTGAACACGCATTTTATAAGGCTTATGCCTTTGTCAATCCTGAACAGTTACCTGCAAACTGGTCGAGAGGCAAGATCATCGACGCGCTAAATCAGGCAGGCGTCCCTTGCTATTCCGGCAGCTGCTCTGAGGTTTATTTGGAAAAAGCTTTTGATAACACGACATTTAAACCACAGCAACCACTGCCTAATTCCAAACAATTAGGTGAAACCAGTTTGATGTTTTTAGTGCATCCAAGCTTAACCAGTGAAGAAATCACCTTTATGGTAGAGCAAATAACCGATACGCTAAACACTATCAAAAGCAGTTAGCGAATTAGCGTTATGATAATAACCTTGTCATCTTGGTCAGCAAAATGACGAATTTTAAGGAAAATTGCCATGATACGTAAGATCGATCTGATGCCAAGCTCATTAAAATTAATGCTGGCATTAAGCTATGATCTCTGCGCACTGACGCTGGCGTTTTTACTATCGTATTTTTTACGTTTAGGTGCTTCACATATAGAAATATCAGCGGCCGAGCTATCAGTACTTGCAACCGTTAGCTTAAGCACTATGCTGTTATTTTATTTTGCCGGTACTTACCGCAGCGTGGTGCGTTTTTTCAATGCCAAATCGACACTGAAAGTTGCCGGTTTATTAGTGATCGCCACCGGAATTTTTTACCTCACCGGCCTTTTGTTTAACGCCTTTGTACCGCGCTCTGTGCCAATCGTATTTTTTACCATCGCCTGCTTTTTTATCGCAGGTGTTAGATTGTTAATCGGCATAATCATCAATAAAACCTGGTTTGACGAACGCGAAGGCGTAGTCATTTACGGTGCAGGCAATACCGGGCAACAGCTGGCCAATACTTTATTGCTCGGCAAGCAATATCAGCCACTGGCCTTTATCGACCAAAAAAGTCGTTATCACCACAGAGAACTGCTTGGCATTAATATTTATCCGCCAGAGGATATCGCAAAGCTGATAAAACAATATGGTCAGTTTAAAGTATTAATCGCGGTCTCCCGGCTTAATAAAAACCGCATGCAGGAAATTATCACCAAATTTGAGCCATTCGCACTGGAGTTATTAACTATCCCCAATATGGCAGATATCGTTTCCGGCAAACGTAAAATCGACCAGTTCAGGGAAGTCTCGGTAGATGAGCTGTTAGGCCGAGAACCGGTTGCTCCTATCCCTGAATTACTGAGCGCCAACATCAGCAATAAAGTGGTAATGGTATCAGGTGCCGGTGGTTCGATCGGCAAAGAGCTGTGTCGGCAGATTATCCATCAACACCCGGCCAAGCTGGTGCTATTGGATGTTAGTGAGGCGTTACTCTATGAGATCAACCAGGAACTGACGGTTTATCTTAAAGAACATAACTTAACTATTCCTTTAGTGCCGCTGATCGGCAATGTACAAAATGGTATCTTGATGACCTCAATTTTTCACAGCGAGCAAGTACAAACCATATACCATGCCGCCGCCTATAAACATGTACCGTTAGTGGAAAATAATGTTATGGCCGGCATTGCCAACAATGTGCTTGGCAGTTATGAAATCGCTCAGGCCGCCGTGTACTGTAACGTCGAAACTTTTGTTTTGATCTCCACTGATAAAGCAGTACGGCCGACTAATGTCATGGGCGCGACCAAGCGCCTGGCTGAACTTATTCTTCAGGCACTGGCGGTAAAAGATCATAATACCCGTTTTGTTATGGTGCGTTTTGGTAATGTGCTAGGTTCATCCGGTTCAGTGGTGCCGCTATTTAAACGTCAGATCAAGGCTGGTGGCCCAATCACTATTACCCATCCGGATATTATTCGCTATTTTATGACCATTCCGGAAGCCGCACAGTTAGTACTCCAGGCTGGTGCCATGGGCACAGGTGGCGAGGTATTCCTGCTCGATATGGGTGAACCAGTTAAAATTGTCGATCTGGCACTGAATATGACCCATTTAATGGGCTTAACCGTTAAAAGTGAGACGAACCCTGGCGGTGATATTGAGATTATCTACACCGGCCTGCGTCCTGGGGAAAAGCTCTATGAAGAACTGCTAATCGATGCCGATGCCAAGGCGACACAGCATCAACGTATTTTATCCGCCAATGAAAGGGCGTTAAGCTGGCCGGAAGTTAAATCAATCCTAGATCAGCTTATCGACGCCATGCGCGCAGAAGACACGGATACACTTCGTCAGATACTAAAAGATGCACCGCTGGAATATCATCCAGAGCCGTTAAACCAGGACAAAAAGCCAGACTCGCCGTCAGCAGCCCAAGCGGTAAATCATTGAGGTGATTTAATCAGCAACAACCAAGCATTCGCATAGTCAGGTAACTGCTTGTTGGCCTGATAATAATCTTCCCAGCCGCGATAACTGCCGCGTAAAAAATCCAACTGGAACAAGTTATTATCAAAAGCACCACCTTGATCTGCCAGCACGCCCATTTGATTGATTTGCTGCTCACCGACGGCATAATTAATTAAAAACAGTTTGCCCAATCCTAACTGGCCGACATTACCGGCAAAGGTGACACTCTCTTTAATTGCAATTTTACTCGCCAGCGTTTTACCATAACCTAAAATGCTATTAACTTCGGCAAAGTACCAATAGCGCGCCTGCTGCGTTTTGCCAAGCGTATAATCATAGGCAATGCCATTATTTCGATGAACATTAAAATACCGGCGCTGCCCCTTGACCTCAACCACTCCTGTGCCCTGCAACAACACATCGTGCAGCGCTGCTTCGCTTAGCCAGATCAGCGGCTCGGCGAGATTCTTTTGCTCCAGTATCCCGCTCAGTATTTGCTGACGGCTATATTGATAACGGGTTAACTGGGCTTTTTTGTGCTCGGCTTGTTCCAGGCTCATACCCTGTTCATCGTAGGGCAAACGGTACAGGGCTTGATCAAAATTCGGTGTTTTACGCTCACTGCCCGTTAACAGCTTGGTATAGTACTTGGTCAAAAAAATCTGCTGCTGTGGAATATTAGTTAACAGACGTTTTTTCACCTGATTGTCACTGTTAGCGGCGATTTTATCCGCCTGCCGTTTATTCGGCAGCCAGCGATAAAAATCAAAATGCTTGGTTAAATACTCGGCGGTTAATTGCTCTTGCCTATCTGCTAACTGACAAACAAATGCCAGAGTTTGCTCTACCCGCTCCAGATCAATGCCGTTAATCAAATCACTACCGGCATGTACCGCAAATTCATCTTCAGGAAACGCCTGCAAATAAGCTTGGGTATTTTTCGCCACTTGGCATAAATCAGTTAAGTTAACCTGCCAGCTACCTGATATTTTCGGTTGCGGTTCCAAGACAAACTGCGCTGTAGACGAAAATGAGCACAGAGATAAAACGGTTAAGATTAAACGACAATAGCTATTCATTGCTCTCATTACTATTCACTTTTCAGCCACTAAAGATTCAATCGCGGCAATAAATTCTTGATCATCCGGTGCCACCCTTGGGCTAAAGGCCTGCACTTGTTGCCCCTTGCCATCCACCAAGTATTTATAAAAATTCCATTTCGGCGAGGTAGATTTTTCGGCTAAAAATTTAAACACACTGTTCGCACCTCGACCCCATACTTCACTCGGCGTCAACATGGTGAAAGTGACACCATAATTAATAAAACAGATCTCGGCGGTTTTTGCTTGCTCGTCTTCTTCCTGGAAAAAATCATCCGACGGAAAACCTATCACCACCAGCCCCTGTGACTGATATTTTTGATGAATGGCTTCAAGCTGCTTGAAATGCGGTGTAAAACCACAATGACTGGCGGTATTGACTATCAGTACTGGCTTGCCCTGAGTTAACTGACATAAGTCAACAGATTGACTGGAATGGAGTTTTTGATAGCTGACCTGTAAAAAGTCCGGGCAATTAGCTGCCTGAACTCGCATCGCTAACAATAAAAATAGTGCTGCATAAAACTGAGATTTCATCATATAATCTTGGTTATACCAATAAAAATATTCGTTAATTCGTTCACTATAACAAAATTAAGAGCACATTATTGTGGTAAAAACAGTGATTAAACTTGCAACTATTATCTTACTGGCCATTAGTAGTATTTCTCAAGCTAATGAGCTGTCATATCAACAACTTGCCAATAGTTATCTAAAGCAACTTGCCGATGAAAAGTCAGGCATTGGTGCACGTGAAACGGGTTCAGGCCAGGAGAAGCACGCCGCAAATTTTATCCGCAGCACCTTTAAAACTATCGGCTTTCAAGTAACAGAACAAACATTTCACTTTGATAATAAAACCTCAATGAACCTGATTGTTGATACCAAGCCTGAACTGAAAAAAACTATTGTACTGGCAGCCCATTATGATTCGACCGGGGCAAAAAAAGGCTCACTGGGCGCAACAGATAATGGCGCAGGTGTCGCTGCTATGCTGGCAATCGCCAAAGCTATCTATCAGCAGCCACCAAGTAATTACAATATCCGTTTTATCGCCTTCGGCGCCGAAGAAGTTGGCCTGAAAGGTTCAAATTATTATATTAAACAACTCGCCAAAACACCGAATGAGTTACAACAAATAGTGGCGATGATCAATTTTGATACTATCGCCGGTGGCGATTTCGTTTATGTCCACAGCGCACATAGCAAACCTTATAAATGCGAGCCTTCATCAGAAAAATATAGTGCCAATACTCAAGTCAGAGAGGCACTATTAACCGCTTCGACAAAAGTCTTGGGCAAAGAGCATCAGTATATTATTCATCCTGAGTATCCTGGCTATCCGGCGGGTGTTACCGGTTCATGGTCTGATCATGCACCATTTTCCTGTGCCGGTATCCCGATTGCCTATGTTGAATCAACTAATTTCACCATTAATGGTGAAGACGGTTATGACGGCTATTCACAATCAACACACCCTGCGTTATGGGACTGCTATAACAGTGAAACTCGCACTGCTTGTGATCGTAAAAACGAAAGCAAATGGGGGAAAATCTGGCATACTCAATACGATAATCTGGATAAACTAGCTAAGTTATTTCCATCAAGAATATCACAACAAATTACTGATAATGTTAGCGTTCTAATTGAACTCTTAACTCAGCCAGAAAAGTATTTCGTTACTTCAAACCGCTAATACCGCCACTCATCTGATAAATAAAGCGAGCCATCGTAAAGGCTATTGTCTTTTAACGCTCGCTGTCGCATTTTATACCAAGTGAATTAATTATTTGATCATTCAGCGAGAATTAAAAGGCTTAGAGGCAAGGCTTTGATTACAGCTAATGGTTA
>CAZUHQ010000014.1:0-48411 GCA_964620605.1 uncultured Thalassotalea sp.
TTGCGACCACGTCAACAGTTAATTTCATTTTTTTTGAAATACCGGTTTGTTTGCTCAAATAATCAACAAACTAGTCAATATATGCGCTGGCATCACTAAGGCTATCGATTCTATGGGCTTCTATTTGCTTATAATCATCATATTGGCTGGCAACAAGAATTCTATTATGAATACCTGCGGCTTGTGCTGCTTGCATGTCAGATATTTTATCGCCAATAAAAATACTTTGTTTTAAATCGATCTTATAATCCTGGCTTGCTTTTAATATCATCCCAGGCTCAGGTTTGCGGCACTGACACGCTTTTAGACATTCACCTTTACCTTTTGTGGGGTGATGAGGACAAAAATAAACATCGGTAATTTTACAATGCTCATTGCGAAACTGTCGCTTCATCCACTCAGTTAATTCAAGAAATTCATGCTCTGTATACTTGCCGCGGCCAATGCCTGACTGATTAGTAATGACAATCAACAGATAATCTTTAGCGATTGCATGCTGGCAAAGCTCAAAAATACCTTCGACAAACTCAAAATTTTGTTGCTGATAAACATAACCGTGATCGACATTAATAATGCCGTCGCGATCTAAAAATAGTGCTTTGTTCATTTAATAATCTTTACTTGCTTAAATTTACTGACCGACACTCCTTGCCATCCATGGCACCATGTCATACCGTACTTCCTGTACATAAAAAAGCGAGTAAACCTCGCTTTTTCTCAATTTCATTATGCAGTTACATGCACAGGCCACCATCAATTTCGACAACACGGCCTGTAAAGAACTCATTCTCGAAAATATATTTCACCGTGTGAGCAATTTCATCCGCTTCACCTAAACGGCCAACTGGCTTCATTTTCTCTAAACGATCGCGCATTTCCGGTTTCATCGCATCTGTCATTGCAGTGCGGATAACACCAGGTGCGATCGCCCCCACACGAATACCATGACGCCCCAGCTCACGCGCCCAGGTAACTGTCATCGCAACAACACCGGCTTTAGATGCTGCATAGTTGGTTTGTCCCATGTTGCCACCACGGGCGATAGAAGACATATTAATGATCACGCCTTTTTTACCAGATTCGATCATATGCACTGCCGCTTCTCGACCACATAAAAATACGCCAGTTAAGTTAACGTCAATTACTGACTGAAACTGTTCAAGTGACATTTTCTTGGTGACTTTACCGTCTTTTGCTTTAACAAACATGCCATCACGCAAAATACCGGCGTTATTGATCAAACCATCAATACCATTAAAATCATTGTTAATTTGTTTAAAGGTATTTTCTACTTCTGTTTCGTTAGTAACATTAGCTAAATAATACTTAGCAGAAGAACCTGCTTGTTCTATTAAGGCAACAGTTTCTTTTAATAATTCTTCATTCAAGTCAATCAGCGCAAGCTTAGCGCCCTCTTTGGCTAGATTAATTGCCATTGCACGGCCAAGCCCTTGCCCACCGCCGGTGATGACGATTGCTTTATCTGTTAATTTCATGCGTTATCCTATCTATTGTTTACTCTGGCTCTATGGCCAAATTATGATTTATATAAATTTGTTTATTGACGAAAAAACCAATCTAGTTGCGACTTTTCCACCTGCTCAAGCGATTGATATTGCCACTTAGGCTTATTATCTTTATCCACCAGCAAGGCTCTGACTCCTTCAACAAACTCAGTATGCTGACAACAGCGAAGTGACAGCCTGAGTTCTTGTGCAAAGCATTGTTCGAGCGATAGCTCCTGACAACGTTTTAACTGTTCAAAAATAATATGGGCGCTTAACGGGCTGCCAGCTATTAATTTATTACGCGCTTTATTAAACCAGAAGCCTTCATCCTGATAATCAATAATAGCACCATATGCCTGCTCAGCATTTTGACAATTAGCCAACTGGTTAAATAATGGCTGATAATCTACCAAATTGCTGTTTAATTCTTGCCTGTTCTCTAGTCTATGCTTGGCAAAAAATTCAGTAATTAGCTGATGGTTCTGCTGCTCACCTGCTTGCCAATTTAACACTAACAAATCGCTAATTGCCGTTTGCAGCCTCTGCGGCTCTACTATTTCATCAACTAAATTAATGCGTTGGCCATCTGCGGCATTAATAAAAGCGCCGGTTAAACCTAAAAACAAACCGACTCCGGCAGACATTTGATTGAGAAACCAACTAGCAGCAACATCCGGATAAAGACCAATAGATATTTCCGGCATCGACAATACTGAGTTAGTTGCCCCAATACGATGACTAGCACCAGCCATTATGCCAATACCACCGCCCATGGTATAACCATTTAATAAGGCGACTATCGGCTTGGTCGCTTGATGCACTAATAAATCAAGCTGATATTCCAGGGTGAAAAAATGTTTCGCCAGACTTGTTTCGACCACTGACTCGGGTAACAAATCACCCACTAGTTGCTGCTCTTGCCTACGCTGTTTTAAATCATGATAAATACTGACAACATCACCACCAGCACAAAACGCTTTATCACCCGCGCCTTTAAGCACTATGGCAACGACATCAGGATCAGCCAGCCAAACAGCTAATTTCGCCAGTAATTGTTCTATCATTACTGCGCTTAGCGCATTTAAGGTTTTCGGTGAATTTAAACAGGCAACCGCTAATATTTTATTATTTGCGGTTTTATGCTCAGCAAATAAAACCGGTGCGCTATCTAGCTGTTCTGCTGAGAACGTCATTAATTATCCAGACTCGCATCAATTGCTACCACGGTTCTACCAGTTACTGTGCCATCAACATAGGCATCAAATGCATCAGGTAATTGCTCAAAGGTAATAGTTGTAGGTGCGATCAGCTCAAGACAAGTAGGCTTTAAATCTGAAGCTAAGCGTTTCCAGCCCTGCTCACGTACCGATAATGGCATTTCCACCGAGTTTATCCCGAGTAAACTAACGCCACGTAAAATAAACGGCATCACAGTTGTGTCCAGTTTAAAACCGCCCGCTAAACCAATTGAAGCAATATTGCCCCACACTTTCGTGGTACGTGTCAACCATGCCAGAGTTTCTCCACCAACATTATCAACCGCGCCACCCCATTGCATACTTTCAAGCGGCTTAGTGCCCATATCGATATCATGTCGATTAAGTAGCTCACAGGCTCCGAGCGCCTTTAAGTAATCAGCCTGTTCGGTTTTACCGGTAAAAGCAATCACTTCGTAGCCAATGTTACTGAGCATATTTATAGCAAAACTGCCGACACCGCCGGTAGCACCGGTAACAACAATAGGACCACGTTCAGGGATTTGACCATTATCTTCCATACGCTGCACCGCAAGTGCTGCGGTATAACCGGCGGTACCAATCGCCATGGCATCACGTAAACTCATGCCTTCTGGCAAATTAACCACAGAATCGGCTTTAACCCGAGCATACTCACTATAGCCGCCATCATAAAGTTCAGATAATTGCGCGCCACATACCAAGACTTTGTCACCTGAGCTGAAACGACTATCACTTGAACTAACAACAACACCCGAAAGATCAATACCACCCACTAACGGGTAAGTGCGTAAAATTCGTCCTTTGCCCGTTGCTGCTAATGCGTCTTTATAGTTGATGTCAGAATAAGCGACCTTGATCACCACCTCGCCATCGGTCAGCTCATCTAATGAGATTTGCTCAAAACCACTGGAGATTTTCTTTTTCTCACCTTCGGTAACTTGGTGAATACGAAAGGCTTTAAAACTTTTGGGAATGTCAGTGCTGATATCCATAATTTGCCCTTAACCTTGTCAAGTAAATGAAAGTTAGCATAGGTGGCAAGCCAATAACCCGCCACCCAACTTTAGTAGCAAAAGTTTACATATTGCGTCGATATTGCCCGCCCACTTCAAATAAGGCGTTAACGATTTGTCCTAGCGAGCTGACCTTACAAGCACTCATCATATGTTCAAATACATTCTCATGTTGTAATGCCGCCTTTTGTAGCGCCTTAATTTCTTCACTCGCTTGTGCTTCATTGGCTTTATGCAAACTAGCGAGCATATCAATCTGGTAATTTTTCTCTTCTTCCGTCGCTCTAATAACTTCAGCTGGGATCACGGTTGGTGAACCTTTAGAACTTAAGAAAGTATTTACGCCAATAATTGGATATTCCCCTGTGTGTTTCAAGTTTTCATAGTACAAGCTTTCTTCCTGAATTTTACTGCGCTGATACATGGTTTCCATGGCGCCCAATACACCGCCACGTTCAGTAATGCGATCAAATTCGGTTAATACCGCTTCTTCGACGAGATCCGTTAACTCTTCTATGATAAACGAACCCTGAATTGGATTTTCATTCTTCGCTAAACCCAGTTCACGGTTAATAATCAGCTGAATTGCCATCGCGCGACGCACGCTGTCCTCGGTCGGCGTAGTGATCGCCTCATCATAGGCATTAGTATGTAGGGAGTTACAGTTATCATAAATCGCATACAACGCCTGCAAGGTAGTGCGGATATCGTTAAAATCGATTTCCTGTGCATGCAGTGAACGGCCAGAGGTTTGAATATGATATTTCAACATTTGCGCACGGGCATTGGCACCATATTTATTCTTCATCGCTTTTGACCAAATACGACGGGCAACACGACCAATTACCGCATATTCCGGATCAATACCATTTGAGAAAAAGAACGATAAGTTAGGACCAAACTCATTGATATCCATGCCACGGCTTAAGTAATACTCAACAAAAGTAAAACCATTCGCTAAGGTTAACGCCAATTGGGTGATAGGATTCGCACCCGCTTCGGCAATATGATAGCCAGAAATAGAGACCGAATAGAAATTACGCACACCTTTTTCGATAAAGTATTCCTGAACATCACCCATTAAGCGCAGGGCAAATTCAGTAGAGAAAATACAGGTATTTTGCGCCTGATCTTCTTTTAAGATATCCGCCTGTACCGTACCACGCACTAAGGTTAAGGTTTTCGCTTTAATCTCAGCATAAACATCGGCTGGCAATACCTGATCACCAGTAACACCTAACAGCATTAAACCAAGGCCATCATTACCTTCCGGCAATTCCCCTTGATAACGCGGGCGCTCACAACCTTTATCCTGATAGATTTTGTTAATTTTCGCTTCAACTTCAGCTTGTAAACCATTTTCTGTGATATAGCGCTCACATTGTTGATCAATGGCGGCATTTAAGAAAAAGCCTAATAAAATGGGTGCCGGACCATTAATGGTCATAGAAACAGAAGTTGCCGGATGCGCCAAATCAAAACCAGAGTAGAGTTTTTTCGCATCATCCAAACAGCAGATAGAAACCCCTGCATTACCAATTTTACCGTAAATGTCTGGACGCAAGTGCGGATCGTTACCATATAAAGTTACCGAGTCAAATGCCGTTGATAAACGTTTCGCCGGCATGCCTTTTGATACATAGTGGAAACGTCGGTTAGTACGCTCTGGGCCACCTTCACCGGCAAACATCCGGGTTGGATCTTCACCTTCACGCTTAAATGGGAATAAACCAGCAGTATATGGGAATTCACCCGGTACGTTTTCCTGTAAGCTCCATTTTAAGATATCACCCCAGCCTTGATATTTAGGCAAGCAAACTTTAGGAATATCCAATTGTGATAACGACTTGGTATGCGTTTCAATCGATAATTCTTTATTACGTACCTGGAATTTAAATAGCGGATTTTTATATTTTTCTACTTTTTCCGCCCATTGTTCAATGATCAATTTGTTTTTCGGATCCAAATCAAGTGCGGTTTTCTCAAATAACGTCTGTAAGTTGTCCGCTAATTCTTTACCTGAGTCTTCACCGCTTTCTAATGCGGTATCAATCGCCTGCTGAATACCGTAAAGCTTTTGGGCAACTTTTGCCTGTTGCTCGACCCATTCATCATAACCACGGTTATTTTCTGAAATCTCAGAAAGGTAACGCGTACGTTTACCAGGAATAACGCTGGCTTTTTCTTCTTGCGTGCCATCAATAGTTAACAGCTCAGCAACCGTTTGCTGGGATTTATTATTTAACTCAGTGATCACCGCGTTATATAGCTCGGTCATCCCTTTATCGTTAAATTGCGAGGCGATTGTGCCAAATACAGGTACTTGATCATCACCCGCTTCAAACATGCCGCGGTTACGTTTGTATTGTTTTTTCACGTCACGTAACGCGTCTTGAGCACCACGTTTATCAAACTTGTTAACCGCGATGATGTCAGCAAAGTCGAGCATATCGATTTTTTCTAATTGTGTTGCCGCGCCGTATTCAGGCGTCATCACATAAAGCGAAACATTTGAATGTTCTTCAATTTCGGTATCTGACTGGCCAATACCGGAGGTTTCCAAAATGATCAGGTCAAAATCGGTTGCTTTTAAAATATCCAGCGTATCATTAACATAAACCGATAACGCCAGGTTTGATTGACGAGTCGCTAACGAGCGCATATAAACGCGATCATTATTAACCGCATTCATTCGAATTCTGTCCCCCAATAACGCACCGCCGGTTTTACGTTTTGACGGATCGACTGAGACAATGGCAATTTTACTGTCTTGTGTTGCCATTAAAAAGCGGCGGATTAGTTCATCTACAAGAGATGATTTCCCCGCACCACCAGTACCGGTAATACCTAACACCGGCGTTTTGCTGGTTGAAGCAATTTTACGGATTTTATCTAATGCGGCTTTATTTTCTTCAGGTGCATTTTCTGCGGCAGAAATTAAGCGGGCAATTGCCTGTTTGTTATTTTTCTTTAAATTAGCAACGTCATCTTTTTTAACGTTAGTGCCGGTTTTAAAATCACAACGCTCAAGCATGTCATCAATCATGCCCTGCAAGCCTAATTCACGACCATCGTCCGGCGAATAAATACGGGTAATGCCATAGTCGTGCAACATTTTGATTTCTGAAGGCAGAATTACCCCGCCACCGCCGCCGACGATGCGGATATGCTCGCAGCCACGTTCCTTAAGCAAGTCATACATGTACTTAAAGTATTCGTTATGGCCGCCCTGATATGAGGTCATGGCAATGGCATTGGCATCTTCCTGAATCGCTGTATTAACCACTTCTTCAACACTACGGTCATGCCCCAAATGGATCACTTCCGCGCCGCTCGATTGTAAAATACGACGCATGATATTAATCGCTGCATCATGGCCATCAAACAATGACGCCGCAGTAACAATACGGATTTTGTTCTTTAACTGATATCTCTGTGCACTCATGTGTGACTCTCTTTGCTTTTATCCGGTAATTGCCTGCTAACAACTATTGACTATGACCTTAAAGATTTCGAGTTTTTCTTCACTTTCAGATCAAAACTTTAGTAACAGACTGTACTTTTAGTGGTAAATTGTGATTATTAGTTAAATTAGAACACATAGAAAAAGCAGATAAAATTGATTTTCTTGGCTTGTTGATGGACTATATTGTTATTTTATTTAGTAAGTATCAGTCAAATTTATAATGAGCCAGCACAATTCGTTAATTGATCAGCAAGACATACGGTTAATCATTCCGCTGTTTCTGCTCAAAAAATTAAAAGAACACGCATTAACCTCTGGACTTTACCCGATTGCACTGGGCAAATACTTACAAAGCGATAACTATCAAATTAACCAACAACATCATGAGCAATACAGCCTGATTTACTGCCAGTCTGGCCAGGGAGCATTAGATTACAAAGATAAAGTCAGAACGATAAACCGTGGCGATCTTGTACTTATTCCTCCTCATCAGGCATTTTCCTATCAGGCTGAGCAAGATAACACCGTTTACTGGATTAACTTTGCCGGTAAACTCGCCGATGATTTCGCCGAACGTTTATTAATGAAAATGGATGATGGCGTGGCGCATGTTGGCGTACTCAGTAATATTATTGCCGATTTCGACTATCTGCTTGAGCTCGGCAGCCGTGGTTATACCGCGACTAACGTCATTCACGCAGTGCATTTACTACAGCAGGCGTTAAGTTTTTTAGCGTTGCAGCTTAGAACCGCTGAATTTAGCAAAGCTACCAACTTTGATCTCGAGGCGATTGAAAACCTGATGCGTAATAACCTTCATCAAGAGCTCAATCTCGATGTACTGGCGCATTACAGTCAACTATCAAAGTTTCACTTTGCGAAAAAATTCAAAGAACTAACCGACACCTCGCCGATTCAGCATTTTATCAACCTAAAAATTCAACAGGCTTGTTTTCAACTTGATAACAGTGAATTAACGGTCAAAAGTGTTGGCGAATCACTTGGTTATAATGACCCTTATTATTTTTCCCGGTTATTTAAAAAAATCGTCGGCATGTCACCAAAGCAATACCGCGATTCAAGACACCACCAATAGAATAGAAAAAGAGATTTATTTTTAATAACAATGGCAGTGCTGTTTTTCAGCTAATAAAAAAGTTTTGCGTTCTTTTAAATAACTTGTGATAAAAATTGGACGCTATTGTTTGTTTTTATGTTTGCAACTTTTACTGTGGCCGAGCAACACAAAGCTGATTGAAATAATGGCGAAACCAATACTGGCAAATACGGGAGTAAGGTTACTATCATCCGATGAATAAAAAGCTCCGGCTGTGATCAAAAACAACACACCTGAGAAAAAATACAAATAGATAAATTTAACACTTTTCATGATTTAGCTCTCCTTAGTAAAACCAATCTAATTTAAAGCAAGCAAAATATCAATTACGCTAAAATTGATTAACTTTATAACGAACGCAGTAAGAACAGCCAACTGTTAAAAGTCCCACACTGCAATGAATTGTTAGCTTTTTATTGCAACTTTGCCATAATTTCAGATAGTTCTTTCAAAATTAATTCCGGTTCTTCTTTTTGAATGTAGTGATTGCTATTTTCTGTAAAAACAGCCTTACCCTTTGGAAAAGCCTCAGCCCAAACCTTATTAGACTCCGCCATTTTAACTCTGCCTACGTCAGTTAATTGCAAAATAGGTGGATTTTCCCACTTTTTAATTGAAGATATTACCGTTACTGGTTTATCACCAATTTGCTCAAAATTAGGCATTGGTCTTTTAGACCAATAGTCTAAATACTCATTAGCCATGCCATTTTTTAATCCTATATCTTTGAGCCATTTAGTTTCTTTTATAGCTCTCGACAAATCAATTTCTTGTGCAATGTCTAAGTCATGTTCATTTGAGGGATCGATTAAAAGTAGTGCCTCAACTGAATCAGGGTATTGAGCCGCAAAAGCCCTTGCTAACATACCGCCATATGAGTGAGAAATATGAATTACAGGCCCTTTAATTTTTAAGGCATCTAACAAATTTTTTGTATAAAATGCATATTGCTCTGCACTAAACTGTTGATTTGTTTGTGTTGAATTCCCATTACCTACTCGAGAATAACGTAGAACCCTAGCAAATTTTGAAAAGCTTGGAATAATTGTATCCCAATCGCTTAAATCCCCTCCCATTCCCGCTTCAAGCAATATAATGTGTTTACCTGAGCCTGTAAGTTCATACTCAATGTCAAAATCACGAATATTGATGGTTTGTACTTGCGCAAAGCAAGTGAAAGATATAATAGTCGATAATAACGCTAAAAACTTCATATTGTCTCCATACTATGAAAAAGAGCTAACAACTTAATGAGACCTTGTAAGCTAACAACAGCTTTGATATCAGCCACTAATAAGCTTCAAAAAATTATCATAAATCATACACTAATCGAAAATGTACTCCCTTACAACAAACTACTTTATGTTTAAGTAATGTGCTTATTTTATATGCCTAGCTAAACAGCTTTTTCAATTTCGCTTTTGTAGCGCGCCAGTGGGTTAATGGCACTTTAGGGGCTAAACTCACTAAATGCAGATATTCTTGATGACTGACGGAGACTTCACCGCCGTGAGCGAGAATGACACTCGAAGGCTTTAACTGTTCAATTCTTTCAAGTGATTTTCGATAACGATTAGGATAGAAAACAGGAAATGGCGGAATAAATTTATTTTTAACTTTTACCGCCAAATCGGCGACATAAACCTTGCGTGTTGGTAGATGAAAAAGTGAAATATCTCTGTCGGTATGCCCTTGAGTTTCAATCACTTGCCAGTCTTCAAAACCAGGAATTAACTCATCGTTTTTCAGTAAATAGTCGGCGTTTAATTTGGGTAGATACCAAATATGTTGCCTTTTTTTGTTAAGCCGTTTTGCTACCCATAGCGTTAACAAAATATCACTAATGTACATTAGCCAGCCATCAATACCGCTATACCATTCTCCATCTGCCAAACCAGAAATAATTTTACAACCAAAGCGCTTTTTCAGGGTATTGGCAGCTCCTGCATGATCAGGATGCATATGAGTAACCACAACAGCTTTAAGCTGCTCGATGGGACGATTTAATTCCTGGGTAATAAAACGCTCAATTTGCTTAATATCAGCTTTACAGCAACCATCTAAAAGCAAAATTTTGTCCTGATAAACGGCAAAATAAATTGATTGTATGTATCCCTGAATTTGGTGTATTTCCACTTAACTATTCCTTTTAAGATTCCGTTTAAGCGCCATCATTATCTTCGAGCTTATGTTGATTAACATGGGTAATTAACTGTGGGAAGAATTCTAAAAATACCGCATCTAACTCACTATAGTGACGATCAATATCTTCAATTGCTCCAGCAAAGTGATTGGCAAAACGAATTCGTTTGGCAATATTATCCAGCGCCAGGCCGATACCCGTTATGGTTTCGT
Source organism: uncultured Thalassotalea sp. (assembly GCA_964620605.1). Lineage (GTDB taxonomy): Bacteria > Pseudomonadota > Gammaproteobacteria > Enterobacterales > Alteromonadaceae > Thalassotalea_E. The sequence continues at coordinate 10,698 of CAZUHQ010000014.1, forward strand.
ACTCTTTGAACCAGTCATTTTGCGTCATATTAATAACAACTCGTTGCATCCTGTCAGGCATATCATCAATTCGCTGATTTAAAAGCCGATAACTTTTTCGTTTAAAGTCAACGAGTGGCGTTTGGTGAAAGCGTTGCCAGTGCAGAATAAGAAAATGATCAAAGACGACATCAATGGCAATGCTGGCAAAGCGCTTACGTTTGGCTGAAAAATACTGTTTAGCTGCTTTTACCGCTGGGTGGTTATCGGTGAATTTATCGACCAGATAATGATTATCTAACGCGTTTTTTACCGTAACAGGCATCTGCTTTAACTGTCTGTTGCCACCAAAATCTCCAAGTAGATTACCAAAGTGCGAATCGGCATTGGGCTGGGCAAAATAAAGATGCGCTAAATAATTCAAAATATTCTCAGTTATATCTGGTGAAATTCAAACCAAAATCAGTGAATAAGTTACCGCTACCAGAGGCTAACAACACTCGTTATCACTAAACACATTAGCTATTTTATCTAATTTGATACAAAAGAAAAAACGATCCTTTGGAGCATTTTCCTTAACTTACGCAAATTACATTTAAATGGTTGGTAATACTGACACTACCAACAAAGCCGCCATTGTATAATTGAAAAATTTTAGTCGCCTTGGATTAGTTAACAACTGTTGCATCTTTTGCCCTAACACTATCCAACAACTGATACAGGGTAAATTAATAATGCCAAACAACATTGATATCAGTAGCACAGCAAAAATTTCAGTTGATGGCGCATAAATGCTGATTGCCGTCACTGCCATTATCCATGCTTTGGGATTTACCCACTGAAATATCGCCGCTTGAAAAAATGTAATCGGCTTACTACTCGCTTGTTGTTGATCTGTATTATTTGCCGAGCCTGCAATTTTAACCGCCAAATATAACAAATATATAACACTGATAACTTTCAATACCTCATAAGTAACAGGAAAGGCATTAAATAGTTGCATGACGCCTAAGCCAACAATAGCAATCATTAAAGTAAAACCAATACCTACACCCAATAAATGCGGTATGGTTTTCTTCAGACCGTAGTTTGCTCCAGAGCTCATTAACATTAAATTATTTGGCCCCGGGGTAATTGAAGATACAAACGCAAAAGCGGCAAAAGCCGATAGTAATTCCAACGTCATGTGTTCACCTTTATCTAGTTAACTTTTTATGCAATTATAAAGAGATCAAAGTAAAATTATTGCGCGAATACATTCACCAAAACCCCATAATGAACAATTAATGATTAAAATAGACAAATATAACGAAACAATATTGCAAGAATTAAAAACTAACGGAAGAATCGCGAATTCTGAGCTGGCAGAAAAAATTGGTTTATCACCATCGGCCTGCTTGCGCCGGGTACAGGAACTGGAAAATGCCGGACTGATCAAAGGCTATCGAGCAGTATTAGACAGTGAACTAATGGGAAATAGCTTTATTGCCTATGTCGGCATCGGGCTTGGCGAACACTCAACCGAGTCGCAACTGGCCTTTGAAGCCGCAATTAAACTCGCAGAACAAGTTAAAGAATGCCATAACGTTACCGGCGCTTTTGAGTATTTATTGCGTGTAGAAACCAAAGATATCAAATCGTTTAAATCATTCCATGCGGATGTATTAGGTGCAATCCCACAGGTAAACACTATTACTACTCATGTGGTAATGGACTCGCCAAAAGATGAGCGAACTTAGCACAAGTTGTTAAGGAAAAAATATTGCACCTAATCGATTGGAAATAACTTCTGCTGCTCAGCGATAAAGTTAAGTACTTTGACGATCTTGGCATCTAACAGCGGTTGTAGCAGTTGGGCGGTTTGTTCGATAAGGGCAAGTTCATTATCGGTTAACGCGATATAGGCGCTGACAGTTAAATTATCGATATCAAAAATCACAAAGACATCGTCAGACAGCTCCTTTAACTCTTGCTGTTCCCCTGCTGACCTGGCTAATTCCAGACTCTGCTGCGTTTCAAGCGATAGCCGAATACGCAAAATACAATCTTCATCGCCATACCAGCCAGCAGTCATGGTACGAAAGTTAAATAGCGCTTCTAATTTATTACTCAAGCCACTAAGTGTTTGCTGTGCTTCAAGTAACTCAGGAGCAACCTGAATAGATAACGGCAGTTCAGTTGATAACATACTATCGCTTATTTCACTTATAATAGACAAAACATACGGCAATCAGTGATTTACGCAAGTATTATTTTTTAGCTAACTCAACAATAATGAAATCGCGCCCCGTTAATTCTAACTGCTTATGTTCCTTTGAGAGCCATTGAAATAATTCACCTTGTGCAAGCCTTAACGGGGTCTGCCCACCTTTAACTACAATTGCTATTTCTGAAGCAACTGCATAAATCAGTACAAATTTGTCAGTTGCTAGGGTAATACTTTGCTCACCAACGACAGGAGTTACGTTACTTTCGATAGCTTCAGCTTTAGTAATAACGTTAAAATCAACAATACCGCCCTGCACTAATTCACCGTAAGTAGTATAACCACCGTCAAATTCTGCGATATCCAGTAAATTAACTAAATTATCACAAGATTTTTGCATCATTTGCTTGTTTTGGTGATGGAGCTTAATGCCATTGCCTTTAATTAACGTAAGCTGGCGAAAATAACCGTCAAAATTGGAAAACTCACCGTCTTGATTAACGGTCGCCATGCTGATACGCCAGTCAAAGTCTGCTAGTGTGCCGCCCTCGTTAATCGCTAATTCCGTGGTTTCGCCCAGGCCATTTTTCCATGGCGTAGTAATAAACTGCGCTGGCAATTTAATGCTATACATTTAATTTTTCCTCTTCCTAAAAACAAAAACCGCTACCAATTGCAGCGGTTTTTACCATTTACGCAACAGCAAAATTATAACATCTCTAAGGCAATCGCCGTCGCTTCACCGCCACCGATACATAAAGAAGCAACGCCTTTAGAAAGACCTTTATTTTTCAATGCATGAATTAGCGTTACCATAATACGGGCGCCACTAGCGCCTAACGGATGACCTAGCGCACATGCACCGCCGTTAACATTCACTTTTTCCGCATCTAATTCTAACGACTTCATGCCCAGCATAGTCACCATGGCAAACGCTTCATTAATTTCAAATAAATCAACCTCAGCTGTGCTCCAGCCAGCTTTATCTAATACCTTTTGCATTGCTCCCACTGGCGCTACGGTAAATTCCGCCGGTTTTTGCGCATGTGTTGCATGAGCCACTACTTTACATAGTGGTGTTAAACCACGCTTTTGTGCTTGTGATAATTTCATCATCACTAAGGCTGCCGCGCCGTCAGAAATTGAGCTTGAGTTTGCTGCGGTAATGGTACCGTCTTTTTTAAACGCTGGACGCAATGAAGGAATTTTATCCGGACGCGCGTTACCTGGCTGCTCGTCGATATCAACAACGACATCACCACGACGAGATTTTACCGTTACGGGTGCTATCTCATTAACAAAAGCCCCAGATTCAATCGCTGCATTAGCGCGAGATAATGAACGAATTGCGTATTCATCCATTTGTTCACGGGTAAAACCGGTTTCATCCGCTGTGCCTTGAGCAAAACAGCCCATAGCAACACCGTCATAAGCATTTTCCAAACCGTCGGTCATCATATGATCTAACACTTGGCCTGCGCCCATTTTAATGCCTGAACGGCCACTCGGTAATAAGTGAGGCGCGTTGGTCATGCTTTCCATGCCGCCAGCAACCGCTACATCAATAGAACCGGCAACTAAGGCATCATGCGCTTGCATCGCCGCTTTCATACCAGAACCACAAACCTTGTTAATTGTGGTGCAAACCGTAGACAGCTCTAAGCCAGCTTCTAACGCCGCTTGACGCGCAGGGGCTTGTTTTAAACCAGCAGGTAAAACACACCCCATGATCACTTCATCGATTTGATCATTGCCAATATTAGCCGCTTCTAACGCCGCTTTAATCGCTGTAGCACCTAAGTTTGGCGCACTAACGGCAGACAATCCGCCCATAAAACCACCCATAGGTGTTCTTTTGGCAGAGACAATAACAACAGGATCTACAGTAGACATAACATTCTCCAACGAAAATAGGTTTATTAATTTAATTGTACTCAGATTACCTTAAATTGACGTTTACGCCAACGTAAAGTTAATAGTTCATTAGTACTCAGCTGCTCTTAGTGTATTAGATAATTGCCACTAAGGTTAATTCCACAGCCGAGTTATGTTATTCGTTCAGGGTTGGCGCCATTTTTTGCAATTTACGCTGCAAGGTACGGCGATGCATGGACAGCTGTCTGGCGGTTGCCGAGACATTGCCATTATTATATTTCAATACCTGCTGAATGTGCTGCCATTCAACCTGCTCTGCCGATAACGGTTTTTCTTCCACTGATTCAAACTGTTGCTGCGCTACTTTAGTATTATTAAGCGCTGCCAGTAAGGTTTGACTGTCAACCGGCTTAGATAAATAATCATCTGCCCCCAGTTTTATCGCATCAACGGCGCTGGCAATACTGGCATAACCGGTCAATAAAATAATACGTGCATCAGGTAAGAGCTTACGCATTGGTGTGATCAAGCTTAAGCCACTGTCGTTATGCAGCTTCATATCCAGTAAAATATAGTCTGGCATAAAGTTACGACATGCTAACAGCGCCTCATTGGCGTGTTCAACATGACGACAAAGGTACTGATGCTTTTCCAGTCGTCTGGTCAGGATATTGGCGAAAGCAACATCATCTTCCACTAATAATAATTTCACTGTTCTCTCCTGCTTTTACTTGATTACCGGTAGCGTCACGGTTACCAAGGCACCACCGTTATGATGATTGGTTAAGCTTAATTTGCCCCCCAGATGTTCCAAACTGGCGTAACTTAAAAATACCGCCATTCCTAAGCCTTGCTGGCTATCGACCGGTTTTACCCCCAATTCTGCAAGCTTAGATAAGGTAAAACCGGTGCCAAAATCATGTATTGATAACTGCCAGCTATCGCCTGCTAGCTGCCAATTTAACTCTATTTTTGAGCTTAAATTCGCTCGGGTGGCACGTATCGCATTATTCACCAGGTTAACAACGGCTGGCAATAATGAGGCATCGGCGTGTAAAAAAACCTGCGCTAACGGGTGACCCTCGCTAAAGTTTTCGTCGTCCAGACCAATCACCTCAATATCAGGGTAATTTAATGCGATATGATCCTCAATTTGCCCAACTAACTCTCCAGCACTAACTTGCGTTAACGTTTGCTCTTTAATATCAAACGATAGCTTTCTAAAAGTGCTAATACTGTCACGACAACGAGTTAACTGCTGCTGCATATCGACCAGCAAACTATTATTTGGATATTCTTCAATCAGTTCATCTGCCAGCAATTGCACCGTCGCAACCGGCGTTGCCAGTTGATGAGTCACCTGCGCCGAGGCAACCCCTAAGGCAATCACTTGCTCCTGTTTTAATAGCTCTTCTTTGTATTTAGCAAGCGCACGTTCACGTTGACTAATTGCTCGCGCCATTTTACCCACCACTAGTGCCACCACTAAGGTAGAAAATAAGAAATTGATCCACATACCAATAAAGTGCCCTTGCATATTACCGTGCATCACACTCATCGGCAGTTGCCACAGCAGCAGGCTATAACAGGCAATTGCGCCGAACGCGACCACCAATAACTGTAGATGAGTTAAGGTAACTGCCGCAATGGCAATCGGGATCAATAACAAGGAAACAAAGGCGTTAGTCGCTCCACCGCTAAAATACAAGAGTAATGACAGAAAAAGAATATCGGCTATCGTTTGAATAAAGATTGCCAGATTGTCATTGCCAACCCGTTGACGATAATAAAACCAGCAGACAATAGTAAAAATGACTTCGGTAGCTATTACTACTACTAACGGCGTCCAGGGCAATTGATAATGCAGTGCAAGATTAACGAATAAAATTAATGAAAATTGGATCACCACGGCTACTAAGCGCAAGGCAAAAATTAACTGTAACTGGCTTAAGCCTTTAATTAGATGCGACATATTTAATATGGAAAAATTACTCTTATTGGCCGCTAATCTACCTTATCTTGCAGCAAAAAGGTTGGTTAAATATCAAAAAAACTAAAAATACCTCACACGTATTAACGTTATCGATGACTTTTAATCCCTGTTGCCCATATGTCAGCCCTAACACTAAACTTATCTCTTAACAAAAAATTAAAATTTAACGGCAAAAGTTTACGTTTACGTAAACTTCATGCTATCTTTAGCCGATGATAAGTAATAATGAGAAGCTTATGAGCACATCAGTAGCCAAAACCTATTCGATTGGTGAGTTAGCAAAAGAGTTTGATATTACCACCCGAAGCATTCGTTTTTACGAAGATCAACAGCTGATACACCCAATGCGTAAAGGCCAAACCAGAATTTATAACCAAAGAGACAAAGTTCGACTAAAGTTAATTTTACGTGGCAAACGCTTAGGTTTTTCTTTAGCTGAAACCGGACGTTTATTTGAACTCTATGATGCCGACAAGTCAAGTGCTACCCAGTTGACCACCATAATGGATTTAATCTCGCAAAAAAAGACAGATTTAAATCAGCAGTTAGAAGACATTAAAGCCGTGTTGATCGAATTAACCGGCCTGGAAACAAATTGTAAAGAAGCGCTAGCAAAAATAGAAAAGTAATCACTAGCATCACTATTTAGACAAATTATTATTAAAGGATCAGTTATGATTTCTACATTTACATCACTTAACTTTAACCTTGGCGAAACCGTTGACATGATCCGCGATCAAGTGAACGCCTTCGCCCGCGACGAAATTGCCCCACGCGCCGAACAAATCGACAAAGACAACGAATTCCCAATGGACTTATGGCGCAAATTTGGCGACATGGGTTTACTTGGCATGACAGTAGATGAGCAATATGGCGGTTCAGGCTTAGGTTATTTAGAGCATATGGTGGCGATGCAGGAAATCTCGCGCGCCTCAGCCTCTGTCGGCTTAAGTTACGGCGCTATGTCTAACCTGTGTCTAAACCAGTTAAACAAAAACGCCAGCCATGAACAAAAATTAAAATACTTACCTAAGTTATGTACCGGTGAGCACATTGGCGCCTTAGCGATGAGTGAGCCAAATGCTGGTTCAGATGTCGTTAGCATGAAGCTGCGCGCCGAGAAAAAAGGCGACAAGTACATCCTAAACGGCAACAAGATGTGGATCACTAACGGTCCAGATGCCCACGTATATGTAATTTACGCAAAAACAGACGTTAACGCTGGTTCTAAAGGTATTACCGCTTTTATCGTTGAACGTGACTTCCCAGGTTTTTCTCGCCATCAAAAACTGGACAAGCTAGGAATGCGCGGCTCAAACACTTGTGAGCTGGTATTTGAAGACTGTGAAGTACCAGCAGAAAACATATTAGGCGAAGAAGGCAAAGGCGTTCGCGTGTTAATGTCAGGCCTTGACTATGAACGTTTAGTATTAACCGGCGGCCCATTAGGCATTATGGACGCTTGTATGGATTTAGTTGTGCCTTATATTCACGACCGTAAGCAGTTTGGTCAATCAATCGGTGAATTCCAGCTAGTACAAGGCAAAATTGCCGACATGTACACCCAAATGAATGCTGCAAAAGCCTATGCTTACATGTGTGCTCAAGCTGCCGATCGTGGTGAAACTACCCGTAAAGATGCTGCCGGCGTGATTTTATATTCAGCTGAATTAGCAACAAAAATGGCATTAGATGCCATTCAATTATTAGGTGGTAACGGTTATATCAACGAATTCCCAGCAGGTCGTTTATTACGTGATGCAAAATTATATGAAATCGGCGCAGGTACCTCTGAAATCCGCCGTATGCTGATCGGCCGTGAGTTGTTTAACGAGTCATAATCTTACCGACAGTAAAAGCTAGAGGTTAAGTGCCGACACTTAACCTTTTATTAAACGATTAACTATAAAGGCGAATAAACGTGGCTAAGATAATTTCTAAAATCAATCCTCGTAGCCCAGAATTCACTGAAAATGCCGCAGCAATGCAACTTCAGGTGGATGATTTAAAAGCAAAACTTGAACAGATCAAATTAGGTGGTGGCGAAAGAAGCCGTGAACGTCACCTCTCCCGCGGTAAATTACTACCAAGAGACAGAGTCAACGCCCTGCTGGACTCAGGCTCCCCATTTTTAGAATTTTCCCAGCTTGCCGCCCACGAAGTTTATCCTGACGATGTCCCGGCTGCCGGCATCATTACCGGTATTGGCCGAGTTGGTGGCCAGGAGTGCGTCATTGTTGCCAACGATGCGACCGTAAAAGGCGGCACTTATTACCCGCTAACGGTAAAAAAACATTTACGGGCACAAACTATCGCCCAGGAAAACAACCTGCCATGTATTTATCTGGTTGATTCAGGTGGCGCTAACTTACCGAATCAGGACGATGTCTTTCCTGATAAAGAACACTTTGGCCGTATTTTCTTTAACCAGGCCAATATGTCGGCACAATCTATTCCGCAAATAGCCGTAGTGATGGGTTCTTGTACCGCAGGTGGTGCCTATGTGCCAGCAATGGCTGACGAATCCATTATCGTCAAAGAACAAGGGACAATCTTTCTTGCTGGACCGCCACTGGTTAAAGCCGCCACTGGTGAAGTAGTAAGCGCCGAAGATTTAGGCGGCGCCGATGTGCATTGTCGTACTTCTGGGGTTGCCGATCATTACGCGCAAAATGATAATCACGCGCTGGAACTGGCCCGCACTATCGTGACTAATCTCAATCGGGTTAAACCGGTTGAAATGAACATTAAACCAGTGCAACAGCCGGCATATGATACAAGAGAAATCTATGGCGTGATCCCTAAAGATTCCCGTCAGCCATTTGATATTCGTGAAGTGATTGCCCGTATCGTCGATGGCAGTGACTTTGACGAATTTAAAGCACTTTACGGCACTACCTTAGTGTGTGGCTTTGCCCGCATCTTTGGCTACCCGGTTGGTATTGTTGCCAACAACGGTATTTTATTTGGCGAGTCGGCACAAAAAGGCGCGCACTTTATCGAATTATGTGCTCAACGAAAAATTCCACTGGTGTTTTTACAAAACATTACCGGCTTTATGGTCGGTCAGCAATATGAAGCAGGCGGTATTGCCAAACACGGCGCCAAGATGGTGACTGCTGTTGCCACGGCACAAGTACCGAAATTTACCGTGCTAATCGGCGGCAGCTTCGGCGCTGGTAACTACGGTATGTGTGGCCGCGCCTACGACCCAAGATTTCTATTTATGTGGCCAAATGCCCGTATTTCGGTGATGGGCGGTGAACAGGCAGCCGGCGTACTGGCGCAGGTAAAACGCGATCAAAAAGAAAAACGCGGTGAAAGCTGGAGTGAGGCCGAAGAAACAGAATTTAAACAACCGATTATCGATACCTATGAACATCAGGGTCATCCATATTACGCCTCGGCGCGTTTATGGGATGACGGCGTTATTGATCCGGCAGATACCCGTCAAGTATTGGGTCTGGCAATTTCTGCGTCATTAAATAAACCTATCGAAGAGACCAAGTTTGGTCTGTTTAGAATGTAGGAGAGCATATGACTGAATTAACCAATACCGCAAAAGTTTTATGCGACATTGACAGGTACGGTGTCGCTACCGTTACCCTGAATAATCCGGACAAACATAATGCTTTTGACGACGGTGTCATTGCCGAGCTAAGCAAAATTTTTATCGTTCTTGCCGAGCGCTCTGATGTAAAAGTAATGATATTAGCATCAACCGGCAAAAGCTTTTCAGCCGGTGCTGACTTAGGCTGGATGAAGCGCATGGCCAACTACAGCTATGAAGAAAACTTAACCGATGCCAACGCCCTTGCCTGCATGCTTAAAGCACTAAATTTTATGCCGCAAACTACCATAGCGAAAGTACAAGGCGCGGCATTTGGCGGCGCAGTTGGCCTTGCTAGTTGCTGTGATATCGTTATTGCCAGCGAAAAAGCGAGCTTTTGTTTAAGTGAAGTTAAACTCGGATTAATTCCAGCCACCATTAGCCCTTATGTCGTCAATGCCATCGGGCAAAAAGCCAGCCGACGTTATTTTCAAACCGCCGAGCGTTTTTTCGCCGATAAAGCGCAACAATTAGGCCTGGTGGATGAAGTAGTTGCCCCTGATGCATTAGAGCAAAAAGTAGATGATATGGTCAGCACGCTATTAGCTAACAGCCCGGCGGCCGTTCGACAAGCCAAGCAATTAGCCTTAGATGTCGCCTATCAGGACATAGATAACGAACTGATCAATATTACCAGCGAACGCATTGCCTCGATTCGGGTTTCTGACGAGGGACAAGAAGGCTTAACGGCATTTTTTGAAAAACGTAAGCCAAGCTGGCAGCAAACGCCCTAATTTATAGGATCGATACTAATGACTCAAACACAAAAAATGTTTAGTAAAATTTTGATCGCCAACCGTGGCGAAATCGCCTGCCGGGTAATAAAAACCGCCCGTAAAATGGGAATACTCACTGTCGCTGTTTATTCTGATGCCGATGAGAATTCATTACACGTCAATATGGCAGACGAAGCGATTTATTTAGGGCCTTCCCCTTCAAGAGAAAGTTACCTGCTCGGTGAAAAAGTCATTGCCGCCGCGAAAAAAACCGGCGCTCAAGCGATTCATCCTGGCTACGGCTTTTTATCTGAAAACGCCGATTTTTGCCGCCGCTGTGAGCAGGAAAATATCACCTTTATCGGTCCGCCGGTTGGTGCCATCGAAGCCATGGGCTCAAAATCTGCCGCAAAATCGATAATGGAAAAAGCTCAGGTACCATTAGTGCCGGGCTATCACGGCGATGAGCAATCAGAAGCCGTGATTAAAAAAGCCGCTGACGATATAAATTATCCAATACTATTAAAAGCGACTGCTGGCGGTGGTGGTAAAGGCATGCGTCAGATTTGGAGCGCAGCAGAATTTAGTGAAGGTTTTGCCGCCGCTAAACGTGAAGCTCAGTCATCATTTGGCGACGATACCATGCTGGTGGAAAAATACCTCACCCAACCACGCCATGTGGAAATCCAGGTATTTTGCGACAATCACGGCAATGCGGTGTATTTATTTGAGCGCGATTGCTCGGTACAACGTCGCCATCAAAAAGTGATTGAAGAAGCCCCTGCTTTTAGTATGAGCGAAGAGCTCAGAGCTCAAATGGGCGAATCGGCGATCAAATCCGCCAAAGCCATAGGTTATCAAGGCGCCGGTACGGTTGAGTTTCTACTTGATGTCGACGGTTCTTTCTATTTTATGGAGATGAATACCCGCTTACAGGTGGAACATCCGGTAACCGAAATGATCTCAGGGCAAGATCTGGTAGAGTGGCAATTGCGCGTTGCCGCCGGTGAAAAATTACCGAAAAAGCAAGCAGAGTTAACCATTAACGGCCATGCGTTTGAAGCGCGTATTTACGCCGAAGATGCCAATAACGACTTTTTACCGGCAACCGGCACACTGTCATTTTTACAGCCGCCGGAAGAAAGCGAGCATGTCCGTGTTGATACCGGTGTTCGCCAAGGGGATGAAGTCAGCGTTTATTACGATCCAATGATCGCTAAATTAATTGTTTGGGATGAAAATCGCGAAAAAGCATTGCAACGACTGACCAAAGCACTGACCGAATATCGCATCAACGGCGTCACTACTAATATAGGCTTTCTTTACAACCTGGCAACAGCGCCAGCATTTGTCAATCAAGAAATAGATACCAGCTTTATTGAAAAACATCACGATGATATTTTTCACAGCAACGAGCAAACCCTGGCCGATGAGTTACCAATGGCGGCGCTTTACCTGGTGTTAAGCCTAGCGCAGAAAACCAAAGCTGCGGCTGCCAGCACCACAGATCCTTATTCACCATGGAACAGCACTAACGCCTGGCGATTAAACGAAGCGCATCTGCACCACTTGGTTTTATCGCACAACGATATTGAATATCCGGTCACCGTGGAGCAGAAACGTCAAGGTAGCAGCAGTTACTATTTGATCAGTGTTCACCATGAAAGTTTTGGTGAACGTACCCTGGATTGTCAGGGACGGATCGAAGGCGATAAATTACATGTCAGTATCGATGGTCATCGCAGTCAGGCAACCATTACCCGCGATAACAATAACATCAGCTTATACCGTCAAAATGGCGTGTTTAATTTCACTTATATTCAACCGGATTGCGGTACACAAGACGACCATCACCAAGACGGTGGGCTAAGCGCACCAATGAATGGCACTATGGTTTCGGTATTAGTTAATGCCGGTGATACAGTCACTAAAGATCAGCCACTGATGATCATGGAAGCGATGAAGATGGAGCACACCATCAAAGCGCCAAGTGATGGTGTCGTTGATACTTTATATTACCAGGCCGGTGATATGGTTGATGGCGGCAGTGAATTACTGGCATTTACCGCCGATGAAGCATAACGAGGTAGCTATGACAAGTTTTCCTTCACAGGTAAAAATAGTGGAAGTAGGCCCCAGAGACGGTCTGCAAAATGAAAAACAGCTGATCAGCGCCGAAGATAAAATTGCGCTGATCGACAAACTAACTGATGCCGGTATGCCATATATTGAAAGTGGCAGTTTTGTTTCCCCTAAATGGGTGCCGCAAATGGCGACCTCTACAGAGGTCTTTAATGGTATTAATAAAAACGTTGATGTCACTTATGCCGCATTAACACCAAATATGAAAGGCTATGAGGCGGCAATCGCAGCAAATGCCGATGAAGTGGCTATTTTCGCCGCCGCTTCTGAAGGTTTCAGCCAAAAAAACATCAACTGCTCTATCGATGAGAGTATCGAGCGCTTTGCTCCGATTCTGGCTGCGGCTAAACGGGCAAATATCAAAGTACGCGGTTATGTATCCTGTGTTGTTGGTTGTCCGTATGAAGGTGATATTGAGCCAGAGCAAGTGGCAAAAGTTGCTGAAAAATTGTACCAGATGGGCTGCTATGAGATATCCCTTGGCGACACTATTGGTGTTGGCACCGCCGCCAGTGTGCAAAAGATGTTACAGGCAGTGATGGCACGGGTGCCTAAAGAAAAGCTCGCAGTTCATTTTCATGATACCTATGGCCAGGCGTTAACTAACATTTACACTGCGCTACAAAATGGCATTAGCGTGATTGACAGTGCCATTGCCGGTTTAGGCGGTTGCCCTTATGCTAAGGGCGCTTCCGGTAATGTCGCGACCGAAGATGTGGTTTATTTATTAAATGGTCTTGGCATTCATACCGGAATAGATTTTAACAAGTTACTGAAAGCCGGCTGGTTTATCAGTGATGTTTTAGGCAAAGCGCCAATTTCCAAGGTGTCTAATGCGTATCGAGCGCAGCAATAACTAGTTGACTCAAACCTTATATCGAGGAGTTTATAATGGCCGGATTTGACAAAGTAGTGTCAAGCTACGAAGAAGCCATGGCAGGTCTTGAAGATAATATGACCGTGATTGCCGGTGGTTTTGGTTTATGTGGTATCCCCGAAAACCTGATCGCAGAAATCAAGCGCAAGGGGACTAAAGGATTAACCGTAGTTTCAAATAACTGTGGTGTTGACGATTTCGGCTTAGGAGTATTATTACCCGATCGCCAAATCAAAAAAATTATCGCCTCTTATGTCGGTGAAAATGCCGAATTTGAACGTCAGATGATGAGTGGCGAGCTGGAAGTAGAGTTGACGCCACAAGGCACCTTAGCGGAGAAAATGCGCGCCGGTGGTGCAGGTATCCCGGCATTTTATACCGCAACCGGTTACGGCACTCCGGTTGCCGAAGGTAAAGAAGAGCGTGAATTCAACGGTCGTCACTATATTTTAGAACCTGCTATTACCGGTGATTTTGCCATCGTAAAAGCCTGGAAGGCCGACAGATATGGCAACCTGGTTTTCCGTAAAACCGCCCGTAACTTTAACCCTATGGCGGCAACCGCTGGTAAAATTACCGTGGTTGAAGTAGAAGAGATTGTCGAGCCGGGCGAGTTAGATCCGGATCAAATTCATACCCCTGGCATTTACGTTGACCGTTTGATCAAAGGCAGCTTTGAAAAACGCATCGAACAACGTACTGTCCGTGCTAAATAAGGAGTGACAAATGGCTTTATCAAGAGAACAACTAGCACAACGTGTCGCCCAGGAATTACAAGACGGTTATTACGTTAACTTAGGTATTGGCATTCCTACTTTAGTAGCAAACTATGTCCCAGAAGGCATGGAAGTGATGCTGCAATCAGAAAATGGCCTGCTCGGCATGGGTGCATTCCCAACCGAAGACGAACTGGACGCCGATTTAATCAATGCCGGTAAGCAAACGGTTACTATGGCAACCGGCGCTTCTATTTTCGATTCCGCAGAATCTTTTGCTATGATCCGTGGTGGCCATGTCGATTTAACCGTACTTGGTGCGTTTGAAGTCGACGTCAACGGCAACATCGCCTCATACATGATCCCAGGCAAATTAATCAAAGGCATGGGCGGTGCCATGGATTTGGTAGCCGGCGCAGATAACATTATCGTTACCATGACCCATGCGTCAAAACACGGTGAATCTAAACTGCTGGCTAACTGTACCTTGCCATTAACTGGTAAAGGCTGTATCAAAAAGGTATTAACCGATTTAGCCTTTATTGAAATTAAGGATGGTAAATTCCATTTACTTGAACGTGCACCTGGTGTTTCAATTGAAGAAATTGCCAAGCTAACTGCCGGGGAATTAGTGATCCCGGATCATGTGCCGGAAATGACCTTTTAATTTACCTGATAGTTAAAATATTCCAAGGAGCCTGATGGCTCCTTTTTTTGGACAAAATTCTAATAAGCCAGTCTTAGTCATTGGTAAAGGTTTGCACTAATCCCATGTTTCATAAAAGAATAAAAATTATTTCTTTTATTCATAAATTTGAATAAAACTGTTACCCCTTGCAATTTTATTCAGATTTAGTAATACTGAAAGTGACAAAGAAAGGGCAAGACACGCGAAAACGTGTTACGCAAAACCACCGGTCTAAGGTTATTACCCAGATAATGACTATGACAGCGGAGTTACCAAGTTATTAGGTACGTCCTGTGGTTTTTTCTTTTAATTAACTCTGACTTATTTAAAAGGTTATTAAAATGAAAAAATTATTACTAGTTTCTACTATTACTGCTTTAACATTGACGTCTGTTGTATCTGTTCCGAAAGCACAGGCAGCAAACATAGCACAAAGTTTGTGTGAGTACGTTGCCGCTGATGATAAGAAACGCATGCGTTCATTCTTAAAGACGAATCGCTTAAAGATTCGTAGTATCTTCGATGGTATTCAATGTAATGGTAAAAACTTGTTAGTATTTGCTGCTGATCGTGGCTCTGTAAATACAGGTTCTTTGATGATTTCAAAATTACCAAAGAAAGTAGTTTCAGCCAACTTAGCACTTTTACAAAATGGAGCGCAACCATTAATCGACGCTGCTAACGAACGCGTAAGCAGTTAAATTATTTTTTAGTAGGCGTTATTTGTTTTACAAGTAAACTGTTTTACTAGCTAATAATTCTATGTCACTTAAAAAGCCAGCTTTTGCTGGCTTTTTCTTTTCTCCTATCTTTGACCTTACTATCATATACAGCGACAAGATAAACTGCTGGTTTATTTTGATAAAGGCTTTACAATTAAAGAGATAGCTCTAAAAAACTCTTATTAGATGTCACATAAAAGAAACTATAAAGACTGCAAAAATGCCTTAGTACTAACCGGTGGTGGTGCCCGTGCGGCGTATCAGGTTGGGGTACTTTCTG
The DNA here is from genome assembly GCA_964620605.1 of uncultured Thalassotalea sp. GTDB lineage: Bacteria > Pseudomonadota > Gammaproteobacteria > Enterobacterales > Alteromonadaceae > Thalassotalea_E. The sequence continues at coordinate 26,502 of CAZUHQ010000014.1, forward strand.
CCATCTCCAAGTTTTCACCAAGAAATCACCCTTTGCCCTTCCCAATCCTTTGTGGCACATCAGCTGGTGCAATCAATACCACAGCGTTAGCCTGTTATGCATCCTGCTTTCAACTTGGCGTGAAAAAGTTGGAATGGGTTTGGAAGAACCTTACCACCAGCCGTATTTATCACAGCGATCCTTATCGGGTGTTTGGTCATATAATAAAAGGGGTACTTGCCAGTTTTCAGGCAGACTATGCGAATAAATCACCGCGCAGCTTGTTAAATAATGACCCACTACGTTTACTCTTAAACGAGGTGATTGACTACCGACGCATCGATAACAATATCCGAAAAGATTTTTTAACGGCAATATCGATCACTACCTCCAGTTACAGCACTGGCGACTCCATCAGCTTTTTTCAGTCGGAATCGTCAATTACCCCCTGGTTCAGGGCAAAACGTCGCGGTATTCCAAGCTTGATTAATAGCGATCATTTACTGGCATCAGCGTCGATTCCACTAGTGTTTCCATCAATCAAGATTCATAACGAACACTATGGTGATGGTTCCATTCATCAATTGTCACCGCTCAGTCCGGCGATTCATTTAGGCGGTGAGAAGCTGTTTATTATCGGGGTTGAACAACCAACCGAGCTACTGCACCCAAAGGAAAATAATCCTCATCCGCCAACAACCGCCACTATCGCGGGTCATTTACTCGACGGTATTTTTTCAGATACCTTACAAAGTGATTTAGAGCGGATGCACAGGGTCAATAATACCCTGTCGCTGATCCACCCTGAGAATAAAAAAACACACGAAGGATTAAAGAATATAGAATCTTTTGTTATTAACCCGAGTCATGATTTTAACGCGATTGCCGTCGAATATTATTATCAACTGCCGCTGGCGATCCGTTTATTGTTAAGAAGCATGGGCATAGCCAATGATCCTGAATCCAGTATTATCAGCTACCTGTTATTTGATAAGCAATATTGCCAGCACCTGATCAAACTCGGTTATCACGATGCCTTAGCACAAGAGCAAAGAATACGAGAATATCTTGAGCTGTAAACAGACGCTACCGACCTTCCTGTAGATAACGCTCAACGCGTTCAACCCGGCGCGGTTTACCACGGATCACTAAGGTATCTTGCGCCTGCAATATAGTGTCGGCTGCCGGTTGTTCTATTTCAACATTTTCCCGCGTTAATGTTACGGCCACTACCCGACGAGCTTCCAGATTTAATGAAGCTATCGTATGACCGACGGCAAATGAATCATCCGATAGTAATACCGCATTGGCAAACTCGATGCGCTCTATGGCATCTGGACTCATATCCGTATGCTCGCCCTGAAAAAAGCCATGTAATGACTCTTACGCTCTTTTTGCACCCGCTTGAAAATTTTTGAAAATGGGATCCCGGAAAGCGACAACACTTGCGACACCAGCATCAGGCTACCTTCCAAGCTTTCCGGCACTACTTGATTCGCTCCCGCCTGCTGCAATTTTTCCAGATTATCATCGTTACGGGTTCTCACCAGAATCGGCACATCCGGTGCTAACGAACGCACTTTCTGGATCACTTCAATCGATTGCTTATCTTCACCAAAAGCGATCACCACTAACTTGGCTTTTGATAGCCTTGCCGCTTCGAGCAGCTCAGTTTGACGGGAAGAACCAAACAAGACATTTTCTCCCGCTTCTCGTGCCTTAGTCGTACGTAACGGGTCGATATCTATTGCGACAAAATCAATCGCTTCCTGCTTTAAAAATCGACTAACGGTTTGACCTATACGGCCAAAACCACAAATAATAACATGATCTTGTAACTCCTGCGGATTCGGCAACTGAGATAACTCATCGGTTGGCTGCTGCTCTTCATTACTAAGCCACATTCCCCACTGGCGGGCATGCTCCACCATAAACGGCGTGATCGCCATACTAATAACGCCGGCGCCTAGTAATAAAGAAGCGACATCAAGTGGCAACACATTGACCTGAGTTGCCAACGCAATCAAGACAAAACCAAATTCCCCCATTTGCGCCAGCATGATAGCAGAAGCCCAGGCATCTTTTGTTTGCTCGCCGGCTTTTACCACTAACATCTTGATCACTAATATTTTTACCAGCATAAAACCGACTAATAATGCCAGTATCAATAAAGGAGAAGATAATAGCAGGCCAACATTTAACTTCATGCCAACGGTGACAAAAAACAAACCGAGCAAAATATCGCGATACGGCCTGATATCCGCCTCTAATTGATGTTTATACTGGCTTTCACCCAGCATCATACCGGCCAGAAAAGCGCCTAATGCCATCGACAAACCAAACCACTGAGTCAGAGCTGCTGCCACTAAGGTCACCAACAAGGTGGTTAGAACAAATAACTCATCGGTTCTGACCTGAGCAACTAAATTAAATAGCCGTGGCAATACCCATTTACCGACCGAGAGTAGGATACCGACAACAAACACCCCTTTGATCAGAGCTAATAATAGCGCCAGCACCATGGAAGTGTTTTCTTGCTGGGCAAACATTGGAATAATGATTAACAGCGGCACCACAGCAACGTCCTGAAACAGCAAAACCGCGACAGAAATCTGCCCGGATTTACGCTTCATTGCGCCGCTTTCACTTAACTGGCGGATAATGATTGCGGTTGAAGATAGCGCTAAAATCCCGCCAATAACTATGGCACTGGCAAAGCTTTGTCCTAAAAACAGCGCTATACTCATAAAGATCAGCAAGGAAATACCGACTTGCAAGCTACCCACCGCTACCACTAAATGACGCATCGCCATTAACTTAGGCAATGAAAATTCCAGCCCTAAGGTAAACAACAGAAATACGATACCAAGTTCAGCAAAATGCTCATAGTCAACATTATCATGGGTTAACGCCAGCCCATGTTCACCAACCAACATGCCTGCCACTAAATAAGCGAGAATCGCCGGTAAATGCAAACGTCTAAACAGCCAGACGATCAATACCGCGCTGGAGAGAATGGCGAGAATTTCTATATAATCTGTCACGAAAAACCTAATAAAATTAATGAGTAAAATGCTGACTATGATTTTAGTATATAACGCCTAATAGCAAAGTAGGGAAAAATTTTTAATTCAAATGATAATGGCCTAATTCACCGGCAACCCTTTGCCGACAATTTTATGACAAACCAGCAAATCAGCAATTATAACGGCCATATTCTCTGCTCACTTCTATTTATCTTATTGTTAAAATTAACAATAATTTTATAGGAACATTTTTTGCTTAGTTATTGCCGAGTATATAAAAGGTGGTGCTATGCAAACATTAAACTTAGTTGAGAATACTTCTGTTGATTTCAATGCTTTTCGGATATTTGATAATCATGACCATCAAAAAAATTATCGAAAACTGGCATTAACCGAGCAGTTACAGACGAGTCTTGAACTTAATGTTTTACTTAACATTTTTGCCCTGGAAGTATCTAACCACGTTGATTTTTCTGGCCTTTATTTTAAACAGGCAGAGATCAGCGCTGCCGCTCGCGGCAGTAAAGCGGGGAAAAAAGAGCGCCGCTACGAGCTTAAGATCAATAATCAGTATGTTGGCACCCTAACTTACGCATTAAATGCGCCTATCAGTATCAGTAATAATAAAACTATTAAACAATTACATCAGGTACTGGTGCACCCGTTAAATAATGCAATTAAATACCAAAAGGCGATGCAACTTGCAATGCAGGATGGGCTAACCGGATTAGGTAACCGACGCTACTTCGATCAACAATTAAAACGTGCGATGCATCACGCCAACCGCCAGCATTCTAAAGTTGGCATGATAGTGTGCGATTTAAATAAATTTAAAATCATTAACGATACTTATGGCCACAAAGTAGGTGACGATATTTTACTGCACTTTGCCGATGCCTTAAGGGCAAGTGTCCGGGATTCAGACAGTTTGTTTCGCTTCGGCGGTGATGAATTTGTCGTACTGGTTGAAGACGCCGACGACAATGCCTTGTTCGTCATCGAAGAGCGTATTCATCAGGCAATGAGTCACTGCTGTCTATTATCCAAATATCAGGTCAGTTGTTCACTAGGCGCCAGCTTAATGAATCGCGCAGACAACGAACAAAGCTTTTTTGAACGTACCGATCAATTACTTTATCAAAATAAGATCAGTGAAAATCGCGCATTAAACCTGGTTTAACCACGCTCATTTAAGCTCAACTGCTTAAGCGCCGCTTTACGTTCATCTGGAGTAGAACCAAGTAGCAAGCGGCAAAAACGCACCGCCTGGGCAAAATTGTCCTGCCCCAGCCGATGCAGCACCTGTCGAAAAAACGTCAGGTGTAAATCAAACGCCTTGGCGTAATGCGCCGCCGCATCATCGGTGGAAGGATACTCAATACCATCAAAACAGAAAATTTCTTTAGCCTGCCATTGAAGCGACTCAAGCTCGAGACCGGCAACCACTAACGGCCAGCCGCTAAAATTGACCCGCGCTTTCGCTATTTCAAACATCATCCAGGCACTTTGTTGAAAACCAGCAAAATTTCCACCTTCAAAGCCACTATTTGCAAGTTCTTCTTTTGTCCAGTTAATGCCGATGGCAAGATCTTTTTGATATAGCTGCAACAGTTGCTGTTTCACCTGCTGCCTTACCCGCCAGATAGACTGAGCTTGACACTTATATGCAAGACGACAACATTCATCACAACCATTTAATGATAACGACGGATGAACACGGTTTAAAATAATGTTGTCTGGCTGCGGAAAACTAAAACAACGTGCTGCCGGCTCACCACAAAACCAGCAGCTATAACGGTATTGAAAAGGAGTTTCGACAGTTTGATAAATCATTGCGCAAAGCTCAGCTAAATAAGTTCAGTAAATCCGTTTGATGCTGTTAACTTACTTACGCTTCGTCTTCTTACCCTTAGTTTTCATCCCCTTTTTGGCTTTGCCTTTTGCCACTTTTAATGCTGACTTCGCTTTTTGCTTACGCTCAATGGCGATGTTTTTATCTCGATTAGCCTGGTAACGATTCTTTTGCTCAGGCGCTCCCTGTGATTCTTGCACTTGAGCATGCTCGGCTAACCGGCTGTCAAACTCATAGCCAGGCACCACAATGCGCTCAAACTTACGCCCTATCAGCTGCTCAATATTGCCAAGAAATTTTTCATCTTTTGGGCTGACTAATGAAATTGCCGTACCGTTTTTCCCTGCCCGGCCGGTGCGGCCAATACGATGAACATAATCTTCTGCTAAAAACGGCAAGTGAAAATTCACCACATAAGGCAAATCATCAATATCCAAACCGCGAGCCGCAACATCGGTTGCCACTAACACCCTAACTTCACCATCAATGAACTGAGCCAATGCCTTATTACGCGCGCCTTGAGATTTATCACCATGACATAGTGCCGCCTTAATACCGTCGAGCTTTAACTCTTTTGCCAGCACATTGGCGCTTTCCTTAGTACCGGCAAATACCAGTACCTGCTGCCAGTTATTAACGCCGATCAACTCGGATAACAGCTCACGTTTGCGCCGTTCACTAACCCAATACACCGACTGCTTTACTTTGCCCGAAGTGGTATTTTGCTTTGCCACTTCAATAGTTTCGGGCGTTTTAAGAATTTGCTTTGCCAGGGTTTTCACTTTATTGGAAAAAGTGGCGGAAAACATCAAGGTTTGGTGTGGATGCTTGATCGCCGCTAATAGCCGCTCAACATCCGTTAAAAAGCCCATATCCAGCATGCGATCCGCTTCATCAAGTACCAGGTACTTGACCTGAGATAAATCCAGGTTGCGCAGCACTAAATGCTCTAACAAGCGACCTGGCGTTGCCACCAGAATATCTACGCCCTGCTTTAACATTTTAGTTTGCGCTGGCATATTAACACCGCCATAAATCACGCCAGAGCTTAACGGTAAAAATTGGCTGTAAGCCTGAATATTGTCACTCACTTGTAACGCTAACTCTCGTGTTGGCGTTAAGATCAGCGCTTGTACTTGCTCTACAGAGCCTTTTTTACTGAGCAAATCCAATATTGGTAAGGTAAAAGCCGCTGTTTTTCCGGTGCCAGTTTGTGCGCTGGCCAGTACATCTTTACCGCAGCGAATAACAGGGATCGCCCGCTGCTGAATCGGTGTCAGGTTTTTATAACCACACGCTTTTACCGCTTTTAATAAATCTGCTGATAAACCAATTGAATCAACACTCACGCCAACACCTGTTCTGTAATCACAATATAATGGCGCGGATTATAACAGCCTTAGAATCAATATCCATTAAGCAGAGCGCATTAATCCTGTTATACAAGAGTCAAACCAAATCATAATAGCTAAACGCTCATTACCAGATACCTTTTGTCAGATGAAACTCATCCTGTTCATGCTCACTCGGCTGATAACTCGGCAGCTGCTGCGCAGTTTTTTGCCGATGATAATCGCGGCTGATACTGACTACCACTTTAGTTAATAAAAACAATGCCGTGACATTGACTATCGTCATTAAGCCGATCGCCATATCGGCAAGCGCAATCACTTCTGGCAAGCTCGCCACCGAGCCAAATACCAGCATCGCCAGAAAACCAAGACGTAAAAACCAGTGGCCGAAGATATTATCGAGATTTAAATACTTTAAATTGTTATCCGCATAGGCAAAGTTGGCGACTATTGAAGTAAAGCCAAACAGTAAAATAGCAAAGGTAATAAAGTCCTGTCCCCATTCCCCCACCTGATAGGCAAGCGCTTGCTGAGTTAATTGTATGCCTTGAAACCCAGCCTTATCACCATCAAACAATAAGATCAAAAATGCCGTGCAAGAGCAAATCACTAGCGTATCGAAAAATACTGCCAGCATTTGTACATAGCCTTGCGACACCGGATGTGGCGGATAAGGTACCGCAGCTGCTGCCGCATTAGGCGCACTACCCATGCCCGCCTCATTAGAATAGAGCCCGCGCTTTACCCCTTGAATAATTGCCGCGCCAACTAAGCCACTGCCCGCTTCCCTTAACCCCAACGCCGAGGCAAAAATGTCACTAATAATTCCTGGTAATGCCTGAACATTCATCCCCAGCACAACAACACATATCACCACATAGGCAACCCCCATAAAAGGCACAGTGAGTTCAGCAAAGCGGGCGATATTTTTTAAACCGCCAAAAATAATAAAGGCGGTCAAAACAGTGATAATAATACCGGTCGTTAATGGCTCTATACCATAGGAGCCATAAAACGCATCTGTGATTGAATTCGCCTGCACTGAGCTAAAGACAAAGCCATAACCGAAAAATAAACACAATGAAAAAGTAATGGCTAGCGCTTTACTGTTTAACCCTTTTCTCATGTAATAAGCTGGCCCACCACGAAAATTACCGTTAGCATCTTTTTCTTTATAGAGCTGGCCTAGTGCACTTTCAACAAACGCGGTTGCCATGCCAACTAAGGCTATAATCCACATCCAAAATACCGCACCAGCGCCACCGAGGGAAATCGCTACCGCGACTCCCATCAAGTTGCCCGTGCCGACCCGTGCAGCCAAGGTAGTACACAACGCCTGAAATGATGAAATACCATGAGCATTCGTTTGTCGACTGGATTTAAGCACAGAAAACATGTGAAAGAACTGACGAAACTGCAAGCCTTTTAAGCGTAAAGTAAACCAGATCCCGCAGCCAGTTAGCAGGTAGATTAAAATACTGCCCCATAAATAACCGTTTATGGTACCAACCCAGTGCTCTATCACATACTTCTCCTGTTCATTTAGTTTTCAAGCCAGCATAACAAAGACAAAGCTATTAAAAAACAGACAATTAACTTTGGTTAAATTCTTCGGCATATTGTTGCTCAATATTGGTTAGCAGGCGGGTAATAAAAAGTTGTCCATGAACAAGAGTGTTCTTTTGATGTGAAATACTTTCAAGAACTGATGTTCTATCCAAGTCATATTGCGGCGGTCGAGTGCATGAGGTAGAGTAATGCAGGAGCAATTACCGAGGCATTACCCCCAAAGAAGAAAAAACGACTGTTTCCTCTTTGAAAACTCCTCGTCGCCCAAACAGCGGTATACTTTGATAATCAACTAGCGTATGCCCCGATACCTGCCGCTAAGCGGGTAATAAAAAGTCATCCGTGAACAACGGCAGCCCTCGACATCCATGTCTCGGGTCGAGGCCTACCTTGCTGGTTAATTATCAAACCGCTGACATGGGAACTGGTGTCGAATTCAAAACTCGTTTTTATAGCAAAAAATGCAAAAACCTAAGACAGCGAAATTCATCACCATACTTGAACGAAACATAAATTCTGCTTGAGCAAATGTCTGAAATTAAAAAACTTAATCACGTATTGCCATCATGGATGATGGCGAAGGCTCTGTGGCACAGGGATGTACCATCTGAGCCAGTACGTCGATATTAAGATTTTTAAGATCAGATATAACATTTGCTAGCAGCGCCGGGAGAGTCCAGAGAGGGACCGGCGTTTGTCCCTTTCTGGGTGTCGTCGCCACCGCGACAATATCACCAGAATTAAAAACTCAACCTGAAAGTATTTAGCTAGAGACTTTTATACTTGCATTTAACTGCAAAGATAACTAGATTAAAATTCGAACAATAAAAAAGGAATAAAATCATGGACTTCATTGAAAGATTAGACACCCTCGCCAAAAAAGTGCAACAAGTAGGTTCAACAATTGAAACAGAGGAAGCTACAAAAAACGCATTTGTAATGCCATTTCTCCACTCAGTATTAGGTTATGATGTCTTCGATCCAAGCGAAGTTGTACCAGAGTACACAGCTGATAGTGGAATTAAAAAAGGCGAAAAAGTAGATTATGCAATTTTAAAAGATGGGCAAGTTCAAATATTAATTGAATGCAAAAAATATGGAGAATCAATCAAAGAAAAACACGCAGCCCAACTATTTAGGTATTTCACTGTCACACATGCAAGAATTGCTATATTAACAAACGGTGCAACATATGCGTTTTATACCGATCTTGATGCCCCCAATAAAATGGATGAAAGACCATTTTTAGTTTTAGATCTAGAGGATATTGATGACTATATTATTCCTGAACTAAAAAAACTTACTAAATCAGCTTTTGATGTAGACTCTATTGTCGATGCCGCAGGAGAACTCAAATATTTATCTGAATGTAAAAATTTGCTTGAAGAGCAATTCCAAAGCCCTGATGAAGAATTTGTAAAGTTTTTTGCATCACGTATCTATAATGGTGTACTTACCCCTAAAGTAAAACAGCAGTTTCTAGATATAACTAAAAAAGCTTTGAAGCAATTTTTAAGCGATAGTGTGAATGACCGACTTAAAAACGCAATTCAATCAGATACCCAGTTTACTAACAGCCCATCGTTAAACATAGAAGAAAGTAACCCTTTGGAATCCAAAGAAGATAAGATTGTGACTACAGATGAAGAATTAGAAGGATTCCAAATAATTAAAGCAATATTCAGGCAAAAATTTGATATTTCACGAATCATATCCCGAGATACCCAAAGCTACTTTGGTGTTTTACTTGATGACAACAATAGAAAACCCCTTTGTCGACTCCGTTTTAATGCAAAACAAAAATACATTGGCATATTTGATTCCAATAAAAACGAAACCAAAATCCCCCTAAATTCATTAGATGATATTTTTGGTTTAAGTAAAACCTTACTAGAATCTGTAGCTCACTATGACTAATAAATAGACATTATAAACACTGAAAGCCCCCAAAAAGTCTGGACTCAACAGAATAATGCTAGACTACCAAATAAACAATCTTTGCTCCTAATCTATGAAAACTGCATCCCCCGGCTTGACATCAAACGCCTGAGACCAGGTATAGAAGTTTTTCACCGTTAATGCACGATTATTACCCGGCGCATGACCATCGGTGGCAATACGCTGACGCATGGCTTTTTCCCGCATTTTCGATGCCCAGTTTGCATAAATCCATTAACTCACCGCTTTAAACGCTGCTAACGCCCTTGCTCTGGCACTTTTATGTTCGACAATTGCCGGCCAGTAGTGGTGACTCTTATCCGCTAAATACTGATGTGGAAAATGAATATATTTATCTGGTACATCTTTGAGTTCAGGTAGGTAATGGCGAATAAATTCACCATTCGGTTCAAAACGCTCACTTTGGCGGATCGGATTAAAAATGCGAAAATACGGCTGAGCATCACAGCCGGTGCTGGCAGCCCATTGCCAGCCGCCATTATTAGCCGCCAGGTCGCCATCGATTAAATGCTGCATAAAAAAGCGTTCGCCCCAGCGCCAGTCAATCAATAAATGTTTAGTTAAAAAGCTCGCGACCACCATACGTAAGCGGTTGTGCATCCAACCGGTGTTAATTAACTGCCGCATCGCGGCATCGACTATCGGATAGCCTGTTTTACCTTCACACCACGCCTGAAACTGAGCCTTATCATTGTGCCATTTCAGCCTGTCATAATGGCGGTTAAAATTTTGAGCTTTCGCTAGTTCAGGAAAATGATAAATTAAATGACGGTAAAACTCCCGCCAGATCAATTCATTTAACCAGACAAATTCCGAGCTGTCAGTGGCAAGTAACAAATCCGGATACGTTTGTAACAGTAGTTGCAATAAATATCTCGGGCTCAGCGCACCGATAGCCAGGTAGGGAGATAAGCCAGAAGTTGCTTTAAGCGCCGGAAAATCCCGCTGCTGATGGTAATGACTAAGCTTATCTTGTAAAAATTTTGGCAGCACTTGCCGCTCAATAACATCAACTAATGGCCAGGCTTTAGACTCGTCAGCGCGGGCAATGTCAACAGTAAAATTCGCTTTGGTTGGCTGTTTGTTATCAACTGCAAAAGCATTATCTGACCTACCCTGATAAGCAAAACTTCGCTGACGAACAATGCTAAGCCAGGCTTTTTTAAACGGGGTAAACACCTTATACATTTGACCAGCTTGATTGAGCACTTGACCTTTTGGTACGATGACATCCGATTCAAAACAGGCAAATGAAATGCCCTGCGCTGCTAATGCCTGATCACGCACTACTTCATTCAATTCAAATTCACGATTGACTACCAGTTCATTAATCTGATGATGGCGACAATAATTCACTAAAAATATTTGTTGCTGCTGATAGTTATCGGCGGTTTCAATCATTAGTTCTATGCCTAACCGGGCAAGCTGCTCACCTAATAACTCAAGGTGACGCAATAGAAAATCGATTTTAATGGTTGACCAATGATAGTCCAGCCAAACCTTGGGAGTAATAAAATAAAGCGCTTTATCGCCTGGCTGACAGTGTTGCAAAAAATAGCTAAGCGCATCATTATCATGAGTTCTCAAATCATGATTACGAAACCACAGCAGATTACGGTTAACGCTAGAAGCCATAACGTAATTTAAGCTCTTTTGGATAAGGGTTTAAATACACTTGCTGAGCAAGATAATCTTTTGGGTGCTTTAACAAATAATGGTTAATCAGGGTTATCGGCACCATCAGTGGTAATAACCCCTGACGATACCCCTTAATTTGCTCTGTCAATTCATAACGTTCAGTTTTGCTCAGATGTTTTGAAAAATAGCCTTGAATATGCGACAAGGTATTGGCGTGTTTTTTCCGCGTCGCTTTCGTTTTTAGCGCCGTCATTAAACCATAAATATACTGCGATGCCATTTCTTTAACCGGCAAGTCAGCACGAGCCAATAATTGCCCTAGCGCTTTATAGGCAACCAAGCTATGGCTCATCACTGTATATTTATAACGGCTGTGAAAAGCGATTAATTGATGCTTAGTAATGCCCTGTTTAACCAGCTGCTGCCAGTTGCGATACGCATAAACCCGGGCAATAAAATTCTCTCTTAATACGGGGTCATTTAACCTGCCGTTTTCTTCACACGGCAATAAAGGCTGTGCCTGCATTAATTGCTCGGCAAACAGGCCAATACCATTGGCTGGCAAGGCATTTCCCTCGGGTGAATAGACTTTTACCCGCTCCATGCCACAGCTTGGACTTTTGGCACAAAATATATAACCGCTAAATTCAGTAGCATTTTCCGCCACTTGGTTTCCGTAAGCGCGCAGTGCCTCAGAGACATCACCACTACCATCAGGACAGGCAACCTTAATCAGGTTATCTGTTTTTATTTGTCGGATACTGGGTCTGGGCACAGGTAAACCAATAGCCACTTCCGGACAATAAGCTTTAAAGCTGACATATTGAGCCAGTTCATCCACACAAAAGCTTGAGGTTTTGCTGCTACCATCATATCTGACCTTGTCCCCTAGCAAACAAGCACTAATGCCGATAATTATTGGTTTTTCATCAAGACTCATGGGTAGCACCTATTATTCTTTTTTAATGAACCGAATGGCTAGCTATATAATGGTATTTGCTTAAGTATAGTAAAGCAAAATCAGAGAGTTGAAAGCTTAATATTCCTTTTTTATTAAGGCTATGTTCCCGATAGCCGTTGGCTGCTAACTTCAACCTTGGCTGAATTAATAAACAATCTAAAAGCGCGAATACGCTTTAACCTTAAAATAACACGCCCTAGCTACCAAATAATATATTTAACTTATTATTCAACAACTTAAAATAACCATTATAAGTTATCACTCGGCAAAATAACTAAAACATGTTAGAAACATACTATTAAAATATATTGTATACCATATATTTTAATAGTATGTTTCTAGTTGTACAAAATTAAACCAATAAGAAAAAGGCATTTGTACGTTTAAAAATGGCTATGTTCCTTTTAATAGTGGTTATTATCTAGCCCTTAATAAATAAGGGTGTTGCTATGGTGATAAGGGCAAGTATCACCCGCATGAATGCGGGTGTTGAGCTTCCATGGACGGACTTGCAGCATCTTGCCTGTTTACCTAGCAACAACTACCGGGAACATAGCCTTAAAAATTTAATCTAGAAGGTTAGTAAAATGATAAATAAAATAATAATGTCAGGTAGCCTATTGCTATGCGCTAGTTCAGTCAGTGCAACGCAATCACTACCATTACACGCACCGATAGCAAAACAACATACTCACGGTATTCATCAAAACATTGATGAACGAGCACCGACGGCGCAGAGTGATCTTCACTCCACCCCGTTAAAATCCACGCAAAAACCGATAATCAAATCTTCAAAAAACACACTAACATCATTCAATAAAACATCAAACAATACAAATGCGACAAACTGCGATTTATCTTTATTTGCCACCAGTAATACCAATAGTTTGATCAATCAATTAACCAGCCAGGGCGCTAGTTGTGTCAACAAATTGTTTACTGCATCTTCAGCAATTCAACAAGACGCGTTCGCTTCAAATAATATGCAGGCAGTTGCTAACCACGTTAAAGGGTTGTCTCAAAATTATAGTGGCGGCGGTGATGTCGATATTGAAGCACTCTTTTTATTTATTCGCGCCGGTTATTTTGCTGAGTATTATAATGACAATATCAGCCTGGCCTCTTGGGTAACCCCCGCAGTAAAAGATGCATTAGATGCCTTTGTAAACAACCAGTATTTTTACCAAAATAACGATGGACATGGTAAAACATTGTCAGAAGTTATCATCACTATGGACAGCTCGGGACAACAAGACGCCTATTTGCCTGTGGTCAAAGAATGGTTATCACGCTGGGATCAAAGTTATGCAGCGAAGTGGAATATGCGCGGTGCCGTCAATGGTATTTTCACTATTTTATTTCGTGGTCAGTATAACGACAACTTCAAAACAATGGTAACAACTGACAATGAGTTAGTCTCACTATTAGACAATTTTGTCAAACAGGCATGGATGGTTGATAGCGACGCAGAATACTTGATCGCAAACGCGGCAAAAGAATTAGGCCGACTAAAAATGTATGGCGGCGAAATCCAAACGGCAGTTAATACTGCGTTAACTGAGCTATTTGATTCGAGCTATCAATTATATGGATACGGTGACGCCGTATGGTTAGGCGCTGCCGACACCGCCAATTACTATGGCGATTGTCATAGCTACGGTATTTGCGGATATATCGAGCAACTGGAAGCACAAGCGCTGTCACAAATGCATGTTTGTAGCCCAACCATTAAAATTCGCTCACAAAATTTAACCTCACCTCAACAACAAGCGGCTTGTCAGACAATGGCCGCCGAAGAAAGCTATTTTCACACTAAACTAACCACCGAGAACACGCCGATCCCAGGTGATCATAATACTCAGCTGCAAGTGAATATTTTTGACAGTTCAGATGACTATGGTAAGTACGCCGGTCATATTTTTGGCATAAATACCAATAATGGAGGCATGTATTTAGAAGGCGACCCGTCTGATGAAAACAATGTACCCAACTTTGTCGCGTATGAAGCCAGCTACGCAGAAGCCGAACATTACATTTGGAATTTAGAACACGAGTACGTGCATTATTTAGATGGTCGCTTTGATTTGTTTGGTGATTTTTCAGCTCCTACTGAAGATGTTGTTTGGTGGTCTGAAGGTATTGCGGAGTATGTGTCAAAGCAAAATAATAACCAAGCAGCAATAGACACCATTTTCGATGGTTCTACCTATAGCCTCGCCGAAGTTTTTGCCACCAACTACGACGGCTTTGATCAAGACAGAATCTATCGCTGGGGCTACTTGGCAGTTCGCTTCATGTTTGAGCATCATTTTGCAGACGTTAAAGCAATGATTGCAGATACCCGTGCAGGTAACTGGAGTGCTTATAAAAATAAAGTAACCATTTGGGCGGCAAATTATGGTGCAGAATTTACCACCTGGACAGAAAATTTAACGGCTAACCCAACCGACAATCTAGCACCACAAGCCAAAGCAAATGGCAGTTACACAGGGCAAGTTGGTCAGTCAATCGCCTTCTCCAGCAACGGCTCAAATGACAGCGACGGTACCATTGAAAGCTATTTATGGGATTTTGGTGACGGTAATATCAGTATCTTAGCCAATCCAAGCCATAATTATAGCCAAACGGGGCAATATACAGTGACCTTAACCGTGACCGACAACCAAGGCGCGCATCACAGCGATATCACTTTTGCAACGATCAATGACACAAACACCAGTGTCCTGGTCAACAAAACCTGGCTAAACATCTCTGGCGACCAAGGCTCTGAGATTATCTATTCAATCGATGTACCGGCAGGAGCAACCGCATTACGCTTTGATACCTCTGGTGGCACTGGCGATGCCGACCTATATGTTAAATTTGGCAATGAACCAACAACCAGTGACTTTGACTGCCGACCATGGCAGACCGGTAATACTGAGACCTGTATCATTGACAATGTACAAGCAGGCACCTATTACGTCATGATCAGAGGCTATAACAGCTACCAGACATACTTGATGGCAAGTTTTGATGCCCCGACTGTTGAAGACGCCTGTGCAGTGCGATCAGCTATTAGCGATGGACGTATTGAAGCTAATCAAGCCATCTGTTTAGCGCAAAGTCCAACCATTTGGCTAAGCGTTGCAGATGTTAATCAACACAACAGTATGGCTATTATTACCGGCCATGGTAACAATAACCTAGACATTGAATTTAGTAATTCAGGCTGGCCAAATGCTAATAATATTGACGGTCAATCTTCTAACCCTGGAAATGATGAGTGTATTTATTTAACCGATCTTTCCCAGTATTGGGGTTACATTAAAGTCACTGGCGATGCCGTTGGCGCTGCTTTAGAAGTTCGATTTGATGTTGCAGGATGTCAATAATTGATACCAAATTGGTATGACACGCCATTAGTATCGAAAAGATAACCAAAAAAAACGCCATATTTTACTACAAAACATGGCGTTTTATCATAATACCTTCATCAACGGCCAGCTAGCGACTTGCTATAAAGACACTCCTTTGACTTTAAATTACACTTGTCCTAACACTTGTGCCGGTTTTACCTTCGTCGCCTGCCACGCCGGATAAATAGTTGCTATTAAGGTCAAGGTTAATGCAGTTGCAATAGTAGTATAAACATCCGACGGCTGGACATAAGATGGCAGAAAATCAATAAAATAAATATCGCCGGATAAAAACTTCACGCCAAGCAAATCTTCAATACTCTGGCTAAATTCCGTTAAATTGTTCGCAAGATATACGCCTAAAGCGCCGCCAATAACACTGCCTAACACGCCGTTGACTATTCCTTGCAGCATAAAAGTCAACATGATCAACCACCTGGACGCTCCCATGGTTTTTAATATCGCAATATCGCCACGCTTTTCATTAACCGCCATGATCAAGGTCGAGACTATATTAAAGCTTGCGACCGCAATCACTAACACCAGTACGATAAACATCACCATACGCACTAACTGAATATCGTTATATAAATGCCCCTGAGTACGAGTCCAGTGATAAAGATAGAGATAATAATCCCGTAAAATATAGCCAACGTCATTGGTAATGCGTTGAATATCAAAGACATCATTAACCTTGATACGGATGCCCTGCACCTCATCCTCTTGGTAAGCAAATATTTCCTGGCCTTTGGCGAGCGAAATATAAGCCTGGCTATTGTCAATTTCACCGCCGAAATTAAAAATGCCGCTAACTGTCAGGTTATACTTGGCTAACGCGCTGAGATTACGATGAATACTTTGCTGCTCGCCTTTATTCATTTTAGGGATCAGCAGTTCAATTTTATCGCCAATAGTCACCCCAAGCTTATTCGCCACGCCCTGCCCGAGCACGACATTATTTGGCTGATACAATGAAAGCCAGGTGCCTTTATTAACAAAACTGGCGACGCTCGATACCGATTGCTCCAGTACAGGGTCAACCGCCCGAACTTCAACGCCTTTAAGTTTTTCGCTTTTTTGCAGCATACCCTGTAATTTAATGACCGGCGCTGCTGCCACGACATCCGGATGCTGCTGTACTTTTTGAATGTTTGACTGCCAGCTGTCCACCGGACCACGTCCCGAGATAAGCTCACTATGCGGCACCACCGACAATAAATGCTGCGCCAGTGCCCGCTCAAAGCCATTCATCGCTGAAAGCACCAAAATTAAAATCATCACTCCTAAGGCGATGCCGACGGTTGATGATGCAGAAATAAAGGACGCAAAGCCTTTGCCGTGACGATTACTGATATATCGAGCACCTAAAAATAGGCTAAGCGGTCTATACATGTTCAGCTTCTACTAACGGTTTAAGCAGGCCATGATCTAACCGCAGCTGGCGATCCATTTTCGCTGCTAATGTTAAGTCATGAGTGACAATAACAAAGCTGGTATCAAGCGATTGATTAAGTTCTTTAATCAACTGGTAAATTTGCTCTGCGCTATCAAAATCCAGGTTGCCGGTCGGTTCATCTGCCAGCACTAATGATGGCTTGGTCACTAACGCCCGGGCAATCGCCACCCGTTGGCGCTCACCACCGGAAAGCTCTGACGGCCTATGATGGCTACGATGACTAAGGCCAACCTGGGCTAACATTTGCTCTGCCGACAGCTCTGCGGCTTTTGGCTTATCACCGCGGATAAGCAATGGCATGGCAACATTTTCCAGCGCTGAAAATTCCATCATCAGATGATGAAACTGATAAACAAAGCCGATATGTTGATTGCGAAACCTCGCTTGTTCATTATCCGATAACCGGTGAATATCGACGCCGTTGATCAACACCTGCCCCTGACTCGGGCTGTCTAAGCCACCGGCTAAATGTAAAAACGTACTTTTACCGCAACCTGAACTGCCGACTATGGCGAGCAGCTCGCCCTTTTCCACAGTCAAATCCAGTTCATGCAAAACCGGCGTTTCAATCTTGCCCTGAAAATAGGACTTTTTCAGTTGTTTACACTGTAAACCACTATTCATTACGTAATACCTCAGCCGGTAAAGTTTGCGACGCACGATACGCCGGGTATAAAGTTGCGAGAAAACTCATGGCAATGGCAGAAACTGCAATAATCATCACTTGCGACCACTGCAGCTCAACAGGCAAGGCTTGTACGCCATAGCCGCCGCCGAGTAAATTAATGCCTAATCCACTCAGTAGTGAATTCAAATTAACGGTTAATATCACACCAGCAATAGTGCCTAGCAGCATGCCCCAAATACCATTGATCAGCCCCTGACTAATAAATATTTTAATAATACCTGCTCGGGTCATACCAAAGGTTTGTAATATCGCGATCTCCCCTTGCTTATCGATGACCACCATCACCAGCGCAGAAACGATGTTAAATGCGGCAACAGCGATAATTAAACTCAACATCAGCCACATCATGTTTTTTTCCATTTTCACCGCAGAGAATAACTTGCCCTGGCTATGCTCCCAGGAGCTAAAAGTTAACTCACTAAGTGACTCCGGGCGCTGGGCGACCACTTGCTTCGCAGCAAAGGCATCATCCAGATACAGACGAAGTTGACTAACGCCCTCGCCTTTTCGCCTCAATAATTTAGCTGCGTCGCGGCTATTAAGATAAACCACGCTGTTATCAACCTGTGACCCCGCATTGAAAATTCCAACCAGGGTAAACATTCGCTGCATAGGAATACGCCCCATAGGGGTGAAACGGGTTTGACTCGGCACTACCAGACGGACACTATCGCCGAGCTGTACATCCAGCTCTTGCGCCAAAGACTGGCCAAGCACCATAGAGTAAGGTGTGGTGAGCGAGCTAAAATTGCCACTTATCATACTATGCGCCGCAAGATTATTGTGCTCCAGCTCTGGAAACACTCCCTGAATTAATACCCCCTGCAAGCTGGCATTGGATAACACCAGGGCTTCAGCTTCAATCAGCGGTGTCACATCATTCACATGCACTATCGGCAATAATTGCTGTTTGACCGAGCGCCAGCTATCAATGACAGCGCCATTATTTTCAACAATGACATGTGGCACTATCCCTAAAATGCGCTTTTTCAATTCCCCTTCAAAACCGTTCATCACAGAAACCACAGCGATCAGCGCTGCCACCCCGAGTAAGATGCCACTAATAGAGAAAAAGGTGATAAAAGAAACAAAACCAGAACGATTTCTGCTTCTGCTATAACGTAAACCAATAAAAAAACTAACCGGATGGAACATTAATCCCTAACTTATTATTGTTGAACAGCGGGTAAACCTGGTGGCAGAAGCATATCACCCTTTAGCTGAAAGCTAAATATCTGCACTTGGTAAATCTAGCTGTCAATTTTGTTAACATATTGTAAATTCTAAAAATCCCCCGCAAGCTTAGAAAATTCGCTGTGTCCTTTCGCCCTGAAAATGTAACCAGCTATGAATAAAAGTGGAATTTTCCCTCGTGAGCCCTTAGTATCTCTGATGTAACAAGTTTCATTCACTATTTTCTAGAGTAAAACAATGAAAAAAATGATAACAAGCGCGCTATGTTCTTCGCTGCTACTAATGGCGGGATGTAACGAAAGCGCAACAACTAACGAAACCGTAGAAACCCAGACACCGGCAACTAAAAAAACTATGTTAGCATCCGGCATTGAGCAAGCGAATATCGACAAATCAGTTCGTCCGCAAGACAACTTATATCAATACGTTAATGGTGGCTGGTTAAAGGCCAATGATATTCCGGGTGATAAAACCTCGATCGGCTCCTTTATGGATCTTCGTGATGCGGCGGACGAAAATGTCAAAGAGATCATCGAACAATTAGCGGCAACACCAAATTTAGTAGACGGCAGTGACGAACAAAAAGTTGCCGACCTGTTCCGTTCTTTTATGGATCAAAAAGCCCGGGACGCAGCAGGTACCAAGCCAATTAAGCCACTGCTAACTAAAATTAGCCAATTAAAAGATAAATCTGAAGTCGCACGCTTTTTAGGCGAATATCAGTCGAAAGGGGTTAACAGCCCATTAAACTTTTATATCAGCGTCGATGCCAAAGACTCAAGCAACTATGCTACCCATATCTGGCAGGGAGGCTTAGGTCTACCAGATCGCGACTATTACTTTAACGAAGCAGAACGTTTTGCCAAATTACGTGACGGTTATGTTAAACACATAGCGAAAATGTTTAGCTTAGCAGGATTAGAAAACGGTGAAGCCGCAGCAAAAACCATTATGGATTTTGAAACCAAACTCGCCGGTTTTCACTGGACGCGCGTTGAATCGCGTGACAGCAACAAGCGCTACAACAAATACGCAGTTAGTGAGTTAAACAGCTTAACCGATGGTATCGACTGGACGGCTTACCTTGATGCTCAAGGCGTTAACCAACAAAAAGACATCATCATTAATCAGCCAAGCTTTGTTAAAGGCCTGGGTGACACCTTGGCAGCAACTTCACTTGAAGATATTAAAACCTATCTGACTTTCCACACCTTAAGCAGTTTTGCCGCATACTTAAGCAGCGATATAGATCAGGAAAACTTTGATTTCTTCTCCAAACAGTTACGTGGCCGTAACGAGCAGCGTCCACAATGGAAACGCGGCGTTTCTGTAGTCAATGCTAACTTAGGCGAAGTGATCGGCAAAATCTACGTATCTAAACACTTCAAACCTGAAGCTAAAGCCCGTATGAGTGAACTGGTAGAAAACCTGCGCACTGCCTATGGCAACAGCATCAACGACCTAGACTGGATGTCTGACGATACCAAGAAAGCAGCTCAAGTGAAACTGGCCGCCTTTACTCCGAAAATTGGTTACCCGGACAAATGGCAGGATTATTCTACACTAAGCATTAAAGCCGATGATTTAGTCGGTAATATTATGCGCGCGCAAAAAGCTGAGCATAACAAAGAAGTCGCGAAACTTGGCGGGCCAATTCAAAAATGGGAATGGGGCATGACACCACAAACGGTTAATGCTTATTACAACCCAACGGTCAATGAAATAGTGTTTCCAGCAGCGATTTTACAACCACCGTTCTTTAATATGGCGGCAGACGATGCGGTTAATTACGGCGGTATCGGCGCAGTTATCGGGCATGAAATGGGCCACGGTTTCGACGATCAGGGCAGTAAATACGACGCCGAAGGTAACCTGAAAAACTGGTGGACCGACGCAGATTTAGCGGCGTTTAAACAACGTACCGACGCCTTAGTTGCTCAATATGATGGCTATCAGGTATTTGATGATCTTAACGTTAATGGCAAATTAACCTTAGGTGAAAATATCGGTGACTTATCTGGTTTAAGCATTGCTTACAAAGCTTATAAAGCCTCGTTAAACGGCCAGGAAGCACCAGTAATCGACGGCTTAACCGGCGATCAGCGCTTCTTTATGGGCTGGGCACAGGTTTGGCGTTTTAAGATGGTTGAAAAATCATTACGTAACCTGATTGCTACCGATCCACACTCACCAGGCAACTTCCGCGCGTTAGGCATTTTATCGAATGTACCTGAGTTTTATAAAGCATTTGACGTGAAAGAAGGCGATGCCATGTATATCGCCCCAGAAAAACGCGTGAAGATCTGGTAAGCGATTTAGCAGTTACAACTAGCTATTAAAATATTGCTATGGCGATAAGAGCAAGCATCACCAGCATATATGCTGGTGATGAGCTTCCAGGGATGGACTTGCAGCGCCTTGCTCGTTTGCCTAGCAACAGTTAAGCTAACAAAAATCAAAAAGCCTGCATCATCACAGCAATGCCAATCAATTAAACATTACTAAGCAAGAAAATACTTAATAGCTTGGTGTTCTTTTAAGATTATATTGTCGCGGTGGCGACGGCTCGGCAACTGCGTCCTGCGTTGCTCTACCTCCGGCATCCATGCCGTCGACCCAGAAAGGGTTTGCGCGAACCCTCTCTGGACTCTCGGTAACTGCTCCTGCGTTACTCTAATGACCTGCATCCGTGCAGGAATCCCGCGCTGCTGCAAAATGTTATTCTTACTGAAAAATTCAATCTTCGAGCAAACACTTAGATGGCACGTCCCTGTGCCACTGCGCTTTGCCATCATCCATGATGGCAATAGCTGTGATTGAAATTTTCATCCAGACATT
>CAZUHQ010000015.1:0-46113 GCA_964620605.1 uncultured Thalassotalea sp.
TCTGGTTGAGCTGGTTATCGACTTCCAATGCCCGTGAGTTTGCCTGGAAGTTGCGCTGCGCGGAAATCAAGTCGATCAGCTCGGCAGTTAAATTAACGTTCGACTGTTCCAGCGCCGACGAGTTAATTGTCCCGAACGTTCCTGAACCGGCCTCACCAGCTAGTGGTTCACCGGATACCAGGCTTTCTTTCCAGGCAGTACCACCAACCTGAGTTAAGCCCTGGTTATTGGCAAAACCGACTAATGCTATACGAGATAGTGGTTCTGAAGTACCATTACTATAAGTCGCCCGTACCAGACCATCGGCATCGATATCCAGACCGGTTAAACGGCCAACTGCCAAACCGTCCTGCTCCAAAGATGTCACTTCAAAGTTGGAAGCAAACTGAGTCGGTTCATTTGGGTTAGGCCCGGTAGTATCTAAATTAAAATCTACTGTTAACGTCTGAGTAGGATCAGCACCGTTAGTCAATACTGTTCCCGTCAATGGTTCCGTAGTAATTACTGCTGGTGTTTGTGTATCAAAATCACCACCTGGTGTAAATGTTAATTCCGCTGCTCTAACGTTCGCAGATGGTCCAGCAGTTGGGTTAGCTATGGAATTCACCCCACCAGGAATATCCAACAATAAGCCATCGACAGCTGTATACATATTCCAGGTATTAGCAGCTGTCTTTCTAAAATAATAGGTCTGGACATGACTATCACCTAAAGAGTCAAAAACAGTCACCGAAGTAGAATTGTTATAAGTTAACGGATCGCTTGGATCAAAAGCAAACGCCGGCACTGCATCGCCAGCCGGTAAATTCATCCGGATATCTACTTCAGACGAAGCCTGCGGCGCACCGGAAGCAGTTGGAATACGAATAGGTCTAGCGGTACTTAAGGCAACAGATGATGACGAACCATCATCATTGACCGGAAAGCCTAATAAATGACCGCCAGCCGAGTTAACGACAAAGTTATCGGCATTTAACTTAAATTCACCGGCGCGGGTATAAGAAACTTCCAGGCTATCAAGCTCTGGCACGGTCGCAAAAAAGCCGTTACCAGTGATCGCCAAATCCAGAGCATTGCTGGTAAATTTAATACTGCCCTGGGCAAACTGCTGGGCAACATCGGCAGTTAAAACACCGTCACCGACCTTGGTTTTACCGCCAGCTAATAACGACGCAGCATAAACATCGACAAACTCAGCGCGCGATTCTTTAAACCCTGTGGTATTGACATTGGCAATATTATTAGATGTAACATCTAAGTCTTTTTGCGCGGCATTTAACCCGCTTAGTGCTATATTAAATGACATAACTTCACCTCATATAAAAATTCTGTACTACTTTCACCAGTTAGCTTATTCACTGATTAGCCTGTTTTACTGATTAGCCTATTTCACTGATTGGCTTAGATGATTAGCCTTCTGATACTTCAACAACATCGGATAACGCCATTGATGTACCACCATTTAGGTTTAATAAAATACTGCCGCCCGGCCCTGCCAAAGTGACACTGTCGACTTTGCGATAAGTCATTGCTTGCAATTCTGATGCCTGACCATCGACTAAACCGGCGATACGGAATCGATAGGCACCTTCTGGCGCCGGTTCACCGTCAGACATTTGACCGTCCCAGGTAAAAGTAAACTCACCGGCCTGTACTGAGCCAATAGGTACCGTCTGGATAATTTCACCGGCAGTGTTTTCAACATAAATATTGACGTTACTGGCAGGCTCCTCAGTCACCAGTTTGCCTTTAACCGGCTCGCCAGCTGCCATGCCAAAAATATTATCATCCACTAACACGCTGCGGCCCACCAGAGATGATGCCTGTAATGCCTGACCTGACGACATAGACGCAGCAAAGGTACTAAACTGCTCATTTAATTCTGAAACACCGTCTGTGGTTGAAAACGCCGTCATTTGCGAAATCATCTCGTTATTCTCAACCGGCTTGGTCGGGTCTTGATGAGACAATTCTTTGGTTAACAGCGCAAAAAAATCTTCCTGAGTTAACATGCCGCGATCATTCTCGTCCTTGGTTTTATAGTCTTCCTTTTGCCAGCGCATATTGTCTAAGGTGTTACCGCCAGTTACCGATTCCATCATGAGTCTCCTTTAGCCTATCGTTGACCTAGTGTTAAGGTTTTATTCAGCATGTTTTTTGCTGACTCAGCTAATTGAATATTGGTTTGATACGAACGCGACGCCGAGATCATGTTAGTCATTTCTTCAATAACATTAACGTTCGGTTTATAAATATAACCATTGGCATCTGCCATCGGGTGCTCTGGCGAATATTCGACATTAAGCGGCTTATCGCTTTCCACTATCCCCAGCACCTGAACACCAACCGATTCGCCATTACCTTGCCCGGCGGCAGCTTTTTGCATCTCGGCGGCAAAAACTGGATGGCGGGCACGATAGGTTTGATCAATACTGCTGCTGACACTATCGGCATTAGCAATGTTACTCGCTGTGGTATTTAAGCGTACTGACTGTGCGCTCATCCCGGTTGCTGAGATGTCAAAGACATTAAATAAGCTCATTATGAGTTACCTCCAGTAATGGCTTTTTTCAGCCCCTTAATTTTGCCGTTAAGAAACTGAATACTTGCCTGATAGTGCATTGAATTTTCTAGATACAAGTTTCGTTCCATTTGTACATCAACCGTATTACCATCACCGGTATCTGGTTGATTTGGCACACGAAAATCTACGTTATTGTTGATTTCAGTTCGCACATCAAAGTGCTTTTCATGGGTTTTGGTCATGCCGGACTGTTGCCGCTTTGCCGCTTGTGCCAATGCCGTTTGAAAGTCCATGCCCTTGGCCTTATAGCCCGGGGTGTCGGCATTGGCGATATTCGCTGCTATCACTTCGGCATTTTCTGCCCGAACTTGTAAACTCTTTGGATGAATACCAAATGCTTTTTCAAAACTAATGGCCATAAGGCTACCTCCAATCTTGTGAAGATAACCATTCAATATTTATGCCATAGATTTATTTAAAGAAAGGTTTACTGCTTTTTTCGGTAAATGATCCCGGGGTTACAACGGATCATTTCAAAGTTTTGACTGAGCCCGGATAACGACTCGGATGCCCCTAAAAACAAATAACCACCGGGATTTAGCACGCCATAGATTTGCGATAAGATTTGCGTTTTAATTTCAGGTGAAAAATAGATTAATACGTTACGACAAAAAACGATATCGAAACGCCCCATTAAGCTATAGCTACCTAATAAGTTCAATTGCCTGAAGCTGACCAATTTTTTGACGGGATCTTTTACCTTAAGCATATCGTTATCACCCGGCTCAAAAAATAAACGTTTACGCTCTGGCGATAAACCGCGCGATAAGGCTAAGGCATCATAGTGACCATACTTACAATGATCTAACATGGTCGTTGAAATATCAGTGCCAATAATCTGCACACTGCCTGGCAAGTTACCAGGGTTGCTCTGCTGATACTCCATTGCTGACATCGCAATCGAATAAGGTTCCTGTCCGGAAGAACTTGCCGCCGACCAGATTTTAACCGGCATTTTCTGGCCTTTAAATTCAGGAAACAGACGTTTTTTTAATAATTCGAATGGATATTCGTCACGAAACCACAAGGTTTCATTGGTGGTCATGGCATCGATAACTGCTGAGCGCAATTGTCGCTCGGTAGGGCTTAAGGTACGGGTAACCAGATCGCCTAAGGTGGCAACATCAAATTTTGCCATTAATGGAGCTAACCGGCTTTTTACTAGATACTGCTTATTCTCACCTAGTACTATTCCACATTGTTGCTCCAAAAACTCTCTAAATTGATGATAACTCTTATCATCAAGCTGACGAGATGCCACTATATTGTTTCCACCTTAATAATTACTTGCTAAATCAAGATAGCTCTTCTTTACTCAGCCACTTTTTCACCGCTGTTGCCAGTTCATCCGGGTGAAACTTGGGAATAAAATCTTCAGCACCTACTTTTTCAACCATAGCATTGTTAAATACGCCACTGAGCGAAGTATGCAGTATCACAGGCATTTTACGCAACTGTTCATTACTCTTAATTTCGGCGGTCAGGGTGTAGCCATCCATTTCCGGCATTTCAATATCTGAGATTAATAATGCCACTTTCTCAACAATAGAGTCACACCCCTCTACTAAGGCTTTTAATTGATCTAAAGCATCCTGACCATTTTTTGCCAGCACCATATTTAAACCAAGTGGCTCAAGCGCTCTTTTTACCTGGTTTCGAGCAACGGTAGAGTCATCAGCTATCATGATCACCCGCTCGCCAATGCTTTGTCCTACGGTTTCATCTTTAACATCATCGCTGAGTTCAGTAGATACAGGACTAATTTCATTAAGGATTTTCTCAACATCTAAGATGGATACCATCTCTTTGTCGATTTCGGTCACTGCCGTTAAATAGCTGGATTTACCTGCGCCTTCAGGTGGCGGCATAATATCTTGCCAGCTTAGGGTGACTATACGCTCAACCCCAGACACTAGAAAACCTTGAACAGCGCGATTATATTCCGCAATTATAACAAAAGAGTTTTCATCAGGCGTGATCTCAGGGCCACCGGTAGCTTTACTTAAATCAATTACCGAAATGGTTTGTCCACGGATATGAGCGACCCCTTTAATAAATTTATCTTGCTTAGGTAACATGGTTAAACGTGGGCATGGCATGACTTCACGCACTTTAAATACGTTAATTCCAAACCTTTGTGAGCCAACTAGCTTAAACAATAATAATTCAAGCCTGTTTTGACCGACCAACTGTGTTCGTTGGTTTACTGAATCTAAAATACCAGCCATAAAAACCTCATTTGAACGAACCTAAACAACAATACACGAACTTAGGCACAGTTTTTGATTGTACTATTTGACAGATTAAATTCGCCTGAAAATTGACAAATTCAATCTGCTACTCTCTCTATAAATAAAGCATAGACGAGTATTTGAATTTCCCTAGTACTAGATTACAAAATTTATGAGCAAATTAAAGATATTTATAACATTTTCACTATTACTGCCGAGCTTAACACTCAAAAGTTATGCTAAAAGTTATAGTGCTGATGATGTCATAGATTTCGCAAAAGCCTATGTTGAACAAAATATCGAACAACCGGCAAACGGAAAAGTCCAAGTGACTCCAGCGAATATTGACCCAAGGATCACAATAAAACCTTGCTCAGTGCCATTAAGCGCAAATATACCTGAAAACTATTCCAGTAGAAATCTAAATGTGAAAATTTCTTGTGAAAGTTCAACACCCTGGCAGTTATTTTTGCCGGTAAAAGTTGAAACTACAGTGCCGGTATTGGTCAGCAATAGTAAAATAGCTAAAGGCAGTATCTTATCTGCTGATAACGTCGGCATTGAGTGGCGTGATTTATACCGTATCAGGGGCGAAGTTATCGACGATGCAAGCAGTGTGTTGGGCGCTCGCACCAAAAGAACTTTAACCGCCGGTGCCGTGATCACCAATAAAATGATTTGTGCGGTATGTAAAGGGGAAACCGTTACCATCAGCGCCGAATCTGAAAGTTTTTCCATCAAAACTTCCGGCATCGCGATGAAAAATGCGACCTTTGGCGAACAGGTTAGGGTAAAAAATTCCCGTTCTGGCAAGGTGATAACAGCCCGAGTAAAATCGATTAATCAAGTGGTAATTAATTTATAAAAAATGTTAAAGTAACAGGGTCATTTGCCGATAAATAGATAGCAAACCAGTATTAGTTGCCAATAGGATTTAATTATGGCTATGAATATCAATAACTTGACTACTAACAATCAAGTTAAGCAAAAAATTGATCAGCAAACCCAAGTGAAACAGCAAACAACACAAAATGCTGCGACAGCTGAGCAGTCAAAAGCAGCAGGCAAGGATTCTGTTTCTATCACGCCTCAGGCGAAGCAATTAAGTGAATTGCAAAAAAAGGCCAATGATGGCCCGGCAGTTGATCAGAAAAAAATCGAGCAACTTAAAAAAGCGATTATTTCTGGCGAATATAAAATTGACCCTGAGAAATTAGCAGAAAGTATTGCAAACTTTGAATTTAAACTTGATTAGACCGAGTTTAACCATTAGCAAAGGTAGATAAGATGTCTTCAGAATCAATATATGCTTCACAATTGCAAAGTCAGCTCGAACAATTGCAACAGTTAGAAGAGATTATTGATACCGAAAAGCAAGTTTTACAGCAGCAAGACCCAGATAAGCTCACTGCAATCACAGAACAAAAAAATCAATTATTGCTTGCCATTCAAAGCCTGGATCAACAATTTGAGCAAAGTCTGCAATTTAAAAATGATAAAGCGCAAGGTTTGTTCACTGAAATATTAGCTAGCATTGAAACTGTATTACTACGCTGTAAAGAAAAGAATCAAATTAACGGCCAGATCATTCAGCATTCCCAGCTAGCAGTTGAACGAATGAAAACCTCACTATTGCAGAACCATAATAAGTCCTCAATGACCTACGACAGTAAAGGAAAAATCAGCGGTGGCCTAAGCAGTTTAGGTATCAAGGCCTAAGGGCACATCATTTCAGCGACACTTGCACTGTGCTAATAATCCTGATTAAATACACTAACCCTCAGCTAAATCCCTCAAAATAACAAAGGTGTCATTATGTCTGGCAGTTATCCTGACAGGATCAAGCAATTACCACCTTACCACCTTACGACGGGCGTTTTGATGCTTATAAGTTGGCAGCAACAGGCAGTGAAGTTTTATTTGCTTCTTACCCGGCCGGTACTGAAATTCCATCCCACAGTCATGAAACCGACAACTATGGTGTGATCACTAAAGGGGAATTAATATTAACAATGAATGGGGTTACTGAAACCATAGGCGTAGGTCAGTGGTATCATGTGCCAGCTAACGTCGAACACACCGCCCGTTTTGCCGTTGAAACAGATGAAATTGAGTTTTGGTTTAATGCCGCTAGCTGATAAAAAACAGAGGCAAGTAATCAAGTCAGTTATCAAACTAATAGTACTTCACATCTTTTATTTCTATATTATTGCTCGACGCCAGGTAAATATCATAAACATCTCTAAAATCTAGCGAAAGCTCGGTGGTATAAGTGTCCCCTACCGGATAACTTTTCAATACTTTTGCCCCGCGAATAATACCATTGATTGACGCAGTTAACTGCTGATTGTTGACTAATAAGTTCGCCATAGTCGTTTTGTCATTGATATGTTGACCGTAAACCTGTTCAGCAAGTTCGGCATAAGCGGCAAGTTTAGAGGCTTTAATTGCCATTAACATCCGCTGAGTTTTATTCGGTGAATTTTGCAAACTGATCGGTGCCTGTCCTATCGCTGTTAGTACGGGAAAACTTTCAGGCTTCACCCGTTGCCATTGCACATGTTTATCATAAACACTGCTACAGCCACCAATAAAGAATAAAGCAATACTAATGAATAATGTTGTAGATAAAGACTGTTTCATAATAACGACCTACTGATGAATTTCAACAGCACGGGCTTCATCAGATAACATATTACTGTCTCTGATGAGCATGCCGTCTTTCATTCTGACATTTTCCATGTGATTAATTTCATCACCTATTACCCAATTTGGAATAAATGTCTGGGCGCTAGCGACCACTACTCTTGATTGCATCCCTATCATACGGGCATTAACCATAATACCGCCTTCCTGCTTATTCATAGTACCAGTCACCACATAGTCAATAATCTGGCGCTCAGGTAATTCTTTCCAGTCGCGGGTAAAAACATAGTCTCCATCTTTAGTCACCCGAATATGGCCAGTGGTTTTAAAATCAACAATAATTAAGCCATGACGCTGCAACTCATGAATAAAGTTCTCGGATAATTGATTGCCCAGCCAGTTTGTTGACTCCAGATCTTTTAGATCAACAAACGAGGTTACCGCAATCGGAGTTTTCGGATTGACGAACGAGCTGGTTTCCAGCATTTGATACGCCAGCCCTTTTACTACGTCATTTATCGCATGCTTAGGTAACTTAAAGGCGTCAATCTCACCCCGTTCCTGCTGCACCACGCGATAAAAGTCATTCTTGCTCGCTACCATGCTACATGACACCAGCAAAGGTAATGTTAGTATTAGCCACTTTTTCATTGAGTACTCCCCAATCGCAATCAAAATTCTCTGCTACATCTGGCAAATCTAAATGCATTAATTACGCCAACTTTAAAAACCATTATTTTAGGCACAAAAAATGCTTGTCCATTTTTATATATATTTTGTTATGTAAATTCCGTTTAATTTAAATCTCAGTATTTGGCAGCTAGTAGTTTAGCCATAAATTCATAAGCTCAGACTATGCCAAAACTCGTAATTTAGGAAAAACTATGCGTTTAATCGCCATATTAATCTTAGCACTTGTAAACAGCCAGCTGGTTTATGGGCAATGGTATCAGGCCCAAGGCCAAGCCTACATTACAACAGGTGACACTAAGCTCGCCCGAACCAAGGCAATAGAAAATGCCCTGAAAAAAGCTTTGCTGGTTGCAGGTGCTTCAGTATCAAGCGTACAACAAGTGGTCAACGGATTATTAACTCAGGATGAAATTAACATTCGCGCCAGTGGTACGATTAATTCCTTTGAACTGGTCGATGAATTTCACCAAGACGATACCATTAGTGTCACTATTCGTGCCGATATTTTGCCACTGGAGCGGCAATGCTTTTCAGCAGATTATCGCAAATCGCTACTGATCACCAAAAGCCATTTAAAAAACCGTGAACAAGCAAACATCGGCGGTATTTATCAGCTCGAGAAGGTATTAGTAAAAAAATTGTCGGAAAGCATTCGCCATCAGGGCATGTACCTAGATACCAAACTGGCGCTGAAAAATACTTCCGCATTTTCTCGTTACAATAACAGTGTCAATGCGGAAAAAATTAAGCATATCGCTATGTCACTGGCTGATATTACGGACAGCCAATATGTGATGTTTTCTGAAATAGAAGATATCTCATTTGCCAATAACGCCAATAATAGCTTATTGTTTTGGCAGGAAGATGAATTTGATCGCCACTTTAACTTCTCGGTTTATATTTATAACGGCACCAATGGCGAATTGCTATTTGAACAAAATTATCATAACTCTGCCCCCTGGACGTTCACTAAGCGTGCTCAAATCGATGTCAATTCCAACACCTTTTGGCAAAGCGAATTTGGCACAACTATCAATCAAACTTTAAATGACGTGATTTCTGATATAGACGATAACATGATGTGCCAGCCAACACGGGCGAAAATCATCCAGGTCGCCGGTAACAAAATCCTGTTTAATATTGGCAGTAAACACGGGGTTAAAGTAGGTGATGAATTCTCACTGCTGCATTTAAAAAACTTTACTACTGAAAGCGGAAAAATTTATGCCGGTTTTAATGTCAGCCCATTTACGGTAAAAGTAACGCAAGTTAACCGGGAAAGTGCCAAAGCAATGACCAGTGACGCCAGTGTGCTGGGTAACATTCAACGCTATGACCTGGCGGTAAGGTATTAGTTGGAGAATGGTTTTGCTCTTTACAGTAAAGAGATTTTTGTTAAAATCCAGAAATTCAGACAACGTCCTCATAGTTTAACCGGATAAAACTGCGGCCTCCTAAGCCGCTGCTCCAGGTTCGAGTCCTGGTGGGGACGCCATTTCTTATTATCACTTTATTTTCTACATCTTAGCCATGAAACGTCGCTCTTCACTATGTTTAGGCCGACCCAGATTACATCCTCAGCTCTGGCATCCTGCTTCACTCTGCCTCCTGCATTCATCCCCCACGACATTGCCTGCACGGATGCAGGTACTTAGCGTGAGCAGGACACGGTAGCTGACCGTACATCCTGACATCGCCGTTCCTGTGCATCCATGCACCCACGCCATACCGTACATCCTGTACATATGCGCTCCTTTTCGTCCATGAAACCGCGCTATACCGTACATCCTGTACATAAAAAAACCCCGCGATTGCGAGGCTCTCTTATAAACAATGCCAATATTAATTGGCTTGCTCGGTTAGCACTTCCCTGTTTTCAGCTACTGAGGTATTACTCAATACCGCTGACAATGCTAATACAAATACGGCTATGATTACGGTTGTCAGTTTGATCCCTTTGGAAGACGATTTATTCATTATCTTGTCCCACTCAGGTATTCTTATTATTGTCAAACTTTATTGCATCTCACAACTTATATGATAATTTTTAAGATTTCAATGATTTATGGTAAAAAATAATAATAAGCTTATGGTTTTTCCAAAAAATATAATAAATCACGTAATATCATTTGCAGTAGGGGGTCGGTCTAGGCGAAAATAACGGCATTTTTTACACCCTCATCAAAATCATTACAGTTGGAGCAATTATGCCATCGCGTCAAGAACTCGCCAATGCCATCCGTGTGTTAAGCATGGATGCCGTTCAAAAAGCTAAATCAGGTCATCCGGGTGCCCCTATGGGTATGGCGGATATCGCCGAAGTCCTCTGGCGTGACTTTCTAAAACACAACCCGCAAGATCCAAACTGGGCCGACAGAGACCGTTTTATTTTATCGAACGGCCACGGTTCTATGCTGATTTATTCTTTGCTCCATTTAACCGGTTATGACCTGCCGATGGCAGAGCTTAAAAACTTCCGCCAATTGCACTCAAAAACCCCTGGTCACCCGGAATACGGTTATACCCCTGGCGTAGAAACCACTACTGGTCCGTTAGGCGCTGGCGTTTCAAACGCGGTAGGCATGGCGATTGCTGAGAAAACTCTGGCGGCACAATTTAACCGTCCTGAACATGAAATTGTTGACCACTTTACTTATTGCTTTTTAGGCGATGGCTGTTTAATGGAAGGTATTTCTCACGAAGCCTGTTCATTAGCCGGTACTTTAGGCTTAGGCAAACTTATCGGGTTTTGGGATGATAACGGCATTTCTATCGACGGCGAGGTTGAGGGCTGGTTTACCGATGACACGCCTAAACGTTTTGCCGCCTATGGCTGGCATGTCATTGCCGATGTCGATGGCCACAACCCGGAAGCAGTTGCAAACGCAATTAAACAAGCACAATCGGTTACCGACAAGCCAAGCATCATCTGTTGTAAAACCGTTATTGGTTTTGGTTCACCAAACAAACAAGGCAGCCACGACTGTCACGGTGCGCCATTAGGTGATGACGAAATTGCCGCAGCCCGTGAATTTTTAAACTGGTCACATGCCCCGTTTGAAGTGCCTAATGAGATATACGCCGAGTGGGATCAAAAAGAAAAAGGTCAGGCATCACAAACCTCATGGAATGATAAGTTTGCCGCCTATCAAGCTGCCTATCCAGAGCTCGCAGCTGAATATCAGCGCCGGGTGATCACAGGTGAATTACCTGCTGACTTTGAAACGAAAGCCAATGCTTTTATTAAGGAATGTCAGGAAAAATCAGAAAATATCGCTTCACGTAAAGCGTCGCAAAACACCATTGAAGCTTTTGGTAAAATTTTACCTGAATTATTAGGCGGTTCTGCGGATTTAGCCGGCTCTAACTTAACCTTATGGTCGGGTTCAAAAGGCATCGAAACCGATCCAGCCGGTAACTATATTTACTACGGCGTTCGTGAATTTGGTATGTCTGGCATTATGAACGGGATTTCATTGCACGGCGGTTTTATCAACTACGGTGCAACATTCATGATGTTTATGGAATATGCCCGTAACGCGGTTAGAATGTCGGCATTAATGGGTATTCAAAATATCTTCGTTTATACCCATGACTCTATCGGTCAAGGGGAAGACGGCCCAACCCATCAGCCAATCGAGCAATTAACTAACCTGCGCACTACCCCTAACATGGTGACCTGGCGTCCAGCCGATGCCACAGAATCTGCGGTTGCCTGGAAAAATGCCATTGAGCGCCAAAACGCGCCAACGTCATTAGTATTTTCTCGTCAGGGTTTACCGGCACTAACTCGCAATGAACAGCAAGTTAGCGACATTGCTAAAGGTGGTTACATATTACGTGACAGCGAAGGCACACCAGAAGTTATCTTAATCGCTACTGGTTCAGAAGTATCCTTAGCACTGGCGGCAGCAGAAAAGCTAGGCTCACAGGTACGCGTCGTTTCTATGCCATCAACCAACGTTTTCGATGCTCAGGATGCCGACTATAAAGAATCCGTTTTACCAAGCTCAGTCACTAAACGCGCTGCTATTGAAGCAGCACATACCGATTTCTGGTACAAATATGTTGGTTTCAACGGCGCTGTAGTTGGCATGACCACTTTTGGTGAATCTGCACCTGGCGGCGTGTTGATGGAACACTTTGGCTTTACTGTTGATAACGTGGTTAACACAGTCAACAATTTAGCCTAACAACAACGCCACGATTTATAATGATTACTGAAATAAGTCGTGGCTATTTTTATCAAATACAATACTTCTATGCCGATAAATATAGCGATTAATGGCTTTGGCCGCATTGGCCGTAATGTTGCCCGAGCTTTATACGAGAATAATCACAACAACGAGCTAAAACTGGTCGCTATTAATGAAATAGCAGAGCCAGAGGGCATCGCGCATTTACTCAAATACGACAGCACCCATGGCCGTTTTGCTTTTGCCGTTAGTCTGGAAAATAGCACCCTTAATATAGCCGGTGATGACATAAGATTGTCACATCACAAATCAATCGAGCAAATTGACTGGCATGGTCAGCAAGTCGATATCGTGCTCGACTGTACCGGCAAGTATGCCACCCTGGAAGACGGCGAACGTTACCTTACTAATAGCGTGAAAAAGGTACTTTACTCACATCCAGCCGATCCTAACGTTGATACCACTATTATTTTTGGCATCAACGAACACAGTCTGACCGCAGCAGATAAAGTGGTCAGCAATGGCTCATGCACCACTAACTGCATAGTGCCAGTGATCAAAGTCATAGATGACGCCTTTGGTGTTGAAAGCGGCACTATCACCACAATTCATTCGTCAATGCATGATCAACAGGTGATTGACGCTTATCACCCGGATTTGCGACGTACCCGTGCCGCAAGTCAATCGATTATTCCGGTCGATACTAAACTGGCGGCTGGAATTGAGCGAATTTTACCAAAATTTGCTGGGCGCTTTGAAGCAATTGCGGTGCGAGTGCCAACCACCAACGTTACCGCAATGGATTTAAGCCTGACGGTGTCCAGCGACGTTTGTATCAGCGATATTAATCAGGCAATTATTGCCGCACAAAATAACGGTTTGCAGGGCATATTAGGTTATAGCGAAGAGCCGCTGGTATCTATCGACTATAATCACGATCCGCATTCGGCGATTGTCGACGGTAATCAAACCCGCGTCAGCCATAAGCGGCTAGTTAAAATGTTGGTGTGGTGCGATAACGAATGGGGTTTTGCTAATCGTATGCTGGATACAACAAAAGCTATGGCGAAACACCTTTAATGCGTTCTATTTTTATTTAACTTTTGACTATATTCAGGTGGCAGCCGTTTATCTGTAGTGCTCCTTGATAAACAAGAACATTGCCAATGTAATAAGAGCAAGCATCACCAGCATGGATGCTGGTGTTGAGCTTCCACGGAGGGACTTGCAGCGTCTTGCTCGTTTACTTGGCAACTGTTATCTAGAAGATAGTTTAACTTTTAACACAAACAGGAATTTATCATGTCAGTGATTAAAATGACGGATTTGGATCTTAGCGGCAAACGCGTATTGATCCGTGAAGATTTAAACGTGCCGATCAAAGACGGCAAAGTCAGTTCAGACGCCAGACTAAAAGCCGCTCTGCCAACCATCAAGCTTGCCCTGGATGCCGGTGCCAAAGTCATGGTAATGTCCCACTTAGGTCGTCCAACTGAAGGGGAGTTCAATTCGGAATTTTCATTGCAACCTGTAGTTGACTATTTAGCCAATGCCTTAACCGCTAATGTGCGCCTGGAACAAGATTACCTGGAAGGCGTCGAAGTAAACTCAGGTGAGTTAGTGATTTTTGAAAACGTTCGTTTTAATGTCGGCGAAAAGAAAAATGATGATGCCTTAGCACAAAAACTGGCAGCCTTATGTGATATTTTTGTTATGGACGCCTTTGGCACCGCACATCGCGCCCAGGCCAGTACCCACGGCGTTGCCAAATATGCCCCAACAGCCTGTGCCGGACCATTATTAGCCGGTGAACTGGACGCGCTAAGTAAAGCATTAGATAATCCAGCCCGTCCATTAGTGGCGATTGTTGGTGGCTCAAAAGTTTCCACTAAACTAACCGTACTGGAATCCTTAGCTGGCATCGTCGATCAACTGGTAGTTGGTGGTGGTATTGCCAATACTTTTATCGCGGCTGAAGGCCATGCGGTTGGTAAATCTTTATATGAAGCAGATTTAATCGATGAAGCAAAACATTTAACCGCCCAGGCAAAAGCAAATAACGGCTCAATTCCTGTGCCGACCGATGTAGTCACCGGGACTGAATTTTCACCTCAAGCGGTTGCTACCTTAAAAGCGGTAGCTGAGGTTAATGATGACGAGATGATTTTTGATATCGGTCCAGATTCTGCCAAAGCGCTGGCAGATATTATTGCTAACGCCGGTACTATTGTTTGGAACGGCCCGGTCGGGGTATTTGAATTTGATCAGTTCGGTAAAGGCACTGAAGTAATTGCTCAGGCAATTGCCAATAGCAGCGCTTTCTCAATTGCCGGTGGTGGTGATACCTTAGCCGCAGTCGATAAATACCAGATTGCCGACAAGGTTTCCTATATTTCAACTGGCGGTGGTGCCTTCTTAGAATTCCTGGAAGGCAAAAAATTGCCGGCAGTAGAGATTCTGGAGCAAAGGGCAAAATAACAAGCAATTGCCATTTTTCAATGATAAAAGTCCTTAACTGCTGTTAAGGACTTTTTTATTACAATTTTTCTGGTAAAAACAACTAAATTTTCGTAGTAAAATTACATCAATTTTAAACTTATTAGCAATAAAGTTTCATTTCGAAGCGATTATTTTAGTAATAGTCGAACAAAAGCAATTTTCCGAGCTAACTTAGCAATTTCTACCTCACTATTGACAATATTAGCCAGTGCACAAGCAATTTTTTTTCTGATACAATTACGAAATGAAAGTGATTAACTTTCACTTTGAAACTTAACACAATTAAATCAGTAGATAATCAACCAATATAAATGACAATTTAGGAGTTATTTCATGGCTTTAGTTTCTATGCGCCAGATGTTAGATCATGCGGCTGAACATGGCTACGGCATTCCAGCATTTAACGTTAACAACTTAGAGCAAGTTCGCGCAATTATGATTGCCGCAGATAAAACTAACAGTCCGGTAATTTTACAAGGCTCAGCAGGTGCAAGAAAATATGCAGGTGCTCCTTTCTTACGTCATTTGATTTTAGCGGCAATCGAAGAGTTCCCTCATATTCCGGTAGTGATGCATCAAGATCACGGCACTTCACCAAGTGTCTGCCAGCGCTCCATTCAGTTAGGCTTTTCATCTGTAATGATGGACGGCTCGTTAATGGAAGATGGTAAAACCCCTTCAAGTTATGAATACAATGTTGAGGTCACTCGCACAGCGGTTGCAATGGCACATGCCTGTGGCGTTTCAGTTGAAGGAGAATTAGGTTGTTTAGGTTCATTAGAAACCGGTGAAGCTGGTGAAGAAGACGGTATTGGCGCTGAAGGTAAATTAACATTAGATCAAATGTTAACGGATCCTGAAGAAGCTGCTGATTTTGTTGCTAAAACTCAGGTAGATGCTTTGGCAATTGCCTGCGGCACTTCACACGGAGCATACAAATTTACCCGTCCACCTACAGGCGATATCCTGGCTATTGATCGCATTAAAGCGATTCACCAGCGCATTCCTAATACCCATTTAGTGATGCACGGCTCTTCTTCTGTACCACAAGATTGGTTAGCAGTGATCAATGAATACGGCGGTGAAATTCCAGAAACTTACGGTGTACCTGTTGAACAAATCCAGGAAGGCATCAAAAATGGTGTCAGAAAAGTCAATATCGACACTGACTTACGTCTGGCATCAACCGGTGCAACTCGTCGCTTTTTAGCGCATAACCCAAGCGAGTTTGACCCACGTAAATTCTTAAGCGAAACCACTAAGGCGATGACTGAGATTTGTGTAGCGCGCTACGAAGCCTTTGGTACCGCTGGCAATGCCGATAAAATCAAACCAATTTCATTAGACAAAATGTTTGAAAAATACAGCGCCGGTGAATTAGACGCTCTGATTAAATAAGCACAGAACTGTATATAACAACGCCATTAATGGTCATCAGGCTATTAATGGCGTTTTTTGTTTCCTTCTCTTTATTTCTGTTATAACGACTAAACTCGCCACCTGGCAAATTTGTTATTGGTCTGGCTACTTGGATTGTTTATAATTCGCTGAAAATAACAAAAGGAGAGTGATTTTGGACTCAATCACACAATGGTTTATCGATAACCAACCAATGTTACAAGATTTTGCCATCCAATTTGTCGTTGCTTTAGCAATCTTATTGCTCGGTAAATTTATCGCCAAACTTATCAGTAAAGGCGTACAAAAAGTATTAGCACACAAAGGTGTCGACAATACCGTTATTTCATTTATCGGCAGTTTAACCTATGGACTGTTAGTTCTGGTCGCCTTTATCGCAGCAATTTCTCATTTAGGCTTTAATACCTCATCATTAGTGGCTATTGTTGGTGCCGCCGGTTTAGCAATTGGCTTAGCCCTGCAAGGGTCTTTGTCTAACTTTGCATCCGGCATATTATTAATTAGCTTTAAGCCTTTTAAATCCGGGGATTTTGTTGAAGTAGCAGGCACCGCAGGCATAGTAGAAGAAGTGCATATTTTCTCTACCCAATTGCGTACCGGCGATAATAAAACAGTGATCATCCCAAATGGTTCGATTACCAGCGGCACCATCACTAACTACTCCCGCAAAGCAACCCGACGTATCGATTTAGTGATTGGTGTCAGTTACGACGCCGATTTGGCAAAAACCAAAGAAGTACTAACCAGGGTCGTTAACGAACAGGAATTAGTCTTAAAAGAGCCGGCTGTCACCATAGGGGTTAGCGCTTTAGCTGACAGCTCTGTAAACTTAGTCGTTCGCCCCTGGGTGAAAACTGAAAATTACTGGCCAGTACACTTTGCCTTGTTAGAAAACATTAAAGTCGAGCTCGACAAAGCTGGAATTGAAATTCCATATCCACAATTATCTGTACATGTAAATCAAGAGAACACCAATGAATCATAAATTAATCCTCGCTACCCTGTGTTGTTTACCTTTAATCGGCCATGCCGAAGAAGCTGAAAAAGAGCAATCTCCAATTACCGCCTCGGCAGAGTTGGGTATGCTTTATAAAACTGGTAACACTAAAAGTGCAGATATTAAAACCGGTTTTGACTTCAAATATGAAAAAGATCTGTGGCGCTCTACCGTAGCTCTTGACCTGTTAGTGAAAAAAACTGAAAAAGAAGGCGAAAACCATTTTGAAACTACCGAT
Source organism: uncultured Thalassotalea sp. (assembly GCA_964620605.1). GTDB lineage: Bacteria > Pseudomonadota > Gammaproteobacteria > Enterobacterales > Alteromonadaceae > Thalassotalea_E. The sequence continues at coordinate 17,504 of CAZUHQ010000015.1, forward strand.
CAAAAATGGACCTTCGATTCAAAAACTAACTATACCCTAGACACTAAGAGTAAAAACTATGTTTATGGTGCGATATCTTATGAAGACAATCGCTTCAGCGGTTTTGAGAACCAAAGCTCGGTTTCAGCTGGTTGGGGTCGTGAATGGTTTAAAAATGAAAAAGCGTCATTATTTGCCGATATAGGTCCAGGTTATAAACGCGATGTTACCAAAGCAACAGATACTATGGATAGCGAAACAAAAAGCGCATTCATTATCCAAGCACAAGCGCTTTATTTAAGAAAAATCAACGAACATGTTGAATTTAAACAAACATTGATCGCTAAATATGCACCGAAAAGCGGTGAGAATAGCAAATATAAAGCAGAAACGTCGATTACGACCAAGTTAATTGAAACCTTGGCATTAAAATTTGCCTTTATTATCGACCATAATACAAAAGTTGATGAAGGTATTGAAAAAACTGATACTCAAACTGCGTTGACTTTAGTGTATAGCTTTTAAGCTAGCGCGATATCACAAGCAATCTCAAGCCCAACTATTGGCATAATAGTTGGGCTTTTTAATCTCCTAAGTTTTTATCACCTCAACGAGCCATTGAGCCAATTGCTGAGGTTGTTCGAGCGGCAACATATGCCCGGTATTGGCAAAAACAGTTAATTGCATTTTAGCATCGCGGCTTGCCATCTCCGTTAGTTTATTCACATCCGCTAACTTATCACTATCACCAACTGCAAAGCGTTTTTCACAAGGTAATTCTCTTAGCTTGGCCGCTAAGTTTTCCCGTTGAGTCGTTGCCTGTAATTGCTGTAGTAACACCTCTTGCCCAAGAGAAGCATCCATGGCCTTAATTTGCTCAATAATTACGTCATTACTTTGAGCTTTTGGCGCCAATAAATCCAATATTCGTTTAGTGGGTATACCGTTATAGCCACGCTGCCTGAGCCAGCTAATAGTGCGACTACGCTCTTTCAATTCTTGTTGTGGTAAAGCCGATGGCATATTAGATAACACCACAAGTTTGGCAATATATTGAGGATAATTAACCGCTAAAGCACTAGCTAAATAGCCTCCAAGCGAAAAACCAATTAACACCACAGGCTGCTCAAGCAACTGAGATTTTATATCTTTTAATATCTCATCAATGGTTGCTAATTGAGGAATACTAAGAAAGTGAAAATGCAGGCTAGCGCTATCATTCCCTTTAATTTCTTCTATCAAGGGCGACCATAACCGCTGATCGCACATAGTTCCCGGTAAAAAATAAAGATGTTGCTCTTGCACTCTAGTCACTATTGCAAATACTTATCAAAAAACTGGATATCAACCCACTCTCCCGGCTGTACTCGACCTTGATCTGCTGCCAGCACAATATAACAATTAGCACCAGCAACACTGGTTAAGATACCGGAACCCTGGCTGCCAGTAGATTTAACAACTAACTCCCCTTGTTCATTGGTAAAGGCAATACCGCGTTGAAAATCCATTCGCCCTGGCGATTTTTTAAGTAAAGTTTCCGTTTTTGCTTTGAGTAGCACAGGAGCTTGATAGCACACTTGCTGCATAGTTAATAATGCTGGCAATGCTAATTGATGAGCTGTAACCAGTGCAGAAACAGGGTTACCTGGCAAACCAAAAAAATAAGAATTTGGCAGAGTACCAAACGCAAATGGCTTACCCGGCTTCATCGCTATTTTCCAAAAGTTAATATCACCAAGTTCACACAATACTTTTTTAGTGTAATCTGCATCACCAACCGAAACACCGCCGGACGAGATCACTGCATCAGCTTGTTGATCGGCGTCAATAAACGCCTGTCGAATTGCCTGTTCGTCATCCTCGATAATGCCAAAATCAATAATTTCAGCTCCTAATCGTTCAAGCATTGCACTAAGAAAGTGACTATTACTTTCATAAATATCACCTGGTTCCAACACCTGTTCAGGACGTTTTAACTCATCACCAGTAGAAATTAACGCTACCTTTAACTTACGATAAACCTGAATACTGGCCACCCCCAACGAAGCTAAAACACCAATATCTGCTGCATTTAACACCCGCCCAGCCGTAAACACCGTCGCACCAGAGGCGATATCTTCCCCCGATTTTCTAACATTATCTCCAAGTTTGCGAGTTGATAAAAACTGCACTTGCGAATCATCAAGCTGGCAGTTTTCCTGCATTTCAACGGTATCACAGCCATCAGGAATTTTAGCGCCGGTCATAATACGGATACATTCTCCTGCCTGGCACTGACCGTTAAACGGCTGTCCGGCCATCGAACGTCCCACTAATGTTAAACAATTGGTGTCAGCCAAACTAGCATAGGCAAACGCATAACCGTCCATTGCAGAATTATCATTAGGAGGCACCGATACCGGACTTAAGACATCTTGCGCCAATACTCGGCCTAACGCCTGAGCTAATGAAACCTGCTCGCTCTCCGTTATCGGAGATATCGCCGACAACATATTGCTAAGAGCTTGTGAAAACGGTAATAACCCTGGAGCAGAACAACAATCAACCATAAATTTATACTCTTAATTAACATTAGCGCCATTATCAATGATCTGTTTGCAGATCACTATCCTCTAATTTGTGATGATTTGATATAAATCAAATTAACGCTTGGACAATAATAGTATTATTTTTTCATCAAATTTTGCTATAGTGATAGCGAATATCAAGCTGACTAAATAATTAATCAACTTGATATAAATTCGCCGAGCTTCTCGCGCTAACTTTATCTAATTGACTAGTTAAATATGCGCTATTAGCCGTGATTATGTGATAATCGCCAGGGTTAAACTGGAAACAGCTTAGCCTCCCGACATTTGGAAAGGTGGAATGTTAACAGATAACTTCGGTCGTAAGTTTTATTACTTACGACTCTCAATTACCGACGTATGCAACTTTCGTTGCAATTATTGCCTGCCTGATGGCTATCAGTGTGATAATGATCGCAACTTTTTGGCACTGCCAGAAATCGCCCGCATTGCCAAAGCCTTTGGCGAAATGGGTACGGAAAAAATCCGTATCACCGGCGGTGAGCCCTCATTACGCAAAGACTTGCCAGAAATTATTGCAAGCTGTAAGCAGACGCCAAACATCAAAAAAGTAGCAATCACCAGCAATGGCTATAAACTACCTGAGCACATCCACTCTTGGTTAGACGCAGGTATTGATGCGATCAACGTCAGTATCGACAGTTTGGATCCGCGGCAATTCCATGCCATCACAGGTCATGATAAATTAGCGCATATCCTCAAAGGCGTCGATATTGCGCTTGCCAATAATACAAAAGTCAAAGTCAATACCGTGCTGATGCGCGAATATAATGGTTATGATATTCAGCGATATTTGGACTGGCTCAAAGACACCCCAGTAACTTTGCGTTTTATCGAATTAATGCAAACCGGTGATAACCAGGAATTTTTTAATGCCCAGCATGTACAGGGCTCACGAATTAAACAAAACCTGATCTTGGACGGCTGGCTACCGGTTATCAAGGATAAAGCTTCGGGCCCTGCCCAAGAGTTTTACCATCCGGACTATCAAGGGCGAATAGGCCTGATCATGCCATATAGCAAAGATTTTTGCGCCAGTTGTAATCGCTTAAGAGTCAGCGCGTTAGGCAAACTGCACTTATGTCTGTTTACCGAGCAAGGACTGGAATTAAGAGACTATTTACAGCAAGACGATGTCGAACCATTAAAAGCTCATATCGCCGCCATGATGACAGATAAAAAAGCCACTCACTTTTTGCATGAAAATTTAACTGGCGCCACTAAAAACCTGGCGATGTTAGGTGGTTAATCAGCTATGCAAAGTCGCAATAAATGTCTCGGCGTGGTACTGGCAGGCGGTTTATCTTCCCGTATGGGAACAGACAAGGCACTGCTAACTCGCAAACAGCAAAGCATGTTAGGTTTTAGCCAAGAACTGTTAATTAGCGCCGGTGTCGAACAAGTAGTTGTCAGCGGCAAACAACATGGTCTTGCAGATAAAATTGAGCAACTGGGTCCTATGGGCGGCATCTATACGGTATTAAACCAATATCAACCACAAGCGTTATTGATATTACCTGTTGATTTGCCGTTAATGGACGCCGATTCGTTAAAACAATTAAAACTGGCAGGCGAACTGTCACAGCAACCCTGCTATTTCAACGATAATTATCTGCCACTTTATTTACCGATAACGGCATTAGTACAACAATTTTTCAGTCAGACATTTAGCGCGTTAACAGATCAGGCAACTAGCAAAAAAGGCCCATCAATCAGAGCCTTGTTAACTCAATTGCCAAGTAAAACAATAACACCGAAAAATAAATTTGCCTTATTTAATGCCAACACCCCCACAGAGTGGCAACAGGCACAACAACAATTTTCTACCCCAAGGAGTTCTCATGTCTAGTCATGGTGGCAATAGCTTTATTCCGTTAAATATTGCGGTGTTAACCGTTTCCGATACCCGAGATGAATCTAATGATACCTCCGGCCAGTTATTGGTTGAACGTGTCACCAGCGCCGGTCATACCGTTGCAGAAAAAACGATAGTGAAAGACGATATCTACCAATTAAGAGCCATAGTCTCCAAATGGATTGCCGATAGTAACATTCAGGCAGTGATCAGCACTGGCGGTACCGGTTTTACCTTAAGAGACAATACTCCGGAAGCCTTGATGCCATTATTTGATAAAGATGTTGAAGGTTTTGGCGAAGTGTTTCGCGCTATCTCACTGACAGAAATTGGCACTTCTACTATCCAATCTCGCGCCTTTGGCGGAATTGCCAACCAAACCGTGATCTTATGTGTGCCTGGCTCAACCAATGCCTGTCGCACCGCCTGGGATAAACTGATCAAAGAACAGCTCGATGCCAGCCATAAGCCATGCAACTTCGTTCCACACCTAAATACCGCAAACGTTAATCCATGTGAGAGCCGCGGCTAATGACGACAAATAATGACCAAGTGGCGTTAAGTCATGTCAATCAACAAGGCGAAGCCAATATGGTGGATGTTACAGAGAAATCAATAACATCACGCACTGCGACCGCCGAAGGCTTTATCAAAATGACGCCGCAAACTTTGGCGTTAATCAATCAAGGGGATAATAAAAAAGGCGATGTCTTTGCTGTTGCCCGGATCGCCGGTATTCAGGCAGCAAAAAAATGCAGTGACTTGATCCCGCTATGCCATCCCTTGATGTTAACCAAGGTTAAAGTAGATTTTGAAGTAAACGAAAACTTAAACCAAGTACGTGTCACCAGCTTATGTCGTTTAACTGGGCAAACCGGTGTCGAAATGGAAGCATTAACCGCAGTATCTGTCGCCTGCTTAACCTTATTCGACATGTGTAAAGCCGCCGATCCCAATATGGAAATTTTTGGCATCAAGGTACTGAGCAAAGAAGGCGGTAAATCCGGTTCATGGCAAGCAAAAATCCAAGGAGCATAAGATGATCAAAGTCGTGTTTTTTGCCGCATTACGCGAGCAACTAGACTGTAGCGAACTAAATATCGACTCAGACAAAATAGACTCTGTTGCCGATGTAAAACAGCAGCTGATCACCCTGCACCCTAACTGGCAAGGCTACCTGGAAAATAGCTCACTATTAACCGCGGTTAATAACGAAATGGTGAACGCCAGCTGTCAGGTCAAAAGCGGTGACGAACTGGCATTTTTCCCTCCGGTAACAGGTGGCTAAGATGACAATCGGGGTTAAAATTTCCATTCAGCAACAAGACTTCTCCTTAACGGACGAAGTCACCTTGCTCGAGCAGGATAATCACAGCGATGGTGCAGTGGTAACCTTTTGCGGCCGGGTGAGAAATAAAAACCTTGGCGAAAATGTCAAAGGCTTGTTTCTTGAGCATTATCCTGGCATGACTGAACAGTCATTAATGAAAATTATTGCTCAGGCAAAGGAAAAATGGGCAATTAATCGCGTCACTGTTATTCACCGCATCGGTCAGCTTAAAGTTGGCGAGCAGATAGTGTTTGTCGGCGTTACCAGCAAACACCGCCATGATGCGTTTGCCGCCAATGAATTTATTATGGATTTTTTAAAAATTCAGGCGCCATTTTGGAAAAAAGAATTAACCGAGCAAGGTGAGCATTGGCTAGAAGCCAGAGCCAGCGATCAGGATAAAGCCAAGCAATGGCAATCATAAGGCTAACACTCTATAGGCGATTATTATTGTTCGTTTTGTTGTCGTTTCCCCTTTTTGCATCAGCGAATGACGATGCTCGAGTGTTGCGCATAGCAGTTGCAGCAAATTTTGTCGGCGCACTGCAACAGCTATTACCTGAATTTACCGAGCAAACAGGCATTAACACGCAAATTTTTAGTGGTTCGACCGGCAATTTATTCCAGCAAATTGTCCATGGTGCACCTTATGATGTCTTTCTTTCCGCCGATGCATTACGGCCAAATAAACTGGTTCATTTAGGTAAAGCTGAATATTCAACACTCAAAACCTATGCGATTGGCGAACTGGCGTTTTGGTCAAGTCACTGGCAACAAAAATTTACCCCGACATTATCGGCATTATTAACAGATTTAACTCAAAGCAGAGAAAAATTTGCCATTGCTAACCCGGTACTTGCGCCATATGGCAAAGCAGCCAAACAAGCTTTGATACAGATGGCACTTTGGCCACATTTTGAAAAACAATTAATTACCGGTAGTAATATTAATCAAACTTTTCAACAGCTAAGAACAGGCGCGGTACAAACCGGGATAGTTGCCTATAGCCAATTAAAACACAATGGACTATCAGGCATAAAAATACCAGCTAAGTATTATTCACCAATCAAGCAAAACTTAGTCATTGTAAAATCGACTCAACAAGCTGACAAAGCAAAAATTTTCACTGATTTTTTGTTAAGTGCAACTAGCCAGCAGCGCCTTAGCCAGCTTGGCTATAAAAGCATTAATTCACTGAATAATAAAGAAAATAATGAGTGACTATTCAAACGATTGGCTAGCCCTATGGACCACTATCAAAATGGCTGGCTTAACCACTTTACTATTAATGCTGATCGGTACACCACTCGCCTGGTACCTTGCTAATTTACATTCACGCTATAAAGTGATCTTTGAAGCGGTCGTCGCCCTGCCCTTAGTGCTCCCCCCCACCGTATTGGGTTTTTATTTATTAATAGCTTTTTCACCTGACTCAGGCCTAGGCCAACTGTGGCAGCAAATATTTGGTTACCAGCTGGCATTTAGTTTTAGCGCAATCGTAATAGGTTCAATACTTTATTCCTTACCCTTTGTCGTTCAACCACTGCAAAAAGCGTTTGAGCAACTCGGCACAGACATGCTACAGGCAGCTGCCATGCTAGGCGCCGGTTCGATAGACAGATTTTTTAATGTCGTACTGCCAATGACCAAAGCGAGCTTTATTACCGCCGCCAGTTTAGGCTTTGCCCATACCGTTGGCGAATTTGGCGTGGTGCTGATGATCGGCGGTAATATTCCAGGTGAAACCCGGGTATTATCCATTGCGCTGTTTGATCATGTTGAAGCCTTTAACTATCAACAGGCACACTTATTGGCCTTTGGTTTGATCCTGGCGTCCACCGTTTTGCTGTCACTGATTTACTTACTCAATCACACACCAAAGGTTCCCACAACCAGCAAAAGTATGGCAAAAGGTGAATAGCAATGACTGAGCTTAAGTTGGATATTAGCAACAGCAGAGCAAACTTTACCCTGGTAATTAATCAATCCCTTGATTTGCAAGGTATTACTGGCATTTTAGGCCATTCAGGTTCTGGCAAAACCACCCTGCTAATGAGCATTGCTGGGCTGGAAGCTGGTACTCAGGGCAGCATTTATTTTGATGATACGCTTTTACTGGACACCAGCCAGCAGCATTTTACCTTGCCTGAGCAAAGGCACATCTCTCTGGTGTTTCAGGATGCTCGTTTATTCCCGCATCTCACTGTACTTGGCAATCTGCAATTTGCCATTCAGCGTTGCCAACAACCCAAGCTGCTATTTGAAGATATTATTGAATTGACGCAAATCTCTCCTTTGCTCAATAAAAAGGTCAATCAAATTTCATCAGGGGAGAAACAGCGTGTTGCGTTAGCGCGAGCCATTCTTGCCGAACCTAAGCTATTGCTGCTGGATGAACCGTTAAGTGCCCTCGATCAACAAAGTAAAATTGCACTGCTGCAATTATTGAAAAAAGTGCAGCAAAAACTAAATATACCCATGCTTTATGTCAGCCATCATTTGGATGAAATTCAGCAGCTTGCGGATCAGTTATTAGTGCTAGAACAGGGAAAGTTATTACATTTTGGCGATGTTCATCAGGTGATCCATCAGTTAAATCACAGCGGCTTGATCCGACAGCAAACCAGTTTATCCTTAGCCGTTGTCGAACATGATACTAAGCATGGCATAACCAGTTTGCAACTGGGTGAGCAGCAAATTCACTTGCTCAGCAAACAAATCAAACAACAAGATCAACAAGAACAAGTGTTGCGCTGCTATATTTTTGCCAATGAAATCAGCATTAGTGCTCAGCGGCCGGTCGCCAGTTCTATCGTTAATCAGTTAAAAGCGCAAATCGTTCAGATTGAAACCATTAACAATCAAACGCTGGTCGAGCTTGTATGTGAGCAGCAGGCATTTTTCGCCAGTATTTCTTCCTATTCCTTGGAAAAACTGGCATTAAAAGAAACGCAATGGGTTTACCTGCAATTTAAAGCCAGTGCCGTGCGCACTTAAACGGGGATATGATGTTAACCAGCAATGAACAACTTCGCTACAGCCGGCAAATTATGCTAGATAAAATCGGCGTTGACGGTCAAATGAAGCTACGTAACGCCACTGTGTTAATCGTTGGCATGGGCGGTTTAGGCAACCCGGTTGCCATGTATTTAGCCGCAGCCGGAATTGGTAAGCTCATTATCGCCGATGGTGACCAGGTTGATATCACTAACCTACAACGCCAGATACTGTTTGGCGAGCAAGATGTTAATAAGAATAAAGCACAACAGGCCGCCGATAAGCTTGAGCAAAACAATGGCGATATCACCATCGAAGTCATTGATGAAATGCTGGATGCCGAGCTAGGACAATATTATATTCCGCAGGCAGATGTTGTTATTGACTGCACAGACAATATCGCCACCCGCTACCTAGTAAACCGGCTGTGTGTTGAGCATCAAAAACCCTTTGTCGTAGGCGCAGCGACCGGCTTTGACGGACAACAATTAGTGGTTGATCCGCGCCACAGTGACAGCGCCTGTTATCACTGCCTGTTTCCGGAAAGTGAACAGCCACCGGCGGCCAATTGCCAAACGGTCGGCATTCTCGGTCCAGTATTGGCGATGATCGCCGGGATGCAGGCATTACAAACCATCAAACTGCTAACCGATATCCCGGTCCGTTATAACCAGCTTAATCTGTATGATGGCCTGCACAACCAATGGCAACAGTTTAACCTCAGCAAGCAAGCCCAATGTGAAGTCTGTGGCACAAAGGTTAAGCAGTAAATTTCAGGCATTAAAAAGCCCTCGCTTAGAGGGCTTAGTACAACATTGAAAATAGTAGTTTTTATTTAAATAATCCAGAATTTTTATCTGTTACTGCTTCTCGCCAACCACCGAGCCACTCGGATCTTGCATCACTATTCTGATAAGGACAATTTTCTTTATTTCTTCCCGACAACCCAGCTTGATAACCATTTGAATGCGCTCTACCTAAACGATCTCTTTTTTGTCTTCTCATAAATGAGTCTCCATAACTAAATGATAACTATAGTTTTATTAGATGTTTGGTGGCCGATGTAAAAACAACCATCGACACTTAATTTAAGAACAATTAATTTTTTATTTCAAGCGATAAATTGTCATCAAAATGTCAAATAACAGTGGTAAAAATAGAAAATTGCGCGGCAAAAAATTTGACATTTAATAATTAATTGAAATACCGCTGATTAATTTTTGCGCTATAGTCCATTAAGCAATAAGTAAAAGATTGATATAATAAATTTGTTTAAAAAACACACAAGATATGCTTATGAATTATCGCTAAGCAAAGGCATCATTAGCTTTTCTAAACCATTGAGTTTGATTTCATATACTAAGGCCAATTGTTGCCCTAGCTTCCCTTCGGGAAAGCCTTTACTGTTAAACCATACGAGGTAAGGTTCGGGCAATTGTAATAGCTTCCTACCGGCATATTTGCCAAACGGCATAGTTTGATTAATCGCAGCAACTAATACCTGTTGATCTGAAAACATCTCTTCACTCTCATTAACCCTCGCTATTTCACAGCTACTATGACATAAAACTGTCATAAGCTATGCCTATAATTCTCGCAAATTCAACGTTTAGCTGTTAACAAACAGGAAAATTGCATGTCCATTGTTAGAAATCGCAGTGCAGCCCATAAAGCTTACATTCCCTTGAACGCCCGAGATAATCAGTATATTTTGGCTGAATTTGCCATCACCAACGAACTAATCAAACAAATATCACCCGAGTTAGCACAAGATAATCAGCAAGCTTATTATCAGTTCTACCAAAGCTTATCTCAACTGTTATTCACCTTAAGTAAAGACTTCAACCTCGCTAATTGTATTTTTGTCGCAAACGATAAATTAGTACGGGTGAGATATAGTCAGGAAATGCATCAATGGCAAACCAGCCAGCAAATTTTGTTCTATTACGATCCACAAAAACACAGTCTGCAAAATTCATTTTTTGACGCTAATCTCAAAGTGAAGAAAATCACTTTATTGTTTTTAGCCACCGGTGATGACTTAAGAGTGAATGCCGCGAGCTTCCACCAAAAAGTTGCCCAGTTGTTGGCCAACTACCGAGAAATACTTACCTTACCGGAAGACGCCATCAGAGTTCGCGATCACCAACACTTAACTTATGATCTGTTTGCCAAGCAAAAAGGCTGCCTCGGTGTTAAAGCTCATAAGCTCAGAGCGATTAACCAAAGGTATCAATGCCAAAAAATGAACTTACCGCTTGAGCACTCTGCCATCACTTATGCTGTGATCAACTTAACCATCAATAACCACATTGTAAACCTGGTAGATATAGACCCAGGTTCTGACGATCCCTATAACTCGCTTTATACTTACCTTACTGATACTTTCTCATTAGTTGCCAAGCGTTTTAACTTAAATAACGGTGCACTGGTTGCCAACGGCTTAGTGCCGATAGTCCGATATAGCAAGCATGAGTTAGTATCTCGAGTGGGTGAATTACAAATGCTAGGTTATAACCCTGAGCTTAGCCCATGCGATATTGTCAGTAAGTGGCAAGCGGATCAACTGGTTGACAATATCCAGCTGATTTTTGTTGCTACCAAGGATAATAGCGATGATTATGGCTATGGTCGATTCTTAAATCAAATCGAACAAGCGATGCGCTTAATGGCGACAGAACTAGAGATTCAGCCGGAAAAAGAAGAGATCATTGTGCGCTTTCATCAGCACTAATTCATTATTTCTACTGGTATAAATATTTACTGTCACTGCAAGCAATTATTGATTACTATGCAATTCATTAGCATATTCATGATCAGGCAATGTAATGACAAAAACAATTGAACAAGCCACTCTGGCCGGTGGCTGCTTTTGGTGTATAGAAGCTGCATTTAACAGCTTGCAGGGGATAATCAAAGCGGAATCCGGCTATATGGGCGGCATTACAGAAAATCCAAGCTATCAGCAGGTTGGTCAGGGTGATACCGGGCATGCGGAAGTGGTTCAACTGACCTTTGACAACAGTAAAATAACCTACCGTGATATCTTAGAAATTTTCTTTGCCCTGCACGATCCAACTCAGCTCAATCGTCAGGGCAATGATATCGGCACTCAGTATCGCTCTGCGATTTTTTGTCACAATACACAGCAGAAATTCGCAGCCGAGCAAATCATTAACGAAATGACAAAAGAACAAATCTGGCAACAACCAATTGTTACTGAAGTTACCGAATTAGAGCAATTTTATGGCGGCGAAGCTTACCACCAAGAATATTTTGTCAATAACCCGGAAAACCAGTATTGTCAGGCAGTGGTTTCACCTAAATTGGCAAAATTTAAAAAGAAGTTTGCTGAAAAGCTAAAGTAGCAAAAATATAAATGCCGCTTAGTGTTCAATTAAGCGGCATTACTGGTTATTTCGTTTGGCTAAATAATTAATACATTAACGTATAGAGTCTACGACGAAACTTAGTCGCCAATGGGTCGCCACCCGGCAATGCTTTTAAGACATCCAATAATAAATCCTTACTCTTGTGATCACTGCCATCATGTTGCACCAGAGCAAATAACAAAGCTAAGGCTTCTTCATTACGGTTAACCTGGCTGTATTGCACGGCAAGTTTTTGCTGTAACTCAACATCGTCAGGAGCCGCTTGAACTTGTGCTTCCAATGCCTGTATTTCCGGTGAATCTGCCGCCTGAGTTGCTAATTCCAACTTAGCCATCACCGCTTTATATTCGCTGTCTTGATCCACCATTTTAATACTGGCTAATAATTGCTCCGCTTCGGTAGTTTTGCCTGTACTGATATAAACATCTGCTAAAACCAGCTTAATATCTGCACGCTCCGGCGCCAGTTGATAGGCCTGTGAAATCACAGCAAACGCCTGATTGACATCTCCAGCATTAATTTGCTCGCGTGCCTGTGCCAGTAACAGATCTTCTTGCTTAGGCAAATGCTTATTTAAAAATTCTGCAATAGAGTCGTCAGTTTGCGGCCCGGATAAACCATCGATTGGCTGACCGTCTTTCACTAAGACTGCAGTTGGCAAGCCTTGAATACCAAATTGCTGGGCAATTTGTCCCTGACTTTGGCAATCCACCGTAGCATGTAATAAGTAATCACCGGCATCTGCCACTTTGGCGGTCAATTTATCTTTTAATTCAACACTTTCAGGGACCTGATCCGCCCAAAATAACACTAAAATGAGTTTTTCTTTTGACTGTTCCAACACAATGTGCTGAAAGTTATCCAAAGTCATGGCAATACTATTGGTTGACACAGGCTATTCCTATTCATCTTAACTTGCTAATTAATCTGGGGGCTAAATCCGCGATAACAAGGGGGAAATTGTCGCTAAAATTTGAATTCAGCGCTTTTCAACGTATAGTTAAAAGTGGATATCACAGTATCCTGTTTTAGATAATGACTGGGCAAATTGCTAGCTCCCTATGATAAAAACGATAAGCATTACATTAATCTTGCTGTCAGCTTTGGCTTTTTCGGCCAAGGCCAGACTAGAAAACACGGCAATCATTAATGTCAGCTATTGTGTCGATCCGGACTGGGCACCTTATGAATCTATCAAGAACAACCAGCATATAGGTATTTCTAAGCTCTATCTCAATTTAATCGAACAGCTATCACCACTGCGTTTTACCCTGGTAGCAACGAAAAACTGGGCGCAAACCTTAACCTTTATCAAAACCGGGCAATGCCAACTGATCCCTATGCTTAACAGCTCAAAAAAAAGGGAAGAATATCTGACATTTAGTGAGGCTTACTTTCGCGCTCCTAATGCGCTATATAGTCATTATGATCAAGCAATTATTGGTAACTTTTCCAGCATTACTTCACAAACAGTGGCCGTAGTTAATGGCTATCGGCTACATCACTACTTGATACAAAACTTTCCTGACATGCAAGTAGTCACTGTTAATAATGAACAAGCAGGATTACTTAAAGTTGCGAATCAAGAAGTTGACTATTTTGTCGGCTCCTTCTACTCGGCGAATAAAATCATTCAGCAACATTCCCTTGCCCAACTGAGAATTACCGGCATCGCAGAGTTAGTCGATAATTTAAAAATGGGAGTGGCTCACAATCATCGCAAACTATTGCCTTATATTAACCAGGCTATCGCCCAAATAACGACAGAGCAGCACAATAATATCTTTAGCTATGTCAAAATGTCAGATTTGGTGAAACAAACCGATTATGGTGTAGTGTTTAGAACAGCGCTCACCCTGTCATTTATCATCTTAATTTTATTGACCGCCTATATCCGAACACTGAAATACAATAAACAACTGGCAGAGAAAAATCACAGGTTAAAGCAGCTTTCTCAAGAGCTCGACCAGAAAAACCGAAAATTAGCAGAAATCAGCATCAGAGATCCGCTCACCCAACTCTACAATCGTAGCCATCTGGCAGAAATCATCGAGCAGCAAATCCGCCTAAAGCACAGATATAGCACCAATGCCTGTCTGCTAATGATAGATATTGACGACTTTAAATTAATCAATGATAAATACGGACATCAGGCTGGCGATGAAATTTTACAACACTTTGCCAACATTCTGACACACTGCGCCCGTGACTCGGATATCGTCGCTCGCTGGGGTGGAGAAGAATTTGTACTACTGTGCCCAGAAACTGAACCAACAGAGGCGACAGCAATCGCCAAACGTTTTCAACAAGCACTAATCGATGCCCACAACCACCAATTTCCAGAAGTCACCTGTAGCATAGGTATTGCCGAATTGGAAAGTACAAGTAGCGCAGAACAATGGTTTGTTTCTGCCGACAATGCCATGTACTATGCCAAAGGCAAAGGAAAAAATACCGTACATTGTATCGATTGCGAATAAACACCTCACAAGCTTTTTAGTAAGCCAAGTCAAGCCCTTAAACCAAGACTCGATTGATAGGAAAAATTTAAATTCACTAGCGACAAAAGCTGTATTAATTTTATAATCATTCCAATATTACTTTCTCTTAAGCTGCTATTTTAAGGAATAATTTTGAAGCATATCCTGCTGTTATTATCCACTTTATCTTTATCTGTATTTGCTACTACTCATTTGATAAAAGTTGACGAATTTACCCTTGAATATGAAATTGCCGGCAATGGCAAACACACAGTATTTTTAGAAGCGGGAGCTAACGCCAATCTATCTGATTGGCACACTGTCTTTGACTCCATCGCCAAGCTGGCCAGAGTGATACGTTATTCGCGCGTTGGTGAAGGACAATCAACCAAGATCAAGAGACATTTTACTTCAACTGATTATGCAAATTATGCCAGTGAACTACTGACTAAGTTAAAGATTACTGAACCTGTAATACTTGTCGCTCATTCGTACGGCGGTAACATTGCCAGAGACTTTGCTGCCGCTTATCCAGAAAAGATAAAGGCGTTGTTAATGCTAGATCCATCATCAGAACACGATGTTGATATTGTCCGCACCATTGATCTTGAAAAAGGTAATAAGGAAATAGCACAGGTTAAATTGGCCGATATGGCTAATGGTATGCCTAATCACTACCTTGATTTCTGGAGCAAAAGACCTCTTCCCGATTATCCACAAATAAAAGATATTCCAGTAACTGTCATCACTTCAGTAAAAACAGTAGAAAACCCTACTAACTTATTTTTTACTGACCAAGGCCGAAAAATGTGGGGAGAATTATGGCAAAACTGGGCTAATGCATTTCCGCAAGGTAAATCGGTATTGACCAAGAAAAGTGGTCACTTCATCCAGTTTGAAGAGCCTGAACTAGTAATCAATGAACTTAATTTGTTCATCAATAAATTAGATAAACAAGATTAATAAAAAGCCCGATAGCATTTCACCATCGGGCTCACCAATTAAAACCACTAACTCAAATTAAATATTTTTCAATAAATCACGGGCAATGATCACTTTCTGGATCTCGCTGGTGCCTTCATAGATTGAAGTCACCCTAACATCACGTGCCATACGTTCCAACGGGTATTCTTTGATATAACCTGCCCCACCCATTAATTGCAGCGCATCATAACAAGCAACATTGGCTTTCTCGGTGGCAAACAGTTTTGCCATCGATGCCTGCATACCAAATGGCAGGCCTTGCTCTTTAGTGTAAGCGGCCTGCATTAACAATAAACGCGCAGCTTCCAGTTCGGTATAACGTTCCGCCAGTTTCCACTGTAAGCCCTGAAAATCAGCAATTGACTGACCAAACTGCTTACGTTCTACCATGTAAGCCTTAGCATAATCCATCGCTGCTAAACCAACACCTAAGGCAAGTGAACCGATACCGATACGGCCACCAGCAAGCTCTCCTACAGCAACAGAAAAACCCTTGTTTTTCTGCCCCATCATGCTATTTGCCGGAATACGACAATTTTCAAAGTGAATTTCATTAGTCGGCGAGGCTTTTTGCCCCATCTTATCTTCGGTCTTACCAACCGTCATGCCAGGCGTGCCAGCTTCAACGATAAAACAGGAAATGCCTTTACCTTTTGGCGCTTCAGGATCTGTGACTGCCCAAACAACAAACACCCCGGCAAAACTGCCACTGGTAATAAATAATTTACTGCCATTTAAAATGTAATCATCGCCATCTTTTACTGCGGTAGTTTTCATACCGGCAGGATCAGAGCCAGCAGTATTTTCCGTTAAGCAAAACGCACCGGCTTTATATTCTCCGCTACATAACTTTGGCAGGTAAGTTTGCTTTTGCTCTTCGTTACCCACCGCCTGAATAACTTCCGCCACCATGTTAGTAACAGAGGTTGTCACTGCAGTAGAAGCACACGCTTTCGCTAATTCCGTGATAGCAACGCTAAAGGCAACAGAGCCGGCTTCTACCCCGCCGTATTCTGCTTTAACGTTCAATCCCATAAAGCCCAGTTCGGTTAATTTGGCCAGGTTTGCCAGAAAGATTTGCTGATTTTGTGTTTCATCAAGCTCAGCAGCTACCGGCGCGAGCTCAGTTTCAGCAAACTTACGCGCCATGTCCTGAATCATCATCTGTTCTTCGGTTAATGAAAGATCCATAGTTTCCTCACAATCACTTTATTCTAATGGCTATAGTGTAAACAAAGATCTTTCGTTAGACACTATTTATTTAACGTTTACGTAAACTTCCTTAAGAGCTTAAGCTAAGACAAACCATAACAGGCCAGCACTAAGCAACAGACGATAAATAACAAATGGCATCATCCCCATGCGCGCCACTATAATGAGAAAATAATGAATACAGGCATAAGCGCTGATAAATGCCAGGCCGCTGCCCAGCGCCATAGCGTTCCAGTCAACAGGGTCTGTTCCCAAGATTAACTTTGCCGACAAATAACTACCTGCCATGGCAATTGCAGGAATCGACAGTAAAAAAGAAAACCTCGCAGCATTTTCTTTACTCAAGCCGAGCATTAGCCCCACTGTCATGGTAATACCTGAACGTGAAGTGCCCGGAATTAACGCTATCGCCTGTGCTATTCCTATTAACATCGCGCCCTTAAAGCCGAGTTTTTCCAAGCTGACATTTTGTTTGGCCTTAATATCGGCATAACCAAGTAACACACCAAAACATAATGTGGTTATCGCCATCACCAGTGCCGTGCGCAGGTGAGCTTCGATAAAGTCCTTGCCAAACAGGCCAAATAGCCCCGCCGGAATAGTGGCAAATATGATCCACCAAGCGAGTTTGCCATTGAGTTTTTGCTCATAAGTTAACGCGGCATCGTCTTCTTTATTGGGTGTTAAAGTGGCGTACCAGGCAATACACATATCGCCAATTTCTTTACGAAAATACAAGCAAACCGCCAATAAAGTCCCAACATGTACCGCAACATCAAACGCCAGGCCTTGCTCAACCCAGCCCCAAATTTGCGATGGTAATAATAAATGCGCAGAACTTGAAATCGGCAAAAATTCAGTTAATCCCTGGATAAGTGCAAGAAGCAAAATTTCCAATGTCGACATAATAGTTAAATTCCCTGCTCAGGCGTCCACATTAATGGTACCTTTTTTAATTGTTGTTTGGATTGATCAAATGCCAGCCAAAGCTGACGATATGACTGTTTTAAAGTCGGGTGTAATTTTTCTGATGCTATTTCCGATAACGGCCACAGCACAAAGGCATTAAAAGTAATTTCATCACGTGGTAGCTGCACCGGCTGCTCAGCAATTAAATCATCATAAAGCAGAATATCTAAATCTAAACTGCGCGGGCTGAACTTTTTGGCATTAATTTCGCGGCCATGCTGGTATTCAATCGCTCTTAATTGCTCGCTTAAGTCGGCAATATTTAATTGTGTATCAAAGCCAACAACCATGTTATAAAACGGCGAACCGGCAAAACCTACCGCCTCACTTTCAAATAACGAAGACAAGGTTAATCGACCAAATTGCTCCGTCAGCGCCGTTAAGCCGCTAGCCAAATTTCTTTCACGCTCAATATTCGTGCCAATCGACAAATATACCTGCGCCATTAGGATAAGTGGCCTCGTTCTATCTCAACGCCAACACTTTGCGCATTATGCACAGCGTTAGGTTTGTGAATCGCCAGTGTTAACCAGGGGATGTGATATTTTGTCATTAAAAAATTTGCCAATCGCTCTGCCAGGGTTTCAATTAAGTCGACCGGATTCTGATTGGCAAACTCCGCGATTTTTTCTGAAATTTCCGCATAATCCAAGGTTTTTGCCAGCTCGTCATTTTCAGCCGCTTTTGCAGTATCCCATCCCATAGATAAATCAATCACTAAGGTTTGTTTGATTTCTTTTTCCCAAGCATAAAAACCGATAGTGGTTTGAATACTCAGCCCCTTAATAAATACTTTATCCATTGCTATTCTCTGTTATTTCATCGCTGAACTGTGGCAAGTTAGGGAATCCCCTAAGAATAAATGGCGAGTTTACCTGCCTAAGAGTAGAAAAACTAGTTTAGATAGAGGTACAATTGCCATGTATCGAAATATTTTCAAGGAGAATGCCATTCGATGTTATGGCTCACACTAGGGTTAACCATCCTGGCCTATCTAATAGGTTCGATCTCCAGTGCGATACTCGTTTGTAAATTATTGTCTTTACCCGACCCCCGTACTCAAGGTTCCCATAATCCAGGCGCGACTAATGTTTATCGCATCGGCGGTAAAGCCGCGGCGTTCAGCGTGTTAGTATTTGATATTTTAAAAGGTGCAATTCCAGTATGGGGGGCATATTTTCTTAAAGTTGACCCAATTACACTAGGGGTGATTGCACTGGCAAGCTGCCTCGGGCATATGTTTCCGATATTTTTTCAATTTAAAGGCGGCAAAGCCGTTGCCACTGCGTTTGGTGTGTTATTGCCGATTGGCCTAGATTTAGGTGGTTTGCTAGTACTAACCTGGTTCAGTGTTGCGAAAATTACCCGTTATTCCAGCCTAGCAGCTATTGTTGCGGTATCCTTGGCACCTTTTTATATCTGGCTGTTAAAACCACTCTACACCCTTCCTGCAATGATGTTGTCAGCGCTGATCATATTACGCCATAAAGCCAATATCATCAGGCTGATAAAAGGCACAGAGCCCAAAATCACCAGTAAACGAATCAACCAGTGACATGATTGGCTAGATTGGTGGCAAAGTATCTAACGGCCAGCGCGGCGTTGCTTTAAAGGTTAAGTCAGTTATCACACCAGCTTTTAAGCGCTGCATCCCAGCATAAGCTATCATGGCGCCGTTATCGGTACAAAATTCCGGTCTCGGATAATACACTTTACCACCAAGCTTTTTAGTAATTTGCGCTAACTTTGTTCGCAACTCTTTATTGGCGCTGACACCACCAGCAATTACTAATCGTTTTAATTCACATTGCTGCAATGCACGGCGACATTTAATCGCCAAGGTATCAACCACCGCTTCCTGAAATGCATAAGCAATATTTGCATGAGTTTGCTCACACATAACACCACCCTGCTGCTCAGTCTCCTTATGAATACAATTGGCGGCAAAGGTTTTCAAGCCACTAAAACTAAAGTCCAGTCCGGGTCTGTCGGTCATCGGTCGTGGAAACTTATATTTGCCATTCTCGCCATTTTCTGCCATTTTCGCTAACACCGGGCCACCGGGATAGTCTAACCCTAACAATTTGGCAGTTTTATCAAAGGCTTCACCGGCAGCGTCATCCACAGATTCACCAAGCAATTGATAATGACCAATACCATCAACCCGTACCAACATGGTATGACCGCCAGAGACTAACAAGGCAACAAACGGAAATTCAGGCACATCATCTTCCAACATAGGGGCTAGCAAGTGTCCTTCCATATGGTGAACCGGTACCGCCGGAAGATTCCAACCGTAAGTGAGGCTACGACCGATGGAACACCCCACTAATAATGCGCCAACTAATCCAGGTCCTGCGGTATAGGCAACACCATCTAATTCTTGAGGGGTAATATTGGCGTCTGCTAATACTTCCTTAATCAGCGGAATGGTTTTACGCACATGATCGCGCGATGCCAATTCCGGCACTACCCCGCCATAATCAGCATGAACCGCTATTTGACTGTAGATACGATGCGCCATAATGCCTTGTGATTCATCGTAAATCGCGATGCCAGTTTCATCACAAGATGTTTCAATACCTAAAATTCGCATAGCAATAGTTAACCAATTCGATAAGAGTCAATTTTCAAAGGCGCAATTCTACCTAGTTCACTCAATTTTCACCAGAGAATTTCAATTATAACTTTACAACGACGCAAGCTTGGCATTAGAATACTGCACCCATTTTTGATAGAGCGGGTGAAGGGCGAAGCAAAACGTTAAGTCTGAAGCCGATTTATATAGATACATAACTAAGGTAAGAGGCACAATGCCAGTAATTAAAGTAAGAGAAAACGAACCATTTGACGTAGCTTTACGTCGTTTTAAACGTTCATGTGAAAAAGCAGGTATCCTTTCAGAAGTTCGTCGTCGCGAATCTTATGAAAAACCAACTTGGGAACGTAAGCGTAAAAAAGCAGCAGCGGTAAAACGTGCAGCGAAAAAAGTTTCTCGTGAGAACGCTCGTCGCGTTCGCATGTACTAAGATACTACCTTAGTTATTTGAGTTTACTAAATTTAGTAAAATGAGCTTACATAGCCAACTCAAAGATGAAATGAAAAATGCCATGCGTGCCAAAGACAAATTACGTCTTGGCGTTATTCGCATGGCATTGTCTGCTGTAAAGCAAGCCGAAATCGATCACAACACCGAAGCGAACGACGAAAACATTATCGCCGTGTTAACCAAAATGGTGAAACAGCGAAAAGAATCGATCAAGATGTTCACCGAAGGTGGTCGTGACGAACTGGCAGCGAATGAGCAAGCAGAAGTAGCGGCGTTAGAAGAATTTTTACCGCAGCCACTATCAGAAGAAGAAATTCAACAGCTTATCAACAAGGCAATTGCCGAATCCGGTGCGGCTTCTATGGCTGACATGGGTAAAGTGATGGCGATATTGAAACCTGCCATGCAGGGCAAAGCAGATTTGGGCGCGGTCAGTGGTCAAGTCAGAACCGCATTGAATAAATAAGCGTAAAGCTAAACTTTTTTGCTAAAAGCCGCCTCTTATTAGAAGCGGCTTTTTTATCTACACTATAAAGTAGATATTAATTTTTCATTGTCTAGTTACCAAATTCAGAGGTAAACTGGGCAGTGGTTTAAATCATTTTCACCTTAGGTTTTTTCAATTAATGGCAGGCATGATCCCCAGGCAATTTATCGATGATTTATTAGCGCGCGCTGATATTGTTGAATTAATAAACTTGCGTGTACCATTAAAAAAAGCCGGCAAAAATTATCAGGCCTGCTGCCCTTTCCATACCGAAAAATCACCGTCTTTTAGTGTCAGTCCAGATAAACAGTTCTACCATTGTTTTGGCTGTGGCGAACACGGCAATGCTATATCATTTTTAATGGAATTTGATCGCCTGGAGTTTCCTGATGCGGTGGAAGAACTCGCCGCCCACTACAATATGGAAGTACCGCGCGAGCAAAGCAATCAATCGCCTGCACAAATTAAACAGCAGCAACAGGCTTACCAACAAAAGCAGGATGACTACGCCTTAATGGCTGACATCAGTCGTTTTTATCAGCAACAGCTTAAAGTTGCCAACGATAAGGCAATTGCCGTCGATTACCTTAAAGGGCGGGGTCTTAGCGGCCAAATCGCAAAAAAATTCGGCATAGGTTATATCAGTGATCACTGGGATGGCATGATGAAAGTATTTGCCAAAAATCAGCAAGTCACACAGCAACTGGTTGATTTAGGCATGGCGATTCAGGGAGACAAAAATACTCCTTATGACAGGTTTCGTGGTCGTATCATGTTTCCTATCCACGATAAACGCGGCCGGGTTATCGGCTTTGGCGGCCGAGTATTAGGTGATGGCACGCCAAAATACCTTAACTCACCGGAAACCCGTATTTATCATAAAGGCCAGGAATTGTATGGTTTATATGAAGCAAAACAGGCTAACAAGCAACTGGAGCGCGTGGTTATCGTTGAAGGCTATATGGATGTTGTCGCGCTCGCACAGCACGGCGTTGACTACGCAGTCGCCTCATTAGGTACGGCAACGACTCCCGAACAATTACAAACCCTGTTTCGCACGGTAAAAGAAGTGATTTGCTGCTACGATGGCGACCGAGCCGGCCGAGATGCTGCCTGGCGCGCTATGGAAAATGCCCTGCCACTAATTCAAGATGGTTACTCATTAAAGTTTGTCTTTTTACCGGATGGTGAAGATCCTGATACCCTAGTTAGGGCACAAGGGCAACAGGCATTTGAGCAGATCCTGATGCAGGCAACGCCGTTAACTGAGTTTTTATTTGAGCAACTGATGCAACAAGTCGATATGAACTCCTTAGAAGGTAAAGCGGCACTAATGGAGTCATTCCAGCCACTGCTGACAAAAATGCCAGAAAGCACCATCAAAGACGGCATTATCACTAAGCTGGCACATAATTTTGGCGCTGGCAGCGAAAAGCAACTGGCAAAGTTAAGCCAAAATGCCAACCAAAGCACAGTCCAACAAGCAAGCCAAAAGCAGCCCAAAGTAACACCTGTTAGATTAGCTATTGCATTATTGCTGGAATATCCCCATATAGTGAATGCACTGCCAGATCCACACGTTTTATCGCAACTGGATATGCCTGGCATCGCCTTGCTCAATCAATTAATCGACTTGTGTAAAAGCCAACAAAAAATTAACAGTGCACAATTGATTGAACATTTCAGAGGGACACCTGAAGGCAAACAGCTAACAAAATTGATGTGCTGGCAACATCATGTCACGGAAGAAGCAGCAGAAAACGTATTTTTAGACAGTATTGAAAAACTATTAGACAGCTTTGTCGAACAACGCACAGAGCAGTTATTGCAAAAAGCAAGAATAGGACAAATGAGTCCAAATGAAAAACAGGAATTGCAAGCGTTATTAAATGCGTAAAAGCCATTTAAATAACCATAAGCTTGCTATAATTTACATTATTAACCCCAAGTTAGGCGACTTTATTGCTGGCAATTTTATAAGCAATTTGCTAAAATTTCTCGCTTTACCGTTCGTAATTTGATAGCCAAAAAGGTGGACACTCGTCAATGGATCAAGCCCCACAATCTAGACTTAAAGAGTTAATAACTAAAGGTAAAGAACAAGGTTATTTAACTTTTGCCGAAGTTAACGATCATCTTCCTCAAGATATAATCGATTCAGATCAGGTCGAAGACATCATTCGTATGATCAACGACATGGGTATTCAAGTATTTGAAAGTGCCCCTGACAGCGATGAATTAATGATGAGTGAAGCTAATACCGATGAAGATGCGGCTGAAGCTGCGGCTCAAGCATTAGCCACGGTAGAAAGTGAAATAGGTCGCACAACTGACCCGGTACGTATGTATATGCGCGAAATGGGGACGGTTGAGCTATTAACCCGTAAAGGCGAAATTGTTATCGCCAAGCGCATCGAAGAAGGTATTAAAGAAGTACAACGCTCTGTTGCCGAATACCCACCCGCGATTAACTATTTATTAGAGCAATGGGATAACTTTGAAGCGGAAGAAGGCCGTTTAAGCGATATTATCGTTGGCTTTTTAGACCCGGATGCCGAAGAAGAAGAAATCCCGGCAGCAGCTACCCATATAGGTTCTGAATTATCTGACGAAGAATTGGATGATGAAGATGATGAAAGTGATGACGATGATAGTGACGACGATAGCGAAGAGGAAGATACAGGTCCAGATCCTGAATTAGCTCGTGAAAAGTTCACTCATCTACGTGAAGCTTATGAAAAAGCCAATAAAGTCATCGACGCTAAAGGCCGTGGTCATGCCGATGCACAAAAGGCTATTGACGAATTAGCAGATGTCTTCAAAGAGTTTCGTTTAGTACCTAAAGTTTTCGATCGTTTAGTGAAAAACATGCGTGAAGTCATGGATCGCTTACGGGTGCAAGAGCGCTTGATCATGAAGCACTGTGTTGTTGGTGCTGGCATGCCAAAAGCGACGTTTATCAAAATCTTCCCAGGTAATGAAACTTCACTGAACTGGTTTGAAGAACAAAGAAATGCCGGTCAACCACATTCGGCGAAAATGGCTGACATTGAAGCCGATGTAGAACGTTGTATTTATAAGCTTAATCAACTTGAGAAAGAAACGTTCTTAAACGTACATGGCATTAAAGACATCAACCGTCGTATGTCAATCGGTGAAGCAAAAGCCCGCCGCGCGAAAAAAGAAATGGTCGAGGCCAACTTACGTTTGGTCATTTCAATCGCGAAAAAATACACTAACCGAGGATTACAATTCTTAGACCTTATTCAGGAAGGTAATATCGGTTTGATGAAAGCAGTTGATAAATTTGAATACCGCCGCGGCTATAAATTCTCAACTTACGCAACTTGGTGGATCCGTCAAGCGATCACCCGCTCAATTGCCGACCAAGCACGTACCATTCGTATTCCGGTGCATATGATTGAAACCATTAACAAGCTTAATCGTATTTCACGTCAAATGCTGCAAGAAATGGGTCGTGAACCAACGCCTGAAGAATTAGCAGAGCGTATGATTATGCCGGAAGATAAAATTCGTAAGGTACTAAAAATCGCTAAAGAGCCAATCTCAATGGAAACGCCAATTGGTGACGATGAAGATTCGCACTTAGGTGACTTTATTGAAGATGGTAGTGGTGAATTACCGGTTGATTCTGCCACTTCAGAAAACCTTAAAGATGCAACACACGAAGTATTAGCCGGGCTTACCGCGCGAGAAGCCAAAGTACTGAGAATGCGATTTGGTATCGATATGAATACCGATCACACCCTGGAAGAAGTTGGTAAACAATTTGATGTTACTCGTGAGCGTATTCGTCAAATTGAAGCAAAAGCGCTGCGTAAATTGCGTCACCCATCTCGCTCTGAACAACTGAAGAGTTTCTTAGATGGTGAGTAAGTAATCGCTAACCTTAGAGTAGATATAAAGAAAGCCAGTTGAAAGACTGGCTTTCTTGTTTCTGGAAGTAAATAACAATAACATTATTTATATTGTCGAGCCAGCATGGCTAAATCGGTAATAGAGACCTTAGTGCCACGGCGATCTAACATATTCGCGATAGCTTCGCTGTTTTTACCGTATTGCTTAACAAACGCAATAATATCTTTTGTATTACATTGCACACTTTCATTGACGAACTTTGTGCTATGCCCTGAAGCCTTAATGCTGTTATATAAGGCGACTCTGCTACCCGATGCGGCCGACATGCATAATTGCGTATAAATGCTATTATCGCCTGCTTTAAGTTCTGCCGCCTGACTGGAAAATACAAAACCTGAACTTAGTGTTGCAACTACAATTAATTTTTTAAAGGTATTCATGGTGCTCTCTCCTACAAGTGGTGGTTACACAATAATAGTGAGCTAAATTGAGAAAATAGTTGCAAAATGGCGCAGGCAAATGTAAATAGAAATGTCAATTAATTGACAGCAGGAAGATATTTTTACTGTTTGATTTTTATCACAAAGATCACTGTTTTTAGCATTAATCATTAAGAAAGGTGTGTACGAACTATTACATTCATACACAGAATTTAATAACTATCCGCCGTTTATCGCACGCCTAATCGCAGGAAATTACTTAACCCAAACTCAATTTACTCAGGCTGAGCAAAGCTCTTATTTGTTAAAAACTCTTGATCGGTTAAGCTCGCTAAAAATGCCAGTAAATCGATTTTATCCTGCTCGCTCATTTCAAAGCCTTTGACAAACGGCGACTTCAACGGATTCTTTCTGCCGTCGCCCTGATACTCTCCTTGCTCAATATTACGACCACCTGCCGCATAAAAATCTAACACTTCCCCTAATGTCGCAATACTACCGTCATGCATATATGGCGCAGATTTTTCGATATTTCTTAACGTTGGTGCCCGAAAACGACCATTATCTCGCACTAAGGTCGAGATTTCTGCCAAACCGGTATCTTTTAACGGGTAACCGCTATCTTGTTCAATAAAATACAAGCCGGTATTGTGAAACGGTCTGCGATCGATTAACTGCTTTTCATGACTGGTTGACTGGGTAAAATTAAAACCGCCGTGACAATGATGACATTCGAGTTTTTCAGAAAAAAACAGGTTCATCCCCCGCAGTGCAGATTCAGACAGCGCATTATCGTCCCCGCTATAGGCGTATTGATCAAATGGTGAATTAAGAGAAATCAAGCTACGAACAAAACTTGCCAAGGCTTTGGCGATTAAATCAAAACTTAGTTCCTGTTCAGGAAACGCCAATGCAAAAAGCTCTTGATATTTTTCACTGGTAAAGCGCGCGAGCACTGCTTGCTCATGGCCTGTTATTCCTAATTCAACCGGCGATTCACCAAACATAGGTAATAGTAGTTGCCGTTCAATTGTCGTTAAGCCATCATGCGCCCAGGTCAGGGTTTTGTTATAGGCAATATTCACTAATGCAGGAGCATTTCGCCTGTGGTGTTGACCGGTACTTCCTGTGGAACGTGCAATATTTTCACCAAAGGCATATTGTTGTTGATGGCAAGTAGCGCACGATTGCTGGCGATTAAACGATAAATTAACGTCGTAAAAAATTGCTCGACCAAGCGCAACCTTTGCTGTTGTCATCGGATTATCTACTGGAACCTGAGGCTTAGGAAAACCTTTGATTAACGGCCATTGGTAGTCTGCCTGAGGCGGCTTTTGCTCTGAGCAGGCAGCTAGACTTATTACTAAAAGCAATACAATATTGAATTTATTCACTGTTAGCCATCCTGAAAACCTGCACTTCACCTTTCTTGGCAAGATTAATCAATAACTGCTGGCAACTTAGACTATCATGCTCAGACTGACAGCTTGTCTGAGCATTTGGCGTGATATTATTTAACAAAAAGGATAAATCCAACGCTAACTTAGCACTGTTATCAAGTGGGAGTTCATAGCTAAAATAGTTTGGATAACGGCATGGTTTGCTTGGTGGTCGCATCACACTAGGTGAACTACACCCCGTTGAACCTAAATGAAAAACCCAGTTATCCGCCTCACTTTGCAATTCGATACGGGCAAACTTATGACCGGTTTGCCAGACCCAAAACATCGAAGAATCATTTAACGGACTCGGCTGGGTGAGCGGATTTAAGTGATTAACGTCAAACGGCACGCCGAGCTGAAAGCGCATTTTCTGATATTGCGATAGCTCAAGATCATCAGCAAAAACCAGCTGCCAATTGCCGTTATCACCTGCGACACAATTTTGTCCGAGCAACGCCAATTGAGCTGATTGATTTGCCGTTACTTTTAACAACATTGGTTGCCATTGTCCTTGATGATTTTGCAATTCAACATTGGCAATAAAAAACTGTACTTGGCCTAGCTGCCAACGATTATCACTTAACTTAAATTCACTATTACAGCCAATTAGTTGCTGTTTAAAACTTATTGCTACCGATAATTGCTTACTAGTTTTTTCGCCGCTACAAGCAACTAATGCCAATAGCAAAACACCTGTTATAAAACGAGAAATTTCCATTAAACTACATTCTCTTGTTGCTTATGCAAATTTTATTTTACATTATTGCAACAATTACCACAGCAGAAAAGTTCAAAATATCAACGATTACTGCTAACGTGTTACTTATAAAGATATAGATCGTAGAAATTTAATTTATTTAGCTCTGTTCCAATATACTATTAGCAGATTACAAGGAATTGTCATGAGAATATTAACAACATACCTAACAGCAGGGTTACTGTTGTTAACCAGCGGTTTGGCATTCGCCCATTCCGAGCACGATAAAGCGCGTTTTGTTTCGCCAGACGGCAAAGACATCGGTAACTGTGATAATGTATTTCGACCATGTAAAACTATCGGCTATGCGGCGTTAAGAGCCAATAAAGGTGATAAAGTATTAGTCGCCGGTGGCCGTTACAAAATAGAAAACACCGAGGAGCTGTTTTATCTGCAAAGTAATTTAGTGCCAATTAAAGGCGGCTTTAATAAATTTGATCATTATCAAAATCAGAGTCCAGATGTTAATGTTTCAACTTTAGTAGGTGTTCCTCCCGAGTTTGCGACTGAGCTAGAAAAAAGAGGCTTTAATGTCATAACCGACGCTAAGGCGCTGGCGCAAGATCCGGCGCTAGCCGAAAAATTGGCTGCGTATTCTCATCTTTCACAAGCCCAGAAAAATACACAATGCACCGATGGCTTTGCAGGTGGATTTAACTGTAAAAATGTCAACTTACTCAGTCATATGCCACTGAGCAACTTTTCCATTAATGCCAATGCCGGTAGTGATATTTGGGGGCATGTCGACTTAAATACCGGCAAAGAATAC
>CAZUHQ010000016.1:0-1015 GCA_964620605.1 uncultured Thalassotalea sp.
GCGCATCTAGAATCGTCTGAGTATTGGTAATATCGTGAATCGTCGTCATGCTACCGTGTTTAATGCCGATACTGTCCTGCAATACTTTCACCACAGGCGCTAAACAGTTAGTGGTACAAGATGCTGCGGTAACAATTGCATGCTCGCTTTTATCATATAAATGATCATTAACCCCCATAACGATATTGAGCACGCCGTCTTCTTTAACCGGCGCGGTCACTACGACTTTTTTCACGCCTTGTGCCAGATATTGTTCGAGCAAAGCCCTAGTTTTCATCTTACCGGACGCTTCAATCACTATATCGCAACCGGACCAGTCAGTATCAGCGATTTCCTTATTCGCTGTTACCTTAATGCTTTTTTGTTCAATCAGTAGCTGTCCGGCTTCAGCGTTTGCACTATATTGCCAAATTCCATGCACCGAATCGTAATTTAATAAATGCGCCAAGGTGGCGGCATCGCCTGCCGGATCATTGATCTGAACAAATTCAATCTCCGGCCACTGCCATGCCGCTCGCAACACTAAACGCCCCATACGGCCAAAACCGTTGATCCCTACTTTAATTGTCATCGCTCTAACCTATTTACTTTATTATTGACAACAGCTTACGGCCTGTTCACCACGCCCCGCCATTTGATTAATCCGCGCCAGCGCCTGCTGACAACTTAGCTGATTATTTAACTGTGCCAGCTCAATCACTTGCCGTTGCCACTGTGGCATTTGCCCGGCCAGTTGATAAAACACCCATTTGCCTGCTTTACGGCAGCTTAACAATCCCTGGCGGCGTAACAACGCGAGATGACGCGATATTTTTGGCTGACTCAGATCCAACCCTTGGGTTAACTCACAGACACAAAGCTCCTGCTCTATGGTTAGCAACATTAAAATAATTAATCGGGTCGGCTGCGACAGACACTGAAAAAAATCTGCACTATTACCTTCTGAACCTTCTGAACCTTCTAACGCTATATTCATATGTCATCCCCTCAAACACCCAGTCATCATATACGAAAT
>CAZUHQ010000016.1:1025-42514 GCA_964620605.1 uncultured Thalassotalea sp.
TGTAAAACAGCTAATTTTTCTGCTATAAATCATCAGATAACAACAATAATAAGAAGCCCATGATTCAACACTTTATTCGCATCACAAGTTTACTCGCGCTAATGACCCACAGTGCATTGGCAAGCAATATCGCAATTAAACAGTTAACTAAGATGTCAGCCCCTAAAAATTTAGAAAATATTCATCTCATGCCGTTAGGAGCCAGTGACAGCGCGTCGGAATACCTGATTTTTATCAAAGAAGAGGTCAAGGCGCACTATCATGAAAAGCACACCGAACTGGTTTACGTATTAGCGGGAGAGGCCGATTTTTGGCTCGCAGGTAATAAACAGAGCATCAAGAGTGGTGACTTTATCCGTATTAACCAAGGGGAAGTACATCAAGTAAAAGTGACTTCCCAAACGCCACTGAAAATACTGTCGATACAGACACCAAAATTTGACGGTAAAGATAGAATTTTTGTCGATCCATGATATTGCCGTTGATTAACCTAAACACAACATAAGTTCAACGCAGAACAAGCATTGTCGATACTCGTTAATGGGCTAACGCTTGCCAGTTAGCATCATTAAAATACCTGGGATAATCCTGTAATGCCTGAATAACTAACACTGCCCCTTGCTTTTTATCCGCCGCGTGTTTCATTTTATCAGCGCCTTTGATAATTCGCGCAAGCAAGACATGAAGCTGAGCATCCGCTTCTGGCGCCAACTGACAGTTTTCAAATAAAAAACCAAGGTGTTGATCCAGTTGTAACGCTAAAGTCTGGTATTGCTTGGCAGTAAATTTATCATGGTGAATTTGCTTCAAGTTCGTTTGCAATTCTTGTTTAATTTTACTCATGCCAAGATGCAAACTGCTATCAATTCGCCATTTTTCCCCTTGGTTAAGCACTAACTCAGCGCTTTGCTGTTTGTGATGATGTTGATGTTGTTCAGCAATAACTGAAAAGCTGCTGGCACTGAGTAGCAAGCTCAGTCCAGTTAAGATAGCAATGTGTTTATTCAATGCAAATACCTCTAAATTAACTATGTGACTTTCTCTATATTAAGGTTAATTTCTTATTTCTTCTGTAAAGTAATAAAACAAAGAGTTAATCACTTTCCTCATGACTAAGCAGCTCGATTCTTTTTAAAATTCTCTGCTTGTTCGAAGATTTCTTTATACACTTCATCACGATCTACTGGCGGGTAACCATGCTTAGCTAGCAAGATGATCAGGTCAACTTTTAGCTCAGCCTTGATATCATCACGCTGGCTCCAGTCGGTATACTTAGCTTTATCATCAACAACATCTTTTACCGCTTTGGCTAGGTCGAGAAGCTTGTCTTCCGGGTATTGGAAATCATATTTAATCGCCAACGCTAGCAAGATGTCGTAGAAGGCTTTCTCTTCTAGGTTTATACCCATGTCCTCAAAAGATCCCATTTCAGACTTGAGATCTTGGTACATGTTGATGATTTCATCAGAGAAATCTTCGAGTACTTCACTAACTAATACGTCTTCTTCTTTACGCTCGTTATATTTATCAACTAGCGATTTAAAGCGCTCAGAGAAATCGACAGCTTTGAGCTTGTTTACTTGTTTGAACTCCCCAATGGCTTTTGCCAGCATCTGCTGAAGTAGTTTGATTTTGGTGTTGGGTAGCTTAATTTTTTCAATTTTTGCTAAGTAGTCGTCATCGAAAATATCAACACCCTGATTATCTTCACCATTAGCGCCTTGACCTAGCTTAAATATCTCTTCCACACCATCACTTTTGAGTGCGCTCGATATCATCTCTCGTACCTTAGCATTCATTTGTGCGGTATCAGGGGCATTGCCTTTTGTCAGCTTGTACACAATTGAACGAACCGCTAAATAAAAGTGAATGTAATCACGCTCTTTCTGCGATAGTTTTTCACTACCACAGCAAACGTCATAAGCTGTTTTTAATCGTTTTACCAATGCCATAAACCTATGCTCAAGTTTTTGCGTTTGCAAAACAAATTCAGCGGCATTATTGAGGCAATTAAGTTGAGCAATAGGTTCCCCGGTAAAGTATGGTGACTCATCAAATTGATGCATCAGCTTGCCCAATAGATCTAAGTGATCTTTCACAACAATGATTGATTGAGCAATATCTTCAAAATTGGTTTCATCTGTTTTTGAGTACATAGCTAACGCTTTATTCATCTGCGTTTTAATGCCGATGTAATCAACAACTAAACCTTTGTCTTTACCTTCAAACTTGCGGTTAACACGCGATATAGATTGAATCAGGTTATGACGTTGAATCGGTTTATCGATATAAATAGTATCGAGGAATGGCACATCAAAGCCTGTCAGCCACATATCAACCACTATGGCGATTTTGAAGTTGGACTTTTCGTTTTTGAATTGGCGATCCAGCTCTTTACGATACTCTTTAGTACCGAGTAAATCCCAAAGCTCTTTAGGATCATCTTTGCCGCGAGTCATCACCATCTTAACCCGTTCCATTGGCTTGGCTAATTTACCTGCGCTGATGGCTCTTTTACGCTCTTGCTCTGAAAATTCAGCAACATCTTCAGCATCTTTCACCTCAAACCACTGTGGGCGAAGCTCTTTTAATGCTTGATAAAATAAATAAGCTACTTCACGCGCAGAGCTTACAAACATCGCCTTACCTTTTAAGCTAGAGCCTTCTTCAATACGTGACTCATAATGAGCAACAAAGTCTTTGGCTAACGCTTTGATACGATCCGGGTCGCCTAAAATGGCTGTCATATTAGCCGAAGCTTTCTTACTTTCTTCTATCTGATGTTCATTACTACCTTCATCAGCACATTGCTGGTAATACGCTTCAATTTCTTCTAATTTTACGTTATCTAAAATGACTTTTGCTGCTCGGCCTTCATAAACGATACGCACTGTGATCTCATCCTTAACGGATTCAGTCATGGTGTAGGCATCAACAACCTGACCAAAGACATCAAGCGTGGCATCAACAGGCGTGCCTGTGAAACCTACAAATGTTGCATTGGGTAATGAGTCATGAAGGTATTTGGCAAAACCGTAAGTTTTCTTAACACCCTTTTCAGTCACTCGAACTTTCTGATCTAGGTTAGTTTGACTGCGGTGCGCTTCATCAGAGATACAAATAACATTGCTTCTATCCGTTAGCAGTTTGGTATCTTCAGTGAATTTATGAATAGTCGTTAAGAACACTCCACCGCTGTTGCGGCCTTGAAGTAGTTCGCGTAAATGGTCGCGGCTTTCGACGGCAACAACCGTTTGATCGCCAATATACGTTTTTGCATTAGAGAATTGCTGAGATAACTGATCATCCAAGTCAGTACGATCAGTAATTAACACAATAGTAGGGCTTTCAAATTCAATGCTTTTCATTAATAAGCGCGATAAAAACTGCATGGTAAAACTCTTACCACAGCCAGTTGCGCCAAAGTATGTACCACCTTTACCATCACCTTCTGGCTTGCGTGCTAGTTTAATATTGTGATGAAGCTTTCTAGCCGCATAGTACTGAGGGTAACGGCAAACAATTTTCACTTCAGCTTTTGATGAATCAGGAAAATAAATGAAGTTACGAATAACATCGCGAAGGCGAGCTTTATTAAATAATCCCTGAAGCATAGTGTGCAGTGAGCTAATGCCATCCTTTTCTATCGATTCATTCCCAGTTACTTTGCGCCAAGCATAGAAAAATTCATAAGGCGCAAACAAACCGCCCATTTTGTTGTTAACGCCATCACTGATTACACAAAATGCGTTAAAAACAAAAAGCTGAGGGATAGCCCTTTTATAGCGAATAGTTAGCTGTTTCCAAGCATCATGAATTGAAGCTTCTTCTTCACGAATAGCACTTTTAAACTCGAACACCACCAGTGGCAAACCATTGATATACAAGATGCCATCAGGGATACGCTTCTCGCCATCAGCCCCCTCAATTTCTAGCTGGTTAACGATCTTGTATAAATTGGTGTCGTTGTATGTGGCAGACTGCTCCGCTACTTTCGGTAGTTCTGGCGCTAATTCCTTTACTAGATCTGGTAACAGGCTTTGAACAACGTTGGTGTAATCGACTAATTGGATATAAAGATCTTTTTGAGTGTGGTCTTCGCGTTTTAACAAAAAACCATCACTTAGCCATTTACAGAAGGTTTTATTACTCTCATACAAGTCACTAGCAGGCAATGACTCGATCTGTTTGATTATTGAATCAATCTCACCAGCAGTAATATTGTCAGCTTGATACTTATCAGATAAAAACTGACGCAAATCATCTTTAATTAAAACTTCAGTATTATTGCGAGTAGAGCCGTCAGCCCCACAAATAGCACTACCGGGCACATAGGGAAAACCTTGTTCACCCAGTAACTCAATAATGGCCGCTTCTAGCTGTGCTTCTGTAAACCTTTTCAACATCAATCCCTTACTAAGCTGAGTAATCTTAAGCTAACATATTCATAATTAAGCGAATAATCGTTTCTTTTTGCTCGGGTGCTGATTCCGCAACGAGCAATGTTAATGCAGCTAAACCGGTGTCGTTAATCACAGGCTCACCGTTGTCTCTGTATAAATGGTTATTTCGATGGAGAAAATCGACAAATAAAAATGCACCGCTGCGTTTATTGCCATCAGCAAACGGGTGATTTTTGACGACAAAATACAACAGATGCGCGGCTTTACTCTCAATGGTTGGGTAAGCAGGTTCACCAAATACCGTTTGCTCTAAATTACCTAATAAACTGTCTAAACCATCACCGCGAGGTTGAGCAAATAACTGCGTAGCTTCTTTACGTTCAATCAGTTGCGCTTTTAATTCATTCAACGCTTGCATTGCCTCATTATGAGACACCAACTTGCCACCATTAACACCGCCAGGTTCGTCTAACAAGCCTTCATCGTAACGCTGCAACCACAAAAAGGTTTGTGTATAACGACTGACAATTTCAGCCAAGCCTTTACCTGTTTCAGCATTTACCTCAGGGCTTTTTATCGCTTTATTAATTAACGTTAACGCTTGCTCCAATTCCTTAGCGTTTTTATCAAAGCGTTGCTGGTTAATGCTATAGCCTTTGACTAAGTATTCTTTTATGCGTGCGGTTGCCCAGCGTCTAAATAAAACACCTTGTGGCGATTTTACTCGGTACCCTACTGAAATAACGGTATCTAAATCGTATAAAGCCACAGGTTTATCAGAAGAAGCAATATGCATTTTTTGCATATTGCTTTTTTCTTCTATTTCACCTTCTGTAATTGCGTTACGAATATGCCTTGAAATTACCGACTGGTCTCTAGCAAACAATTCAACCATTTGTGATTGCGTAAGCCAAATCGTTTCATCTTCAAAACGAACCTGAATTTCTACTGTTCCATCCTGTGCTTGATACAACGCTATCTCATTCATAATTCAATATCCTTATTCTACATCTAACAAACGTAACATTGCTTCCACAGGCCAAATGCAATCTTTTGCACTTCTAGCAGCCCCTTCCTGTCGGTTTTTAACATTACAAGGGCGTTCTGCCAGCCATGCCGCCGTTTTGTATGGTGAACAATCGATAATTTTTGCATTGTCGTACCACAACATATGCTCTATATCTCCTGCCATTTGGTTTAGCGTACCTTGTACTGACCTGTCATTACTTTTATTGATAGACACTGGCGCAAGTAGCTCTTGTGCCGCTTGCATCTGATTTTCATTCGCGCCCACTTTTAATAAAGTATTCATGAAACTGTCAGCAAAGTGATAATCCAACGCGGCAAAACCTTTTTTCGTTAAACCGATCATAAACAGCGGGAAACGGGTTTGATTGTGTACCAAGAGTACGCAGTTTCGACGTTGCAAGGTCAGCAAATTTGCATGACAACCAGACAATGGATTATTAACGATAACTTCCTCACCGCTCTCAATTAAGCTTGCTTGTAATTGCTCTCCTTCGGGTAACAAGCCCTCATTAACAGGCAATTTGTCAATCAGCTTTTGGGTGCAGTAGAGATTGAGCATTAAGCAACGTCCTTATTTATTGTTATTTCGCCTGAGGTTAGTTTTGGTAATAAAACATCTCTTAATTTAGCTAAACTATTTATCTGCTGAAAGTTTGCATCATGCTTTTGATATATATCTTTTGCGTGAGATTCAAAAAGCTCTATTACTTGATTATTTGGACTTAACATACCAACGGTGTTTAGTGCTTTAATGGTAATAGCTTGTTGCGTTGTACCTATTTTTATTCTTTCAATAGCGTCTTTTGCAGCATTACTGTTAAACCATTCCTTTAAGTAAAAAGGCATAAATGCTTTCTTGTAGCCCTTAACCCAAGTTAAATTTCCATCTTTAAAATAAAACTTATCACCTTCTTTAACTAAATAGGTATTGCCAATAGTACCTACAGATGTAATTAAAATATCACCCTTTTTTGGTGCTCCAGCCTTATCTTTTAGCTCTTTATATTTTTCTTCCGTAATAAATATTTCAGTATTTACTTTGTTGCCTTGTGACAATTCAGTAATTTCTTTTCCCCTAAAAAATGGAACCCCACTTTCAACATAATCTTTTGCAAATACACGCTTTGAAGAAGCGATTTCAACCAACTCATTCATTGGACATGCTTCCCAGCCTTTAGGTATCCAACCTGAGATGCCGATACTTGGCTCACCCGTTTGTTCAAATTCACTTGGGAATAATGCGCGCATCTCGTGTGGAAGGCCATCAGGCAATGGTTTGCTCTTTATTTCAGGAGACGCTGGTAGCTGTTGGGCTTGCTTGCGCGCGTCTCTGCGGATTTGGGCTTTGTGTTGCAGTGCTTCAGGAATATCGTTGCCAGCAGCAAGGGCGTTGTCGATAACAGGATCAAAATCAACAAACCAGCTTTTGAAAAGCGCCTGTCCCATTTGTTCTAGTGTTTGGTTAGTTTGGCGGTTAAGTTCAATTTTATTAAAATACCCAAAAACTATATCCACTATTTTATCTTGAACATCCCTTTCTGGAAGCTCTACTTCAAACAGTCCTAGGACTTTTGCATTTGCTCCAGCTTGTGCAGATCCTCCTTTGGCACCAGATACAAAATTCCACCAAGCATGTGTTCTCATTTGTAACCAAACAAAATATGGATTAGCAAGCTTCGAATTAACTCTAAACTTAATCAAATAGGACGCAAAAACTGCATCATCATCTGCATCAAAAATATAATTTTCACCCGTACTATTCCCCGTTCGGGCGACAACTATATCTCCCTTTTGTAAACGGTTCTTGGCTAAGTTCTTTTCATCAATCTTACAATAAGGAACCTCATCCCAATTTACTACACCACCTTGTATGTCAGTGATTCTTAAAAATTTAGGGCCAACAACTTCGGTATCTGCACTTGCTGTATAGCCATAAGATATTTCAGAGCATAATTCAGATAACTTTACTCTATTCGCCATAACCCAACACCTCCAAGTTTTGACGAATCGCTTTATCTAGCTCTTCCGCCTGCTCCATTTGGCTATATAGGGTTTGGCTGAGTTCTTTCATTTTCACTTCAAATGGGATGCCATCATCTTCCAATTCAGCAGTACCCACATAACGGCCCGGTGTTAATACAAAGTCATTAGCTTTGATTTCTTCCAAGGTTGCTGATTTTGAGTAACCTGCTTTATCTTCATAGGCTCCGTCTTTTTTCTCACCACGCCATGCGTGATAAGTACGGGCAATTTCAGCGATATCATCTGTGGTGAGTTCTTTATGAACACGGCTAACCATAGTGCCCATTTCACGGGCATCAATAAATAGGGTTTCACCTTGGCGATTTCTAAAGGGCTCACGGGCATCGCTAAAGTGCTGTTCGGTTTTGTTTTTGGTAATAAACCATAAACATACGGGAATTTGCGTGGTATAGAACAGTTGCCCTGGTAGTGCAATCATGCAATCTACCAAGTCATTTTCAATAATCTTCTGGCGGATTGTGCCTTCACCACCGGTATTCGAACTCATTGAACCATTAGCTAGTACAAAACCTGCTGTGCCGTTTTCGCTAAGCTTAGAGACCATGTGCATGATCCACGCATAGTTAGCGTTTCCTGTGGGTGGCACTTCGAAGCCTGACCAACGGGGATCGTCAACCAGCTCGTTATCCGCACGCCATTGCTTTTGGTTAAATGGCGGATTCGCCATAATAAAATCGGCTTTTAAATCGGGGTGCTGATCTTTAAAAAAGCTGTCACCAGCAACATCTCCCAAGTTACCGTTGATACCACGTACCGCAAGGTTCATCTTCGCCAGTTTATGCGTGGTGCTGGTGTATTCCTGTCCGTAAATGGAAATATCTTTTTTATTGCCGTTGTGGCTCTCAATGAACTTGAGTGATTGCACAAACATACCGCCTGAACCACAGCACGGATCGTAAATTTTGCCCTTGAACGGTTCAATCATCTCGCTAATAAGCGATACCACCGACTTAGGCGTATAAAACTCACCTCCACCTTTACCTTCATTTGCGGCAAATTTTCCTAAAAAGTACTCGTATACTCGACCTACTAAATCTTCCTCTGTCATATGACATTCATTGGCGACAGTATCAATATTGTTGATGGTGTCGAGCAAGGCGGCAAGTTTGCTGGTATCTAACCCTAATCGTGAAAAGTAGTTATCTGGTAATGCACCTTTCAGTGAGGCATTGTTTTTCTCAACCGTATGAAGTGCTGTATCTATTTTTACCGCGATATCATCTTGCTTGGCTTGCTTTTGAATATAAGACCAACGTGCACCTTCTGGCAAATAAAACACATTGTCTTTGGCATAGAATTCGACCATATCGATATAGTCGCCCATACCTTCTGCTATTAACTTTTCACGCTGTTTTTCAAACTTATCGCTAATGAATTTTAGGAAAATAAGACTCAAGACAATATGCTTATACTCTGACGATTCAACACTACCACGAAGTTTATTTGCCGCATCCCATAGCGACTCTTCAAATCCTTTATTATTCAAATTTTGAGAGCGTGTTTTATTATTTTTTTTAGGCGTTTTTGCCATTTTATGCTGTCCTGTTATGCTGTTTATTGGCGCTAAAAGTAGGAAAAAGAAGAGGTTATTATTGAGACAGCATGCTGAACATCTTCAGCATGCACTAGATAAAGAAAGGTTAGATCATCTCCACCTTATCGCCTTTTTCCTGGAGCCATTCTTTGCGGTCGCCGGCGCGTTTTTTCGACAGTAGCATGTCCATCATTTCCATGGTTTCGGCATGTTCATCAACCGTTAACTGCACCAGGCGACGAGTGTTGGGATCCATGGTGGTTTCACGCAACTGCATTGGGTTCATTTCACCCAGACCTTTAAAGCGTTGAACATTGACTTTACCGCGTTTTTTCTCTGCTTCAATGCGATCTAAAATACCGTCTTTCTCATCTTCATCGAGTGCATAAAACACTTCCTTACCAACATCGATACGATACAGCGGCGGCATGGCAACATAGACATGACCTGCCTGTACCAACGGCAAAAAATGCTGAGTAAACAGGGCGCAAAGTAAAGTCGCAATATGCAGTCCATCTGAGTCGGCATCCGCTAAAATACAAACCTTGCCGTAACGCAGGCCGGATAAATCTTCGGTGTCGGGATCTATTCCCAGAGCCACCGAAATATCATGTACTTCCTGTGAGGCGAGGATTTGTCCGGATTCCACTTCCCAGGTATTTAAAATTTTACCACGCAGCGGCATAATCGCCTGATTTTCACGGTCACGAGCTTGTTTGGCACTACCGCCCGCCGAATCCCCTTCCACTAAAAATAATTCAGTGCGGGTAATATCCTGGCTGCCACAATCGGTGAGTTTTCCCGGTAAAGCGGGCCCCTGGGTGATTTTTTTACGGACAATTTTTTTACTGGCACGCAAACGGCGCTGAGCATTGGAGATACAAAAATCCGCCAGTGCTTCGGCGATTTCGGTATGTTCGTTAAGCCATAAGCTAAAAGCGTCTTTGACCACGCCAGTAACAAAGGCAGCACATTGGCGCGACGATAACCGCTCTTTGGTTTGACCAGCAAATTGCGGGTCTTCCATCTTGACCGAGAGAATATAACAGCATTTGTCCCAAATATCGTCCGGCGTTAGTTTTACCCCCCGTGGCACCAGGTTACGGAACTCACAAAATTCGCGCATTGATTCTAACAAGCCCTGACGCAAGCCATTAACATGAGTACCGCCCTGCACGGTTGGGATCAAGTTAACATAGCTTTCGCCGATAGACTCGCCGCCCTCAGGTAACCAGGTCACTGCCCAGTCAACTGCTTCGTTATGGGACGCGAACGCACCGACAAACGGCTGCTCCGGTAAACTGACATAATCTTTTACTGATTCTTTTAAATAGTCACACAGACCATCCTGATAACACCACTGATATTTTTTATCTTCGTTCTTATCGTGAAACTTAATGGTCAGCCCAGGGCATAATACCGCCTTGGCTTTTAGTAAATGCACCAGGCGTCTGACAGAAAACTTAGGTGAGTCAAAATAACTGGCATCCGGCCAAAACTTCACTCGGGTGCCGGTATTACGACGACCTACAGTGCCGGTTTCACGCAGCTCTTCGACTTTCTCACCGTTTTCAAACGCCATTTCATAGACTTTGCTGTCACGGCGCACCGCAACATCAACCCGGGTCGATAACGCATTAACCACGGAAATACCAACACCGTGCAAACCACCGGAGAACTGATAGTTTTTATTGGAAAATTTACCGCCGGCATGGAGCTTACAGAAAATCAGCTCAACCCCCGAAACGCCTTCTTCCGGATGAATATCAATCGGCATGCCGCGGCCGTCATCGATGACTTCCAATGACTGATCTTTATCGAGGATCACCGAGATATTTTGTGCATACCCTGCTAATGCTTCATCAACCGAGTTATCGATGACTTCTTGCCCCAAGTGATTTGGGCGGTTAGTGTCGGTATACATTCCCGGGCGATGACGCACCGGATCAAGACCACTTAAGACTTCAATGGATTCTGAATTATATTGTTCGCTCATAACTCTGTTCTAATAATTATTATCGGATTGAATAACTACATTCGCGGAGAAAACTGAAAAAAGCTCATGATTTTCGGCAACATAGCCGAAAAATCAATAAAACTATGATCACCGCCTTGCTGGACAACTAGCTGGTTACCTTGAAATTGATCTACCGCCTGCTGATAATCTAACACTTCATCCCCTGTTTGTACCATCACCAGATAACGATTTTTTGATATTTTTTCCTGATACAACTGCTTTAACACTATCATATCTTGCTCTGTCACCTGATAAACTTCCCCGGTATAAGGGTTTTGCTGCTCACCAAGGTAGTCGACAAGTAATTCAAACGGCCTAACCGCCGGGTTAACTAATGCCGCCTTGAGCTGATATTTTTCCGCTAAATATGTTGAGAGATAACCACCGAGTGACGAACCGATAAGATACCAGCAATAATCTGGATTTTCGGCAAATATCTGTTCCAGTTGTGCAATTGCTCCTTCGGGAGTTGAAGCAATCTGCGGGCAAAAAAACTCAATTTCAGGGTGATGTTTAATTAGGTATTGCTCAGTAAGCTCGGCCTTTAACGATTGCGGTGATGAGTTAAAGCCATGGAGATATAAAATAGCCGTTTTGTTCAAAGGTAACTTCATAGGTAACTGCTAACAAATTCACTTAATGATTGGTTGCTAAAAAAATGGCGTCACTTTCCACAGCACCCGAAGGATAGAGCCGAAACACCCGGTAACCTGATGCAAGGCCGCTATTGGCAACGCCATCGAAGTTTTTATCAAACTGAATTGAGGTTGCCGGGCAGCTATATAACGGCACTTGGTTATGTTCTATCGCTATGGTTAACTGCAATGCATTATGGACATGGCCACAGGCAAGCGCTTTTAGCTTAGCGATATTATCAAGCAGCGCATAAAACTCAGTTTTATTCTCCAGGCCATGGCGATCGATAAAATAACCCACATCCACAGCATGATGATGCATCAACACCAGTTGATATTTATCTTGTGTGATTGCACTAAGTAAGCGCTGCCCTTCAGTATTTGAAACATACCCTGCCGGGCTGTCGCTCTTTGAGTTAACCAACTGGATTTGCCAATCGGGAAAATCTACCGTGACTGTGTGATGAATATTATCAAGCGCCAGCAAGCGGTTGAGTAATTCAGGCTGGTCATGATTCCCCGGCGTATAGTAAATTGGCAGCGTCAGCTGACTTTCGACTAATGCATCAACAAAGTTTAGATAAGACTGTTCGCTATGATCTTGGGTTAAATCGCCGGTAAAAACGACAAACTTCAGCGCCGTTTGCTTATTAAGCTCAGTTAAGACCCGCTTGAGGTTCTGATAAACATTCACGCCATAATGTAAAGCGTCTTTACTGGCATATAAGTGACAGTCACTAATTTGCGCAAAACCAAGGTATGGTTGTGCACTATTTTCTCTAGCTGTAATCTCTGACATAAGGTTAGGCGAATTCCACCTTGCTTTGACCAAGCTGTAAGCTCAGTTGCAACCATTCTTTGAGAAATTCATTGATCTGGCGTTTTTCATCAGGCAAGTGCATTGCCTGATTCGGATAGTCATAACGCGGCTTAACCGATCTGACATCCTGATTACTCACCACTTCCGCCATTCTGGCGTCGTGATATAACCGGATCACCATTTTAGGGGAAAAATAATCAGAGAGGTGCTGACCACCGATGCTGGCATCCTGCTGCATAGTGATTAACGAGGTATAACGCGTCACTTCATTAACCCGAATGGAATAAGATAAAAAATCAGAAATAAAAAAACAGCGGGTCTCGCCAACCAGTTCTTTATCTGCCAATAGCCGCAAAAGCAGCATATAATTGACCTCACAGAGGTTCATTAAATTGGACAAACAGGGACGATAACTCGCCATAACAACACCTATTACTTGGTTAACTAGATTGAAACACCTGATAGTTTAGCGCTAACCATTGTAACCCAATTACCGTGGCAGCATTAACTATTTTTCCCTGCGCCAATAAAGTTAACGCCTGCTCGCGTTTTACAATATGCACTAGTATATCTTCACCTTCCTCATCCAGGCCATAAACACCACCAACGCCTTGAGTATCAACTTCTGCGACAAACAAATGTATCGCTTCACTCATGCCGCCGGGGCTGGAGAGGTAATGCATCACTTTGGTGACTTTCGTCTCTTCAATCACTAAGTTCGCTTCTTCTTTGGCTTCACGAATTGCGACATCCACCGGAGATTCCCCCTGATGAAACATCCCGGCAATAAATTCCAACATCCAGGGCGTCTCTGAGGCGCGAATCGCCCCTGGGCGAAATTGCTCGATTAACACTAACGAATCGGTTTGCGGATCATAAGGAATTAGCACTACGGCATCGCCACGTTCAAATACTTCTCTGGTTAATTCTTCACTATTAGAGCCATCAAAATGCTTATGTATCACCTTATACTCGTCGAGTTTAAAGAAGCCTTGATAGCGAGTAGTTTTGTCCAGCAAGTGAAAATCCCGATGGCCATAACGTAAAATTTTTGTGTCCTTCATAAACCCGCCTAAATATTTCCAAAACAACAACAAATGTATCTAAATTTTACATCCGCAATAGATTTACATATTTTGTTACACTAGAATGCTTAGCTAAACAACTATTTATTTAGTTTATCCGACTAACCATAGTAGGATAAACAGATAATAAAAATAATTAGAAATTATCCAGTTAAAAAATAATACAGAGAAAATAGCAAACTCAAGGAATTGCTTACCCATGAAAAAAACAATGACCTCTCTTATTGTTGGTTTAGTTTGTGCTGCCAGCAGCACAATGACTTTTGCCGAAGACTTACTATCTGTCTATCAGCAAGCAAAAGCCAATGATCCAGTAGTATTAAAAGCGCAAGCGCAATTTAATGCATCTCAGGAAGGCATAGAACAAGCGCGTGCTTCCCTGTTACCACAAATTAGTGCCTATGGTTCGTACAGTGACTATGAAAAAGACTACGACGACAACTTAGGCGGCGATTACCAATTTGAAGACTTAGAGTTCGGTGCCAACCTCAGCATGCAACTTTATCATCACGATACCTGGTTGCACTTGGACAACGCCAAGAAAACAGCTCACCAAAGCGATATTTTCTATCAAGCGGCAAAACAGGATTTGATCATTCGCGTCACTCAAGCCTATTTTGATGTACTAAGTGCCAAAGATGACCTTGAATTTGCCAACGCAGAAAAAGCAGCGATTGAACGCCAGTTAGAGCAAACCAAACAGCGCTATTCAGTTGGTCTAACCGCAGTAACCGCGGTACATGAAGCACAAGCGCAATATGATAATGCAGTAACAGAAGTGATCCGCGCAGAAAATCGTGTTTTTAACGCCGAAGAAGCGTTGCGAGTGATCACTAACGTTTATCCTCGCGATCTCAATGTCTTAAATACCAAGCGCTTTAGTGCCTCTCGGCCTATTCCTGACAGCGCCAATGAATGGCAACAAACGGCAGAAGCGAAAAATCTGGATTTAATCGCACAAAAAATCAGTGTCGATATCGCTAAAGAAGGCATTAACATTGCCCGTGCCGGTCATTATCCAACATTAGATTTATCCGGCAGTTACAGCACAACCGACAGTGACAATGTACTGGCTCATCCAACGTTGAACCGGGAAAGTGACAGCCAGTCTATCGGTATTAAATTAACTGTGCCGATTTATTCCGGTGGCGCAACTACCAGTGCCGTGCGTCAGGCGCAAAGCAACTATGTTGCCGCCAGCCAAGATCTGGACAGAGTTCACAGAGATGTCGTGCGTAATGCCCGCAACTCCTACAATACGGTAATTGCGGCGGTTTCCGGTATCAAAGCTTTGGAGCAATCGGTTATTTCTG
Organism: uncultured Thalassotalea sp.; assembly: GCA_964620605.1. GTDB lineage: Bacteria > Pseudomonadota > Gammaproteobacteria > Enterobacterales > Alteromonadaceae > Thalassotalea_E. The sequence goes on from CAZUHQ010000016.1 coordinate 15,905, forward strand.
CAGAAAGTGCATTAAAAGCTACCGAAGCAGGCTTTGAGGTAGGTACTCGTACTATTGTTGATGTCTTAGACAGCACACGTAATTTGTACAATGCCAAGCGTAACCTGTCTTCGACCCGTTATAGCTATATTCAATCGATATTAGCGTTAAAACGTGCCGGTGGTACTATTTCAGAAAAAGATATCGCCAGTATCAACCAAGGGTTAAGCGCAGCGACTAAATAGTTTAGCAACTGCCAACACATAAAAAAGGTGTCGAATGACACCTTTTTTATTAGCTATTAGAAACTTATAGCAAATGAATTAACAGCTAATCTTCCAATCGAATGGTATTGATGATCTCAGTAGTCGAAATACCGGCTTCAAAGTTCAGTACTTTCACTTCCCCACCGTTAGCTATCACTTCCTCACCTCCGGCAATATCTTCCTCTTTATAATCACCACCTTTGACTAAAACATCCGGCAAAATATTGGCGATTAATCGTTGTGGGGTGTCCTCAGAAAAACTCACCAGCCAGTCTACAGCCCCTAAACCGGCAAGCACTGCCATACGGCGATCGACGGCATTAACCGGGCGGCCCGCACCTTTTAGGCGTTTCACCGAGTCATCACTATTAACAGCAACGATCAAACGATCGCCAAGCTTAGCGGCATTTGCCAGATAAGAAACATGACCGGCATGTAAAATATCAAAGCAGCCATTGGTCATCACGATTTTCTCACCGCGTGCTTTTGCCATCTCCACCGCGATTTTTAACTGCTGCTCAGAAACCACGCCAAAGCCACTTTCCTGGCCGGTATGCACCGCATTAAGCAATTCTGCTTCACTAACGGTTGAAGTACCGAGTTTACCAACAACAATGCCAGCAGCGATATTCGCCAGAGCACTAGCCTGAGGATAGTCCGCCTCGGCTGCTACCGCCAATGCCAAGGTCGCAATCACGGTATCTCCGGCGCCAGTAACATCATAAACTTCTTTCGCCTGAGTTGGCAGGTGAAATTCTTCATGATCGCGGCGCAATAAGGTCATACCATGTTCACTGCGGGTCACTAATACCGCCTGGAGATCCAGCTCAGTTAATAATGTTTGCCCTTTCGCGACAATTTCGGCTTCATCACGGCACTGACCGACAATGGCTTCAAACTCTGACATATTCGGCGTCAAAACATCAGCGCCGGCATATTTGGTAAAATCTGTGCCTTTAGGGTCAACCAGTACAGGCACCTGATGTTTTTTTGCTGCCTGAATAAGAGCCTGAACATCCGACAAGGTGCCCTTATCATAATCAGACAATAACACCACATCATGCTGAGCAATTAACGGTTCAACTAACGCCAACAAGCTAGACTTTTCCACCTCAGCCAGTGACTGCTCAAAATCCAGACGAATAAGCTGCTGATTTCGGCTCATTACCCTAAGTTTAGTAATGGTTGGCACTTCTTTTTGTCGGGCAAACTGGCAATTTATCTTCATCGCTTCCAGGTGAGTTGCCAAGGTTGCAGCCGCTTCATCTTGACCTGTGATACCGGCTAAAGTGACTTGCCCACCCATAGAAGCGATATTTAGCGCGACATTCGCGGCACCGCCAGCTCTGTCTTCATCCTGATTGATTTTCACCACTGGCACCGGCGCTTCTGGTGAAATACGCTGAGTGGGGCCATACCAGTAACGATCCAGCATAATGTCACCGATCACTAACACGCTTGCTTGATTAAAAGCGGGAATATCTACTTTCATCCTGTGTCTCTATCCAGATATAATAGCGCTAGTGTATCACATCAAATTCAATGAGTTGACATCCTGTCGTGAGTAAAAACAAAGTTTTACAGCCAAATTTCAAAATAGCTTTTTTATTGCCTAAATACTGGTTAACCTGGCTTGGCGTGTTTATCCTCTACACCATTTCCTGGTTGCCCTATAAATTTCAGCTCTTTCTTGGCCGTCAAATCGGCAAATTATTGTTTGCTATCGGTGGTAAACGCAAAAAAGTCGCCGAGCGTAATCTTGAGCTGTGTTTTCCTGAGATGCCAGCCAAAGAGCGCGCACATATATTAAAGAAAAATTTTGAAAACACCGGCATTGCCCTATTGGAAACCGGCATGGGCTGGTGGTGGCCAGAATGGCGCGTCAAAAGAAAATGTAAAGTCATAGGTTTAGAGCATTTGGAGCAGGCACATAAAGAAGGCAAAGGGGTCTTACTGCTGGCAATGCATTATTTAAGTGCGGAAATAAACTGTCGCGGCATTGGTACTGGTCACCCAATGGTGGTGTTTTATCGTCCACACAACAATCCACTGATGGAATATTTTCAATATCGGGGACGAGGACGCTCCAATAAATACATGCTAGGTAAAAAAGACGTTAAAGGTTTATTAAAAGCATTAAATGACGGTGAAAGCTGTATTTATCTACCGGATCAGGATTATGGTCGCAATCGCAGTTTATTCGTGCCGTTTTTTGCCGTACCTGACGCTGCTACCACCACAGGCACTTTAATTTTTGCCCGCAATAAAAATACATATTCCCATATGTTGATCCCAACCCGTAACGACGACGGCAGCGGTTACACTCTGGAAATCAAACCCAGGCTGGAAAACTTTCCAACCGGTGACGACAAGGCAGATGTTATTCGAGTCAATCAAGAGCTGGAGCAAGCGATATTGTATAAACCAGAGCAATATATGTGGCTGCATCGCCGCTTTAAAACCCGACCTAATAAGGAAGACCCGTCATTGTATAACTAATGAGATTTCAGTATGGTATATAATTAGTTAATAATTTTAACCGGGTGTTTACTATGCTGTTTTGGATTAAAAATGTCATTTTTCTCATTGTGCTGGTGGCACTCGCCTATTATTTAATTGCCAACGAAGAAGAATTATTTGCTTCCAGCACACAAGAGCAAGTGATAGAAACACCACTGGAAGAAGGTGATGTTGCCACGACCAGCACTGAACCAACCATTGAAATCAACCAGAAAAACAAGGCAGCTGAGGGGTTATCGCGCTTCTATGCCAGTTTACGCGGTACTGAAAATGAAAAAGGGCCAAGGATCAGAAACAACATCGTTTACTTAGATGAGCCAAAAGGCGATCTAATGGAGATTTTGGAAGCGAAACGCTTAACCACCAGGCCACTTAGACGCAATTGGAAAGGCAGTAAAGAAAATCGCCCATTTCGCAGGGGACAGACGCTCTACCAAAAACTTTATGAATATGCCAAAAACGATGGCCTGGAAGTGATCTGGTGGCTCGATCGCGACTTTATGGTCAAAGATCCATTTCGTATCGATAAAGATATTATCGCCACCGCGTATCAGGTAGGTCAGGCAATTAGCGGTCATTTTCAAAATGGGCTGTCCACCTACTTTTGTCATCAGCAACGTACATTAGTGCTAATCGAAAAAGAGCTGTCCTATTTAGACGAAGAATGTCAGCTACTGCCGATCCAAAAACGACATTAGCAAAATTATATAGCGTCAAACTTCATAAAGAAACGCATTAACTATCTCCCTGACCGCTTGCCCATATTCGTCAAACTCCGAAGTCGGCATTTTTGCCGACTTCGCCTGCAAACTCTGCCTATGACCAAAGTCTCTTAGTCGGCAATAGTGACTGACCAAGGTTTTTTTCTGCTCTACACTGATAATGTCTGCTTTTGCTAATGCGTTAAATAAACGGATATTATCTGAATACTGAGCCACGGATGGATAATCCACACTGCAATTTAGCGCTAAAAATTGCGCTAAAAACTCAATATCCACCAGGCCACCAGACCCTTGTTTGATATCACTGAAATCTTGATCGGAGGCATCTAAGTGCCGGCGCATTTTATCGCGCATTTTAACCACTTGCTGGCGTAATTCATCCGGATCACGTTTTGTTGCTAACACAGATTGGCGAATATCATTAAAGCGCTGAGTTAACTGCTTGCTGCCATAGATAGCACGGGCGCGAACCAACGCCTGATGCTCCCAAGTCCAGGCTTCCTGCTTTTGATATTGCTCAAAGGTATTGATATTAACCACTAATACTCCGGAATTTCCAGACGGCCTAAGTCGCATATCCAGTTCATATAAAACCCCGCTGGTCATCTTGGTATTAAAAATATGCATGATCCGTTGCGCCAGCTTGGCATAAAACTGCCCGACTACCACCGCTTTATCGCCATTAGTGACATCATTGATATCACAGCTATGAATAAACACCAGATCCAAGTCTGAACTGTAACCGAGTTCAAAACCGCCGGTTTTACCATAACCAATAACGGCGAATCCCTTATCATCGGTTTCAACTAAGCCACTCGGCACGCCAAAACGGGCAGAAACCTGTTGCCACGCCATATTCACCACTTCGGCAATAATTGCTTCTGCCAATGCGGTTAGGTGATCGCTAACCTTAGTCACAGGCAATACGCCAACAATATCAGCGGCGGCAATTCTCAACTGCTGTGCCTGTTTAAATTGCCTAAGTACATCCATTTGGGCTTCGAGCTCCTCTTCAGGAATGCGCAATAATGTCTGGCGCAGTTCATCCTGGTAACTGGATAAGGCTGGCGGATTATGTAGTAACTTAGGGTCGAGCAATTCATCCAGTAATATCGGGTATTTGGCGATATGCTCTGCCACCCAGATACTTTGCTGACACAAACTAACCAAGTGTTTAAGTGCTCCCTGGTTTTCATACAAGAGTTCCAGATAAGCGGTACGAGTAACAATTTTTGCCATCACCCAAATTACCCGCTCTAACGTCAGTTCATTACCCTGGCAACTGGCGATTTGGCTCAGCACTAACGGCATTAATTTAGCCAGTACTACCCGACCACGATTACCAAGTGCCCGTTTATTTAATTCCGTTTGAAAATCTTTTAGCTGTAACCACACTTGCTCAGCCTGCCAGTCAGGCTGATACTTAGCAATCCACTCGCAGGCTTCTTCATCTTGCCAATCACTGTCCCATAAAGTGATCCAGTGCAGCTGTTGTACTTGATGCTGCGGACTTTCTTCGCCAATTAAGGCAATAAACTCTTGATGCACTGCTCCTGTTAGTGCTTGTAAATGGTTGAGAAAATGTTGCCAGTCACTAAATTGATTGCCACTTAATACCTCTAATAATCGCGCCTGATCCAGAGCGTTATCCGGCAAAGTTTGGGTTTGTTTATCATCAAGCGCTTGAATAATATTTTCTACTCGGCGCAAAAACCGATAGGCGGTTTCCAAGACCTTTTTGCTTTCTGGCGATATTTCCTGATATTCAACCAACAAAGGTAAAACAGTTAACAGATTGCGCTGCTGTAGCGCTTTAATGCGCCCGCCACGGATCAGCTGAAACACCTGAACGATAAACTCAATTTCGCGTATGCCGCCGGCGCCTAATTTAATATTGCCGACCAGGCGCTTACGACGCACCTCCTGGGCGATCATCGATTTCATCCGCCGCAGGCTGTCAATGACACTAAAATCGATATAACGCCGGTAAACAAAAGGCCGTAGCATATTCGACAGCTTACCGTGATATTCGCCTTGCCCGATCAGCCGCGCTTTAAGCATGGCATAACGTTCCCAGTCGCGACCCTGCTCCTGATAATAATCTTCCATGGCGTTAAAAGTCAGTACTAACGGGCCACTGTCACCAAAAGGACGCAGACGCATATCCACCCGATAAACAAAACCGTCATGGGTTTTCTGATGTAAAGCAGCGATTAGCTTTTGTCCTAAACGGGTGAAAAACACTTGGTTATCCAGGCTGCGGCGCGCCCCGACAGTTTCACCTGACTCAGGGTAGACAAAGATCAAGTCAATATCGGAGGAAAAATTAAGCTCTTTGCCACCAAGCTTCCCCATGCCATACACCAAAAGCGATTGAGTTTGCCCCTGTTTATTTTTCGGCACGCCCCATTTTTGCTGGCAAAACTGAGTTAACCAGTCTAGCGCCCCTAAAATCAAAGCATCCGCTAACTCAGATAAACGCTTTAACGATAAATCAAGCGGGCTATTAGTTACTAGATCGGCAAAAGCAATTTGCACCATCTGCTGCAAACGAAACAACCGCAGTTCACGATAGAGCTCTTGTTCTGTTGTACACTTTGCCAATGATGCTTTAACTAAAAGCAAATAATTGGGAGCGTCAGTCTGATAAACATCACCATTTAAAAATAGCGCAACCACTTGCTCAGGGGCTTGTAAACTGGCTCGCAAAATAAAGTCACTTAAGGCAAGTGCCCGCTGAAAATCGCCCACAACGGCAGGCTTGGCCTGCTGAATAAAAGACTGAGTTAATTCAGAATATTGCTCGCTAAATTGTTGCCAGCTTTTGATATGTTGTGCCTGTAAAACAGTACAGGAAAAAACGTTCGACGGATTATTCACACCAGCCTCAAAAATTTATTACCATAAAAACCTCATAATACGCTAACCTTTATCTGCTAACTTAATCGCTAATTTTTACTAAGAGAATTAGACTAGACATATTATGTCATCGATGTTATTAATAGATGATAACCATAGCATTTTTGAGGGAACTATGGCAGGAATGCAATATATTAAATCGTTATTTTTCACGCTTTTATTGATCTTATCCGGTTGTTCAGATCCAATTTTACAGCAAGTGGAAAAACAAACACCGATCACCGGCCAAAGAATTGAACAGCTGGCGACTGCGCTAGAGCAGGGACAAGTGCGCAATGCCAAATTAATCAAGGTTTATGCAAATAAATTGCGCCAGAGTAAACCTGACTTAACGGTACTCATTGATGAATTTGCCAAAGATGCTACTACCCAAGGGCCTATGTATCAGGCATTAGTTGATAGATTCAACACGGTAAAAACTCAACCACAAATGTTCGCCGATAATCAGGCAATTTTTGAAGAGCTGCTGAACATTTATCAGGCCGCCGATCCCGTACTTTTTTCGGACGCATTAAGCGACCCATTGAATGTGCTGGCCGACATGTCAGATGGCCAATTGCCAAGAGTCAATGCTTTATCAAAAGCCCAAAGCCTTAAAGCGAATAATGCCCAGGATTTTGGTGTTGGTGAGCAGTTGATCGGCAATCCCAGTTACGGTCATTGGCAAACCGGCAGTAATGGCATGTCATTCTGGGCCTGGTACGGCATGTATTCGATGATGGATAATTTATTCAACTCCCGACGCGATCGCATTTATTACGATCGCTGGGGCCGTTATCGCAACTATAGCTATTACAATGATTATGGCCGTACCCGCTATAGTTCGCCTTCCCAGCTACGTAAGCAAACTCAGCTCGATACCCGAGTGAAAAAATCTTTTGCCAGCCGAGGTCAGAAATTTACCAGTGCCTACAGTAAAAACCGCACTGGCTCATCCAGCTTGTCAGGACAAAGTAAGAGCGCACAAACCAGCGCCAAACGTTTTGCGTCAACAACAACGAATAAAAGCAGTTATGCTAAAAAATCATCCTACTCAAAAAACGCCAGTTTCAGAAACAGCGCCAATACCACTTCGCGCAGTTTTAGACGTGGTAAATAACAGGACGATCGCAAGGAATTATTATGAATACATTATTTGAAATTACTGGTTTAAACCTAGATTTACTGATTTTTCTCGCCATTGATGTCAGCATTGCGATTGTCTTACTCGGCGCGATGAAATTTATTTCCGGCGTGTCCGCTAAGGTTAATGCCACCGACGAACTGGCCAAAGAGGATAATTTTGCGTTTGGTATCAGTGTCGCCGGCAGTATCGCCGCGTTAGGCATAGTACTCACTGGCGCGATTACCGGGGAAAATGCGCCAAGCTATCAATTAGAAATTATCGGCATGCTTTCCTACGGCTTACTAGGCTTAGTGCTGATCAAAATTGGCCGGATATTGCATGATCGTCTGGCATTACAGGAAATCGATAAAACCGAACAAATCAAGGCGCGTAATATTACCGTTGGCCTGGTTGATGCGGCTGGCGCTATTGCCACAGCGATTATTATCAGAGCTGTACTACTTTGGGTTCACGGCCTGACCATCAGCACCTTTATCGCCATTATTGCCGGTTTCCTGGTTGCACAGGCAATGCTGATTTTAGTGACGCGATTAAAAGAGCACCAATACGCGAAAAATAATCAGGATGACAGCATGCAGGAAGCCTTGGCCACAGGCCAAATTGCCCTGGCAATTCGTTATGCAGGACAGGCAATCAGTACCGCCTTGGCAGTAACCGCTGCCAGCCATTTCCTGGTTTATAGCCCGGATACCTTAGTCGAAAATCTGATTGGCTGGCTGGTGATCAGCATAGTGATGACAGTCTTGGTGGCGATATTAACGACAATAGCCAAGCGCATCGTACTTTGGGGCATTAACCTTAGCGAGGAAGTCGATCAACAACATAACATCGGTGTTGCCAGTGTTGAAATGGCAATTAGTATTTCCATCGCGCTGATCTTAACGGCATTAATGGCTTAATACGCGAAAATAACGTGCTTAGACATAATATTTAGTGACTAATAACAACAAACAGCAGCTGCTGTGGCATGATTTGCTGCTGATCATTACCATGGCGGTACTGGCCGGTTGTGGCCTCATTTACGAGTACCTGCTATCTCATTACGCCGGGCGCGTGCTTGGGGTGATGGAAAGTGCCATCTATACCATGATAGGTTTAATGATAGTTGCCATGGGCTTAGGTGCATTTGCCGCACGTAAAATACGCTGTGCCTTTAATGGTTTTGTCTGGCTGGAGCTGATCATTGCATTTTTAGGCAGCAGCGCCATTCTACTTATCGCCCTGTTAATTGCCGGCACTCAAACTTTACCGCAATTAATGGCAGACACTTTTACCTTACCACCAGATGCCCTACCCCGCGGCGGCTATTTAAAACAGCTTTCTCAACTAGCCTTTAACAGCCCGTACTTTTTTGGCCTGCTGCTCGGCTTTTTTATCGGCATGGAAATACCACTGATCGCCAAAATTCGTGAACAGCTCCATCAAAAACACCTGGCGAACAATCTCGGTACTATTTATGGCGCTGATTATATCGGTGCAGGCATAGGTGCCGCCATCTGGGTACTGTTCTTATTAACCATAGATATCAGTAAAGCGAGCGCGTTAACTGCCGCATTAAACTTAAGTGCCGGTGTTATTTTTATTTACTACTACTGGCACCGACTTAACTGGCGTAAAACCCTGCTCACTTTGCACCTGTTATTATTTATTGTGATCCTTATCGTTTTTCAGCAAGGCAATGGCTGGCTAAATCGTCTCAGTAATTTACTGTATTTAGACAAGGTAGTTTACACCGATAAAACCCGCTATCAGCAGCTAACCTTTACCGAACGGGCAATGGGGGTCGACCTGCCGCCAATTATCAACTTTTACTTAAATGGCCGTTTGCAGTTTTCTTCAGCAGATGAGCATATTTACCACAGTTATTTAGTCGCACCAGCACTTGCAGGCTCAGCTCGGCAAGACAATATTTTAGTCATTGGCGGCGGAGATGGCCTGGCACTTAGAGACATCTTAGCCTGGCATCCTGAGCAAGTGACCTTAATCGATCTCGACAGTGAATTGATTGAGCTGTTTACATCTCCAGAAAATAAACTTGCTAAGCCGCTGGCATCTCGTATCAGCCAGCTAAATCAGCACTCGTTATCACAGCCAAATGTCAAACTAATCTATAGCGATGCCTTTATTGCGATTAACGAGTTAATCAAACAACAGCAAAGTTTTGATGCCATTATTGTTGATCTGCCAGACCCCAGTCACCCAGATTTAAACAAGCTCTATACCGTGAACTTTTACGCCCGCTTAAAACAATTACTGGCAGGTGATGGCTTGATCGCTATCCAGTCCACCAGTCCCTATCATGCTAAAGATGCGTTTATCTCCATTGGCAAAACCGTCAAAGCAGCTGAGTTTGCCCATGTTGAGCAATATCACGACAATGTGCCAAGCTTTGGAGAATGGGGCTGGACGATTGCCGCGAAAATAGGCAAAAGCCCGAAACAACGCTTACAAGCGCTTAATGACTTTCCGGTTAAACAATCATGGCTGACCTTGCCTATGCTGCTCGGCAGTTTTGAATTTGCGCATGGTTTTTACCAAAACGCGCCAGCAGTACCGGTAAATTACCTTGGCAGTCACAACTTATATCAGTTACATCAAAAAGCCTGGCAGCAGCAACAAGGATTAAACAGCGCCTATAATCAATAAGCATGGCTAAAGGTAAAAACGTGCTTTAATAAAAATTATTGAATAGTTTCTTGACATATTATGTCGTAGTGGTAAATTGACGTTATCGACATAATATGTCGTCAGGTTGAAATCAACATTCAACCGCTTGGGATAAAATGAGGAATCACATGAATATTCACAAAATTGCGAACCACTTGAATGCACTCGCGGATAACTCGGAAACTGGTATGGTATTTGACTGCCAACCGATTTCTGGTGAAGTAGATGTATTACAAATCACCGTTATCGGACGTGAAGAACTACCTATATTTGTTTCGGTCACTGACGATCAAATCCTGTGTATCAGCTACCTTTGGGGACAAAACGAAGTTAAAGAGCAATGTTTAGCGGAAATGCATGAAGCCATGCTGGAAATGAATATTCCAATGCCGCTTTCTTCATTTTCAAAAATTGGTGACAAATACGTAATTTTCGGTGCTTTATCGATTAGTTCAAGTTTTGACGACATTGAACATGAGCTTGCAGTATTGAGTAATAACGCTATCGAAGTAATCGATGATATGAGCGATTATTTAATTTAATTAACCACCTGTGGGAGTTTTATTATGAGTATTTTTAAAAAAATTATGACGGCGATCCGTGGTGGTGCAACAGAAGTTGGCGAAGCCATAGTAGACGCAAATTCAACCCGTATTTTTGAACAGGAAATTCGTGATGCAGAAAACCATTTAACCAAAGCAAAACGCGATTTAACTTCAGTAATGGCGCAGCAAATGGCGTCAAGCCGCGAAGTCGAGCGCATCAAACGCGAAGTTACCGAGCATGAAGGTTATGCGGTACAAGCATTAGAAAAAGGTGATGAGTCACTTGCGCTGGCCGTTGCCGAGAAAATTTCCGCCTTGGAAAATGAATTATCGACTCAGCAGCAAGCACTGGACAGTTTTGAAGGCAATGCCAATCGCTTAAAAGAGTTAGTGAAAAAGAGCGAACGTCAGGTACAGGAATACAAGCGTCAGCTTTCTATGGTAAAAACCACCGAAAGCGTACAAAAAGCAACTTCTGCTATTACTGATAATTTTTCATCGAGTAATTCCAAGCTGTTAAATGCTAAAGATTCATTAGAGCGCATCAAGGCGAAACAGCAAAAGTTTGATGACCAAATGAAAGCAGCAGAACTGCTAGAGTCGGAAAATTCAGATTCCTCGCTGGAAGCTAAACTTAAAGAAGCCGGTATTGGCAACGCTGACAACAATGCCAACTCAGTGCTGGAACGCTTAAAAGCAAAACAGAAATAATAGCTGAGAACCAAAGCAACCGCACCATTAGCATTTGGCTAAGGTGCGGTTTCATCGTATTATTTGATTATTCTCAGAGCACAGTTAAACACACAGCCTAGTGGTAGAACTCAATGAGCTTTTTAAAGAATATTTTTAGCAAAGAGCAGGCACAACGCCAGGTAACGCAAGTGCAGGATTTACAAGTGGGCGATATTATCAAGCTCACCGACAGCTTTGCTTTGCCGGAAAATTTACGCAATCAGGAATTTCAAGTCAGCGCCGTTAACAGTTATGAATACCAGCACCATACTGATAGCGAATGGGTATTAACCGGTCATAACGACTGCGAACTCTACCTCAGTCTGGACATCGACGATAAAACTTACTTAAAATTTTCCTTGAAAATTCACCATCAGGATGTTGAAACCCTGTTTGATCTCGATGAATTTTCGACTATTTTTGATGAACCAGGACAGGCGTTATTAAAACGTAAAACCGACAGTGTGCTTTCACAAGGCTGGAGCGCCGGACAATATCAACAAAGCCTGTTCGCTAAAGTCGGCTATTTTCATCGTAAAGATCACCGCAATGAAAGTTTAAGTGTTTATGAAGGCAAAGACGCCGGGGAACAATTTGAGCTTTACCAATTATTAAATGAAGATCAAAGCTGTGGTATTGAACTTGAGGTCTGGCAAGATGGTGATACCGATGTCTTTTTGATCTTATATCGTCCGACCCAGGATATTGTTGACATGTTTCCAGGAAGTTAGTTGTGAGCAGAAAAGTTCCCGAAAAATGGCAGTCGTCGGTTAAAGCCGTCAAAGCAACACAAGTGGCGTTTGATATTGATGAAAAAATACAACTGGCAATCCGTAAAGAAGCACTCGACGACGGTCTCAGTCCATCTGATAAAATTCGTGATATTCTGGGGCTGCCGGTCAATAAACGGCCGAAACGACCCAGACTTACTGTCAGTTTATCGACGGACGATTATCAAGTGTTAGCAGAAAAATATCAGTTAGACGCCAGTCAACAACTGGAAATCAAACGTAAATTGATGGATGATTTAATCAAATACGTTATCGAAGATAAATAACAGCTAGTTAGCCTTATGAAAGCAAAAGATCCGCTTAAAACTTATACCATAGATGAATTCGGTGTTAGAAATTACAATTCCTTTTATCTATTGTTGATCACTATTGCCGTGCTCTACGGCATTATCGCGATATTGTCTTTTCCCCTCTATCATTACGAATTAGCAGACAATGGCAATATAAAGTCCTATCGTGATGCATTCTGGACACTGCAAATGAGTGCCAGCACTATAGGCTTTGGTGACTTTTATCCAGTTACTATGCAAGGCAGGATCATAGTCGCCACCATGTTTTATATCGGCGTTGGTATGGTAGGTTTTGTTGGCGCGCAATTTGTTAATAAATTCGTCGGTTTTTCAGATACTAATGTTAAAAATCGAGAATTAAGAAAACAAAATAAAGAGATATTCGAGCATAACCTGCAATTAGAGCGCAAGCTTGACCTGTTAGTAGAAAAAATGGAACTATTACTTGAAAAAGAAAACGTTAGCAAATGAATTAGCGCTGTGAATTTTTACTCACTATGTCATACTCGTTAAGCGTAAACACTAACAAATAATCAGGGAGCAACTAATGATCAAAAAAATCACACTGATAGCAAGCATGTTACTTGCTGTAGGTTGTGCCAGTAACGACGGCTTAGAGCAAAAAGTGGCGAACTTATCAAATAAGGTTGATAAGCTCACCATGGATTTAGCAAAAGTTAAAGCGCAACAAGAGAAGAATACTCAGGCAATCAGTGCGCTTGAAACAGCTCAAGAGCAAACCAATCAACGCATTGATAACGTTGCCGCTAGCTATATAAAATAAGGCTATGTTCCCGATAGTTGTTGCCAGGTAAGCATAAATGAAAGCCAAGTAAGATGAACATTCGCTTACTTGGCTAATTTTTGTTACTCATATGTAGAAAGAGCGCTATGAGCGAGTAACAGACATTCACCTTTACTCATAAATACTTCTGTCTTAATTCATTTGAAGAATACAAGATGTCTAGTTATTTAGGTGAAGCTCAATATCACCTTGAACCTTGGCAGGTATTACAAATTCATCAACATTTTGCAAATTTACGTTCTTAAAATTTAGAAAATCAATTTTATAAAAGCGGAATTAATTATGGCATCATGGGGCTTGCTGTAATTTGCTTGAATAGGAACTCAAATAAATGCGATTAAAAGGGAAATTAATCAAATGGGATACCCAGAAAGCCTTTGGATTTATACTGCCAAACGGTGGAGGTGACCACGTTTTTATCCATAAGACAGCATTTTCAAACCGTCAACGAACACCTCAACTAAATGATGTAATAACCTTCTCCATTACTAAAGATAAGCAGGGGCGTTATTGTGCAGAAAAAGCTACCTTTTCGGGCGAAAAACTAAAGAAAAAACAGGCTAGAAAAGTTAGTAAGTTTTCAATTTACTTGTCCGTAATGTTTTTAAGTGCAATTTTCGTTGCATTTTCTCTGGGCTATGTGCCACTTAAATTATGCTTGGCCTATATTGGGCTAAGTCTGGTCACTTTTATAATGTATGCATATGATAAGTCCAAAGCTCAGAGTGGAGCTTGGCGCACATCAGAAAATACACTTCACTTGTTTGCGATTGTTGGAGGGTGGCCTGGTGCAGCTATTGCTCAGCAAACACTTAGACATAAATCTCAGAAGAAAGAGTTTAGGTTTATTTATTGGTTGACGGTGATAATCAATATCGGCGCATTTGCTTGGTTGTTGTCACCAGAATAAAAGGGGTCAAAGGAGTGACATATGAGTCTTATTCTCATTTATTTAGTTACCGGCCTTTTTGTTTCGATGATGCGATTGGTAAATAACCATTATTGACACTAAGAAGACCATCCCGTAAATCCCAATACAACTTATACAAAGCTCAGTCAATTATTAATTCAACCACCAGCCCTTTTGGCTTACTAATTAACTTATCTAACTGGGCTTTGACACTGCTATTTTCACCAATAAAAGCCTCGACTGCCGGAGGTAAATTCGCCACCGAAAACTGTCCCTGCTCGCTTAACGGCTGATGTACTTCAATTAACTTACGGCCATCCGGCTCATACGACATTTTAATTGCCTGATCGACAATTCTGACTACAGTGCCGACCGGAACATTGTGATACAACCATTCAATATCTGGCGCATACATACGGATACAGCCGGAACTCGCGCGCATTCCTATCCCCATGCGTTGGTTAGTACCATGGATCAAATATTCACTGGTGCCTATTCTTAACGCATATTTGCCAAACGGGTTATTAGAGCCTGCTGGAATTTCTTTCGCCAGCTGTTTGCCATGCTCTTGAAAATAGCGTTCACGATATTGTTTAGTAGGACGCCACACAGGATCTTTACGTTTATCACCGATATAACTGATCACTTTTGGCGTTGCCAATCCTTGTCGACCAATGCCAACCGGAAAGACATAAACTAACGATTCACCTTCAGGAAAATAATATAAACGTAGTTCTGACAAGTTAATAATAATGCCTTTATGCTCGGCATAAGGTAACAGTATTTGTCTTGGAATTTGAAGTATGTCACCCACT
Source organism: uncultured Thalassotalea sp. (assembly GCA_964620605.1). GTDB lineage: Bacteria > Pseudomonadota > Gammaproteobacteria > Enterobacterales > Alteromonadaceae > Thalassotalea_E. The sequence goes on from CAZUHQ010000016.1 coordinate 30,992, forward strand.
GGCGGTAAAAAAGGATCTACAGCCGGGTTTGCGGCGATTAATGCTAACAAACCAACATCGTGATATTCGGCCAGCGCCTGAAAATAATCCCCCTGCTCTACCTGATAGGCAAGTGGCTGCCCCAGTAAACGTGAGCCTTTGGCCGGTAATTGATAAACCGTCGCACTCACCGGTAGCATCATTAATAGAGAAACAGCTAAATGAACAAAAAACTTCATTACTCTAGCCAGTACGCTGGCAATGATAATGCCAGATTTTTACTATGATTAAGCGCGGTTAATAAGTTTTCCACTTTACCTTGTTGCCAGCAAAGCAATTTCTCGTTCACTTGCTGCTCATCCGCTACTAGTTTTTGCAGTTGCTGTTTAATGATCCACAAGCTTTGCAGCTCTTTCAGCCCTTGTTTGATATCAAGCCAGGGGGTACGAAAATCCGCCCGCATTTTATCATCAAATAGCTGTCCGAACCAGTGGCCAGTTAGCAGGCAGCGATGCAACACTTTGCGCTTTGCCAGATAAGTTTCAGCATCTGGCTGCTCAAGCTCTTTCATTTGCTGCTGCAATTCACTAAGACTAGCTGAAAGCTTAGCCTGAGCAAATGGCATCAGTTCGTTATCTTGCGCCTGAGCTTGCGTACTGTCTAAACTGAGTACCAGCTGTAACAACGCCAGTTGCAAATGGTTAAAACGCTCACTGTGTAACAGTTCGGTGATCATTTGTTTATCGGGAAAGTGCTTTTTCTCAATTTTTAATTGCTGTATTAACTGCTTGCTGTATTCGAGTTTTTTCCGGTAATTGCCGGTTTTATTCATTAATTCCCGTAAATAAATCGCATTATCAAGCCAGGCAAACAGTTGAATAAAATGACTAATCTCTGAACGCAACGCCCGGCTGTGCTCGGTTAAATCCTGGTCAAACAGCCAAAAGCCATGACGCAAAAACGACAGCACATCCACTAATTCTGCCAGTTTAGCCAGTTGCGGATCGGCCAAATACTCTGTGATAGTGCGCTGCAAAGTTCGCAAACAAAAATCAACGCCACTGATAAAATAGCCCTGGCGATCTTGTGCCTGACACTGAATATCCAGCAACAGCTGTGCTGGTTCCACCATTTGATTAGCAAACAAGCGATAGCCGCGCGCTGCCTTGCTCTCTGTGCCCGCCCTAAGTGCCAACTTGCTAAACAGCAGCTTTGCCAGGGCAAATAAATCATCACGCTCGCCAGATAACAGTTCCAATTCCAGCTCACAGATATCCAAACTACGACCATCTGAGGTAATTGTTCCCTGATCAAATGCCAGCTCAATTACGCTATTTTGATAGTTGATTTGCCATAATTCACGAGTAAAGTCGGTATTAAACAAAGGGACAAGCTGAGATTGATATTTAGCTACACTATCAATTTCTGGCCAAATGTTTTCTGGGAATAACGCCAACTCAGGAAACGGATGAGCAAGAGTAACATTGTATTCCGGTCTTTGATGTAAGCCACCAATCACTACGCCTGCAGTTTTAATGGTTTGCTCGATAGCATCACCACAGATACGAATACGCAATCCGATATCAAGCTGACGCAACGCCAGCGCTGGCGTATCGAAATAACAGTTGCTGAGCTTTTTATGTTGATGATTAAAAGTAAGCGAATGCGTGTTAATTAACTCAAATATCTGCGCTGACACATCTTTTTCCAATACTAAATACTTGAGTTCGACTTCAGTGGTCATATACGCCTTAACAATTTCAAAAGATAGACTTATTAATGGATTAACCTTACAAAAGCTCTGGCAATGAAGCAATATTTTTCCTTGATATCAGTCACGCAAAGCCCTACTATTTTGCCTAGAAGTAGATAGCAAATTTTTGGTAACTAAATGAAAAAAATAATATGTTTGCTGGCAAGTGCCTTTATTGCGTTGAGCTTTATCAGCAAGGCAGCAGAAACCGAGCAAACGATCAACAACGATTTAACCGCCGCTTTTATCTCAGATGATTTATTTATCTACATGCATGCAGGCCCAGGCAATAATTACCGGATTTTAGGTAGCATCAATGCCGGCGATGAAGTTCAACTCACCGGCAACCAAGACAATGGTTATACCGAAATCATAGATGGTAAAAACAGAACTACCTGGGTTGAGTCCAAATATGTCAGCACCAAACCCGGGTTACGAGTGGCGATTGCCGAACTTAATGCTAAGCTGGCCGACAGTGAAGATATTAGTTCACAAACCAGCGAAGATTTGTCGAACGCCAATCGAGAAATTGCTAGCCTTAACCAGCAAACTGAGGAGTTAAATCAAAAGATTAACCAGCTAACCCGAGAATTAAGCCAAACTCAGTCGCAATTATCTAATCAAGATTTAGAGTTAAAGAAAGAATATTTCTTTAACGGCGCTATCGTACTAGGCATCGGCTTATTGTTTGGCCTTATCCTGCCGCGTTTAGCAATACGAAAAAAATCTTCAATGGATAATTGGAAATAACAAATAGTCCCCCTCCTTTTTGCGTTCATGGTAAACTAGCCGGATAATTATCGTGAACGCAATGCCCCCCATTTATGAAAATAATCTTCGATGTTTTACATTTATATTATCTGCCACAATACTTGCCGGTTTACCACCAACTAATTAACAGCCAAGCCGGTAGCGCGAAATTTGTTTTCTACCACGGCATTCATGACAGCATTATCAATGAAATCATCGAGCAGGAAGCACTCGATCATATCTGGGTTGAAAATGAGCAACAGGCAACAGAGTTTTATCTAGCGCAACAGGCAGACTGGGTAATATTTGCCAATAGCTTTGCGTATTTAGACCAAGTGCATAAGGTCAGTCAATCGGTACAACTCGGCCATGGTATCGGCCCAAAAGCCAGTTACTATACAAAATCAGATACCGCCACTAGCGTGCGCTTTGTCGAAGGTCAGTATCGCACCGACAGATTTAAGGCGATGTACCCAAATGACAACTTCGTGAATGTCGGTTTTTGCAAGCTCGACCCTATCCTTAAGGGGGAAACGAAGGGCTTTGAGCTTGCTGAACTTGGCTTAGATGCCAACAAGAAAACCTTGTTATATGCGCCAACCTTTTACCCGAGCAGCATCGAATGTTTTCCTAAGAACTGGCCTGAGCAATTTGCTAATTATAATATTTTGCTTAAACCCCACTATTTTTCGCTAAGCAAAGAAAAATACCAAAAACAGAGAAAATTACTCGAGCATTGGCAAACATATCCTAATGTTTATTTAGCGAAAGTCAGCGATTATTCGTTAGTGCCATTTTTAGCCAGCGCCGATTTGATGATCAGCGACGCCTCTTCTGCGCTGTTTGAATTTGCCGCATTAAACAAGCCGGTGATCTGGTGTGATTTTCTAAAACTGCGCTGGAGCTATCGCGGGATATTTTCCTACCGCTTTAAACAACGCATGGATCAGGATTACGGCGAATATGCCGAAATCGCGGTGCATGCAGACAAGTACAAAGACTTAGCCAACTTAGTTAATCAGCAAATAACCAACCCCAAGCAGTTGGAAGCAACACGCCTCGCCTATGCAGAAAAACTCGCCGGCAAGCTGGACGGCAAAGCCAGTGAGCGTATTGTGAATTATCTCGCGCAACATAGTAAACGCTAACACTTTTACAACAATTTATCTGCTTGCTGCTATCGCATTCAGCTGAGCATGATGTAAAATAGCGCGGTAATTTATCAGTAAAAAGGCACAAGATGAAAAAAATTGGCTATACCACAGGTGTATTTGATCTGTTTCATATCGGACACTTAAACGTATTAAAACGCGCTAAACTCGAATGCGATTATTTAATCGTCGGTGTAACCAGTGATGAATTATCACTTGCTGCTAAGAACAAAACCCCTGTGATCCCCTTTAATGAGCGGATGGAAATTGTCGAAGCGATAAAATTTGTCGATGAAGTGGTGCCACAAGTTAATTACGACAAAATGGAAGCCTGGAATAACCTGAAATTTGACCGTATGTTTGTCGGCGACGACTGGAAAGGCACGGAAAAATGGAATCAAATCGAAAAAGACTTTGCTAAAGTGGGGGTTGAAATTTTTTATTTCCCATACACCAGCCACACCTCAAGCACTAAATTACGTGAAGTACTAGATAAAATAAAATAATTATTAATGAAAAATTTTGCCCGAATTGCCGCAGCCCTGGTTGTAGCTGCTTGCGCTCAGCTCAATGCAGAGCCCTGGATTGACACTAGCGACATTTTTTTACGTGCTAACTTGCAACTGTTAGCAGATAAAGGGGTGATCACCACGCCGGTCACCACTTTTCCACTGATGTGGCACGATATCGCAAAAGATCTCAATCAGAGCTATTTATCTGATCTAGACCAAGCCGGTCAACAGGCGTTACTTTACGTCAGGCATCAGCTGCGCTTGGCAAAGCATGGACAAAAAACCTTATCAATTAACCTTGCCAATAAAGATAAGCGCTTTACCAGTTTTGGCGAGGACTTTCGCGCTCGCAATAACGCTCAAGTCAGTACCAGCTACATAGGCGATAATATCGCAGCCAAAATATCAACCACTTACAATCAAAGTGTTGACGACGATAACGTGCGTTTCGATGGCAGCTATGGCGCATTTTTCTTGGGCAACTGGGTATTTTCGGCAGGCATGCAAGACAGATGGTGGGGGCCGGCCTGGGATACTAGTTTGAGTATCACCAATAATGCCCGCCCTATGCCTGCACTGGCGTTATCACGCAAATCGGCAGTCCCAGTTACTATTCCGTGGACAGAGATTGATATCCCATGGACAGTCACCACTTTTATGGGAAAAATGGATGATAAGCGGGTCATTAAAAACGCCCTGCTCTGGGGGTTTCGACTGAACTTTAAACCCGCCAAAAACTGGGAAGTTGGAGTAACCCGGCTTGCCCAATGGGGTGGAAAAAATCGCCCTGGTAACTTTTCAACTTTTGTCGACGTACTAAAAGGTTTAGATAACTGCGGTGGTAATGGCCCTAGTGTTGAAGAATGCGCCGCAGGGAAAGAACCAGGCAACCAGCTAGCCGGCTATGATATTCGTTGGTCAACATCCCTGTTCAATCACCCTATTGCAATATCGGCAACCATGATCGCCGAAGACGGAGATCGCAAAGGCGGTCTGAGTGTATTTGGTGAAGAACGTTATCAGGCAACGATTGAAACCCGTATTTCCGCATTTAATTACAACTGGAAACTGTACCTAGAAGGCACTGATACCTATGCCTTATGTAAAGATGGGCATAACGGCGATGGCACCAGCACTATCGGTGATTGTTACTACGAACACCATATTTACCAAACGGGCATGCGCTATCATCAAAGAACGGTTGGTAGTTTATATGATAATGATGCTTCTACGCTGGTATTGGGTGCGATTTCCCAATCCGCCAGTAATACCCAATTTGAATTTAAAGCGCGCTGGTTACGACTCAATAAAGATAATCATGACAAAGCGCCGGATAATCCATTAATTGGCAACCCATTAACCTCTGAGCCTGAAGACATGTTAATGCTGTCCGCTAAAGCACAGCATAGTTATCAAAACTGGCGTTTTACCCTAGGCACAGATGTCAATCGTTCTAAATTTCGAGATAACAAAAAAGATAACTCAGTCAATATATTTGCTAAAGTGGAATATAACTTATAGTAGCAAATGGTAGTCGCTATGGATTAACTGTTAACGACTAGCAAAATTTCCAGTAATTAAGTTTTTTACGCATTTTTAACCGCCTGAATAAATTTAGCGGTTTAGCCTTTAAGTGAGCCGTGCCTTTGGCAATCAAGGCATCAATTGCCGCTAAGGTACGCTTGCTGGATAAGCCATCGCGCAGTGGATGAATGGCATTGCAATGAGTATTAATTTTATCTAGTTGCTCTTTTGGACAGTTTAATGCCAACTCAAGCTGGGCTTGCAATGCACTTGGCTCAGTAAAATGTATCATCCAGGGTTCTGGTCGACGATTATTGAACGCCACCACCGGCTTTTGCTGCAACACAAACTCTGCCAATACCGAGGAAGTATCGGAAAGCAGCACATCCGCCGCCTGCAATAGCGGGATCAACTCAGCAGTTTCAATAAAGCGTAACTTATCGCATTCCAAGGCTTTATAGGTGGCAATTTCTTTTTTCGTTGCTTTAGGGTGCAACTTCACCAGCCACTGCCATGGCTGCTCTGCTAATAAACGTTTAATTTCAGGCAACAACGCATAAGTACTAGTAAGTTTTGGTGAAAAAGTTGGCGCATATAAAATTAATGGCTCTAGTGTTTGATAAGATTCAGTTAACGGATGCGGAGTAAACAGGGCATCCAGTTTACCCCAGCCGGTTTCGACAATTTCACAAGTGCCATCATTAATTTGATTAAAGGCCTGAGTAATATTTGGCCCCTGAGTACAATAGAGATCAAAAAAACCGCGAATATTAAATTTATTTTTCTTACCGGAATCAAAACCGTGGAACACCTGTACCTTAATGCCAGGAAAAAAGTCAGGAATATAATTACCTGGTGCTAATACCGCATCTGGTGCAAACGCCATCACTTCATCTACGCCAGCTAATCGATGATCTTTCTCTAATAAATAGTTTTCAGCTTCCGCACCTTGAGGAACAAACCAGGCAAACTCTCCTCCCTGCTTACTGATCTGCTCGGCAATCGGCCTTAAGATGCTAAAAGAGTATGACAAAGTAACATAAAATAAGTAATGATTTTTTTTCTCAGACATAGCAAACGGTATTGATGATAACTAGTTTTATTCTACTGAATTTCATAAACATTAACAGCGTCTAACAGCATGGATATTTAACTACTTATATGAATAGTTAATAACTTTAGATATTTTTACTATCAAAATAAGTTTGACAATATTTAAGCAAATACGTTATTAATATTACATTGATGTAATTTAGTTACAAATGCAGAAGCAAATTGCTAACTAATATTAGCTAACAATTAAGACTTAATTTAATGAAATCAGCAAACATGTTAATTATTAACCTCTTACTCCTCGCATCTAATGCGCGGATAGGTTAGGCTTGCTGAAAATTATTTAAGTAAAGACAGAATAACTAAAACCCGCGCTAACAACCGCGGGTTTTTTTATGCTCGCCGATTAGTGTTTTAAAGAATGACAAAGGGATCTAACATGGACAATCGAGTGATTATTTTTGATACCACCTTGCGTGATGGTGAGCAGGCATTAACTGCCAGCTTATCTGTGCATGAAAAGCTGCAAATTGCCCAGGCAATCGAGCGACTGGGGGTTGATATTATTGAGGCGGGTTTTCCGGTATCTTCTCCTGGTGATTTCCAATCAGTGCAGCAAATCGCGAAAACGGTGAAAAATTCGATTGTCTGCGGCCTATCGCGCGCAGTAGAAGCAGACATTCAAGCCTGTGCCGAGGCATTAAAAGTTGCAGATCAATTTCGTATCCATACCTTTATTTCTACCTCGGATGTTCATGTTCAACAAAAGCTACGCAAAGGCTTTGACGATGTTGAAGCCATGGCAATTCATGCGATTAAATACGCGCGCCAATTTACCAATGATGTTGAATTTTCCTGTGAAGATGCTGGGCGAACACCAATCGATAACTTATGCCGCATGGTGGAAAACGCTATTAAAGCCGGCGCGACTACCGTCAATATTCCTGATACCGTTGGTTATACAATCCCTAATGAATTTGGCGGTATTATTACCCAGTTATTTAACCGGGTGCCTAATATCGACCAAGCGGTGATTTCTGTCCATTGTCATAATGACTTAGGCTTAGCGGTTGCTAACTCGGTTGCCGCAGTGCAAGCAGGGGCACGACAAATCGAATGTACCATTAACGGCATCGGTGAACGTGCAGGTAACTGCTCATTGGAAGAAGTGGCGATGATCATCAAAACCCGCCAGGATTTATTAGGTGTGAAAACCAATATCAATCATCAGGAAATTGCCCGTAGCTCAAAATTAGTCAGCCAGTTATGTAATATGCCGGTACAACCCAATAAAGCGATTGTCGGCAGCAACGCTTTTAGCCATTCTTCCGGCATTCATCAAGATGGTATGTTAAAAGCTTCAAATACCTATGAAATTATGACCCCGGAAAGTGTCGGCATCGCCAAAACCAAGTTAAATTTAACCTCTCGCAGTGGTCGTCATGTCATTAAACACCGCATGGAAAGCTTAGGTTATCAGGAGAATGATTATAACCTGAATCAGTTATACACCGACTTTTTAGCGTTAGCCGATAAAAAAGGCCAAGTCTTTGACGATGATTTGGAAGCCTTACTGTTTAATATTCAGCAACAAGGTGAACAAGAGTTTTATCAGTTAGAAACCATGAATGTTCAATGTGGAGTGGGTGAGTTTGCCACCTCGAGCATAAAACTGGTTTCAGGTGAAAAGAGCCAGATCACGTCAGCAACTGGTAACGGCCCGGTTGATAGCTTATATCGCGCTATCAAACAGGCGGTTGATATCAATTTTGAAGTCTCGGATTACAAAATATCCAATAAAGGTGCCGGTGAAGACGGTTTAGGTAAAGCGGATTTAGTCGTCAGCTGGCAAGGTCGAAATTTTCACGGCTATGGCCTGGCCACCGATGTTATCGAAGCATCAGGTCAGGCGTTAATTCATTGTTTAAACAGCATTCATCGCGCAAAAACCATCGCTGAAATTAAACAGCAGCAAAAAATCGCCCAAGTGTAATGAATAAAAATATAGAAATTAAAGGTAACAAGATGTCCAATATTGCAGTATTAGCCGGAGACGGCATCGGCCCGGAAGTAATGACAGAAGCTAAAAAAGTATTAGCCGCCGTCGCCGATAAATTTCAGTTTGAACTAAACACTACAGATTATGATGTTGGCGGCGCAGCCATCGACAATCATGGTAATGCCCTGCCACCGGAAACGTTAGCTGGCTGCGAGCAAGCCGATGCCATTTTATTCGGTTCAGTCGGCGGTTCTAAATGGGTAAACCTGCCGCCAACCGAACAGCCTGAACGCTGTGCTTTATTAGGCTTGCGTGGTCATTTTGATTTATTTTGCAATATGCGCCCGGCCACCTTACAGCCAGCATTAGCCCAGTTATCCACTTTGCGCAGTGACATTGCGGCTTCTGGTTTTGATGTTTTAGTTATTCGCGAATTAACTGGTGATATCTATTTTGGCGAGCCAAAAGGCAGACGTGGTCAAGGCGATGAAGAAACCGGCTTTGATTCGATGTTTTACTCTCGCCGTGAAGTTAAACGTATCGCTCATTTGGCATTTCAGGCAGCCCAAAAGCGCAATAACAAAGTCACTTCCGTTGATAAAGCGAACGTATTAGCAACATCTCAGTTGTGGCGTCAAGTAGTTGAAGAAGTTGCCGTCGAATATCCCGATGTTAGCTATGAACATTTATATGTTGATAATGCCGCGATGCAACTGGTACGCGATCCGAACCAGTTTGACGTCATGCTATGCCCTAACCTGTTCGGCGATATTTTGTCAGACATCTGCGCGATGATCACCGGCTCGATGGGATTATTACCATCGGCGAGTTTAAATGCTGACGGCTTTGGTATGTATGAACCAGCTGGCGGCAGCGCACCGGATATTGCAGGAAAAGGCATTGCTAATCCAATTGCACAAATATTATCTGCGGCATTGATGCTACGTTACAGCTTACATCAGGACGGTGCCGCCAAACTAATCGAAGATGCTGTTGCCAGTGCGTTAGATAACGGCATATTAACCGCCGATTTATTAGCTGAAAACAAGCGGGCAAACGCTAAAACCACCAAAGAAGTCGGCGATTATATTTGCCAGTTTATTAATCAAGCCAAATTAGAGGAGCACGCATAATGGCAACTACCTTATATGAGAAATTATGGCAACGCCATTTAGTTGAAGATAAAACTGGTGAGACGCCATTATTATATGTAGATCGCCATTTAATTCATGAAGTTACTTCACCCCAAGCGTTTGCTAACTTGCGTTTTCATAATCGCCCACTGCGTCATCCAGAGCGCACCATTGCCACTATGGATCATAATATTTCCACTCGCTCGCTTGAAATTAATGCAGCTGGCGAAGGGGCTGCCAATCAGTTACGCACCTTAGAAAAAAACTGTAAAGAGTTTGGCATCAAGCTATTTGGCATGGGACATAAAAACCAGGGGATAGTCCATGTGATGGGGCCAGAACTTGGTTTAACCCTGCCCGGCACTATTATCGTTTGTGGTGACTCCCACACCGCCACTCATGGCGCTTTTGGTGCCTTAGCCTTTGGCATTGGTACCTCAGAAGTTGAGCATGTTTTTGCCACTCAAACCTTGCGCCAAACTAAAGCAAAAACCATGAAAATTGAAGTCAAAGGACAGGTCGGCAAAGGCATTAGCGCAAAAGATATTATCCTGGCAATTATTGGCAAAACCGGCAGTGCAGGCGCAACCGGTTATGTTGTTGAATATTGCGGCGAAGCCATTGAAGCGTTAACCATGGAAGAACGGATGACAGTCTGCAATATGAGCATAGAATTTGGTGCAAAAGCCGGCTTAATCGCGCCGGATCAAACTACTTTTGATTATTTAGCAGGTAAAGAATACGCGCCAAAAGGCGAAGTATGGCAACAAGCAGTTGCTGACTGGAAAACACTAAAAACAGACGATGGTGCACAATTTGACGCCGAATTAGTGCTGGATGCCAAAGACATCAAAGCACAAGTAACCTGGGGGACGACACCGGGACAAGTGATTGCCATCGACCAAAGCATTCCATCGCCAGATGATTTTACTGATCAGGTTGAAAAAGAGTCGTGCGCAAAAGCACTAAATTATATGGGGCTAACTGCTGGTACCAAAATTACCGACGTTGAAGTAAACAATGTTTTTATCGGCTCTTGTACCAACTCGCGAATTGAAGATTTACGCGCCGCCGCAGAAACCGTCAAAAGCTATGCTGCTCAAGGCATGCAATGTTCAGATAAAGTCACCGCCATTGTCGTACCTGGTTCGTATCGAGTGAAGGAGCAAGCCGAGCAGGAAGGGCTGGATAAAATATTTACCGATGCCGGATTTGAATGGCGTTTGCCGGGTTGTTCAATGTGCTTAGGGATGAATGATGACAGATTACAGCCAGGTGATCGCTGCGCTTCTACTTCAAACCGTAACTTTGAAGGTCGTCAGGGTCGTGGCAGCCGCACTCATTTAGTTAGCCCGGAAATGGCCGTCGCCGCCGCTATCACCGGTCACTTTGTTGATTTAAACGCTTAAGGAGCAAATCATGGAAAAATTTACTAGCCATACAGGATTAGTCGCTCCGTTAGATGCGGCAAATGTTGATACCGATCAGATCATCCCCAAACAGTTTTTACAAAAAACTGAACGTGTTGGCTTTGGTCAGCACCTGTTTCATGACTGGCTCTATTTGGATAATGACGGCAATCAGAACAATCATGAGTTTGTTCTAAACAAACCGCAATATCAAGGCGCGAGTATTTTGCTAACCCGAGAAAACTTCGGTTGTGGTTCAA
>CAZUHQ010000017.1:0-41843 GCA_964620605.1 uncultured Thalassotalea sp.
CTGGCGACCTACTGATTACAAGTCAGTTGCTCTACCAACTGAGCTAAGTCGGCACACAAAGCTTTGTGTGCGGTAAATGTATTCTTATGAATGTTTACCTTGGCACCGAATTAATGTTTTGTTGAGTAACATAAACACTAGTTCAAAATATGGTGCCCAGACCCGGAATCGAACCAGGGACACGAGGATTTTCAATCCTCTGCTCTACCGACTGAGCTATCTGGGCAATCTTGCAATTTCAGCCTTGTTGGCCTTGTCTTGAAGACGGGGCGTATTAAACTGTTTTTCGTTATCAAGGTCAACACTTTTTTTTAAAAAAGTTTTTGTTTGATGTTTTTTTCAGCTTATTGCCTTAATAAACCACATTGTGATGATTTTTTAGCAAAGTTAAATGCCATACGGCACTATTTTTTCTCAGGAACATAACCTTCAATTTTAGGCTCAATGTCATTAAACAGATAATCGACCATGCTTTTTTCCAATATCGCTCTGTCATCCGGATTCATCATATTCATCTTATGTTCGTTGATCAGCATGGTTTGTTTTTTTTGCCAATCACTCCATGCTTCTTGGCTAATGTTGTCGAAGATGCGCTTGCCAACTTCGCCTGGATACAATTGAAAACGTTGACCTTCGGCTTCTTTTTGTAGTTTTTGGCAAAAAACGGTTCTACTCATGATATCTGCTCATGTTGCGAAAATAATTGCTGAGATTTTATCATATTCACTTTTGCTTGCTTAGCATTTTTTAAGGAAAAACACCTGTGTCCGTTGTCCGAGTGTTAAAAAAGTGTCCGACAGAATAACTGTCCGCGGACACTTTTATAATGAATGTGAATGTATAAAGTTTAGTTATATCAGCTAGTTACGTGTTTGGCACGTTGAGTGCAATGACTCAGCATCAGCGTAAAAGGAGTGTTCCATGATTCGAGATACCAGCGTGCAAGATACGGTAATGGTGAGTAAGCACAGTAAAGTTAAAATTGTTTTTATGGTGATAGCAGCATTTGCATTAGCAGGATTAGCGTGGCAAGTAACCGCCTCTTGGTTAAACCAAGAAGCCAGTGTTGCACAGTCGCAGTTAAAACTGGCTAAGGTTGAGCGCGGCAATTTTTTACGGGATGTGGTCGCCACAGGTAAAATTGTTGCGGCTAATGCCCCAGTAGTATACAGCCCAGAAAATGGCTTAGTTACCATGAAAGTAAAGCCTGGCGATATGGTAAGCCAAGGGCAGAAAATTGCCTCCATTGACAGTCCACAATTAATGGCAATATTAAAACAGCAAAAAACGCAGGTTCAGCAGTTAACTTCTGCACTTAGTCGAGAAAAGTTAACCGCTCGCCGTAAAGAGTTAGAATTACAACAAAAATTAGAACTTGCTAAGGTAGATCTCGCAGCCGCTGAACGGGAAGCTCGTCGCGCCAATGTGTCAATCGATCGTCAGTTGATCAGCCAAATTGATTTCGAACAAGCGCAAGATGAGTTAGCAAAGTCTCGATTACGTGCGCGTCATGCTGAACAAGAAACCAAACTGGCAAGCGACACTTTGGCTTTCGAGGTACAAAATACCGCGTTGGAACTGCAAGCAGAACAGCAAAAGCTGGCCGAGTTGCAACGAAAAGTGAATGAATTAACTATTATGTCGCCAGTTAATGGGGTAGTGGGTAATTGGCTGGTGGAGCAAAAAGCTAAAGTAGCAAGCAATCAATCTTTGATGATGATTGTTGATTTGTCAGCCTATGAAGCTGAGTTGCAGGTGCCGGAAGCTTATGCCGATGAATTGGGGTTAGGGATGACGGTGGAAATTACCATTGCTGGTAAACAATTAACGGGTAAGTTAGCGTCAATTTCACCTGAGGTTATTCAAAGCCAAGTAACAGCCAGAGTAAGAATGGATGCCAATAGTACCGATGGCTTAAGGCAAAATCAAAGAGTCAGTGGCCGCATTATTTTAGAGCAAAAACATGATGTGCTAATGGTGCGCCGTGGTCAATTTTACCAAAGTGGCGGTGGTCGTGTGGCTTATGTGGTGAAAGACGGTGTTGCCGAAAAAACTGCATTACAAAGTGGCGCTACTAGTATGAGTTATATCGAAATTTTAGACGGGGTACGAGCAGGCGACACCTTAGTTATTTCCGATCTGTCAGTGTTCAAAAAGAAAGATCGTGTCGCGCTTAATTAAATTAATAAAGGAAAATATTATGTTAAAAATGTCAGCAATTAATAAAGTCTATCAAACAGACATGGTACAAACACACGCGCTTAATGATTTTAATTTAGAAGTAAAGGAAGGCGAGTTTATTGCGGTTACAGGCCCGTCTGGCTCAGGTAAAACAACTTTTTTAAATATTGCCGGATTATTAGAGTCAATTTCTAGCGGCGATTATCAGCTTGATGGACAAAGCATTACCGGTTTAACCGATCGCGAATTATCTCGTTTAAGAAATGAAAAAATAGGCTTTATTTTTCAGGGCTTTAACCTGATCCCCGATTTGAATTTGTATGAAAACGTTGATGTGCCACTGCGTTATCGTGGCTTTAGTGGCAAAGAGCGCAAACAAAAAATAGAACGCGCTTTAGAAATGGTTGGTTTAGCGTCACGGATGAAACACTTACCTTCGCAGTTATCTGGTGGTCAGCAGCAGCGGGTTGCTATTGCTCGCGCGCTGGCTGGAGAGCCTAAATTTTTATTAGCGGATGAACCTACCGGTAACCTTGACAGCTTAATGGCTAAACAAGTGATGGAGTTACTTGAAGACATTAACAAGCAGGGCACCACTATTGTCATGGTAACGCATGATCCTGAACTTGCTCGTCGCGCACAGCGAAATATTCAAATAGTCGATGGTAAGTTATGCGACTTTAAAATGTACCAAGGCGGCAATTTGGTAAATCAACAGCAAGAAGCCATTGCTTAGAAAAAGCGATGACTAAGGAGCAATAATGTTTAGTTACTATCTACAGCTTGCGGTTAAAAGCTTAAAGAAAACCCCCGCAACAACGATACTTATGGTGTTGGCGATTGCCTGCGGTATTGGTATATCAATGACCGCATTAACGTTATTTTATATGATGAATAGCAACCCTATCCCAGAAAAGTCTGGTCAATTGTATGCGGTGCAATTGCAATCAATAGGCAAGAATTCAACACGCGATACGCCAGATAATATTCCGGCACAAGTGACTTATCAAGATGCCAGAAATTTGATGCGCCAATTGCCTGATATTAAACATACCGCGATGTTTAAAACCGGGTTTTCTGTACGCTCACTAAAAGCTGATTTTGCCCCTATGCTTAACACCGCGCGCTTAACAAACCGACATTTTTTTTCAATGTTTAATGTTAAGTTTCTTTATGGCAGCACCTGGAGCAAAGCGGTTGATAGTAATCCAACTCGGCAAGTGGTGATTGGTGAAGAGCTTAATCAAAGCCTATTTGGCGGTGGTGACAATGTTGGTCAGGAAATTTTGCTTAACGATAAGCCTTATCAAATTGTAGGCATTATCGAAAACTGGCAGCCCAAACCAACCTTTTATGATGTGAACAATGGCGCTTTTCAAGATGCCGAGCAAGTGTTTGTACCTTGGGTGCTTTCAACAGTTTATGAAATACCGTCGTGGGGTAATAACAACGGCTGGAAAAACGAACGGGTTAATAATTACGCGGAAAAACGCGAGTCTGAAATATTATGGCAGCAATACTGGGCAGAACTACCCACAGCGCAAGATAAAGATAAATTTGAGCAAATGCTAAGTGGCTATGTTGGCGAGCAAAAAAAATTAGCACGTTTTGAACGAGACGATGCTCGAGGGTCGTTAAGAAATGTTCAGCAATGGCTTGATTACAATAAGGTGGTTGATGACGACGCTTATATTTTAGTGGCAGTAAGCTTTATGTTTTTAACCGTTTGTTTGGTTAATAGCATCGGCTTGTTACTGGCGAAATTTTTACGCTCAGCACCCAGTGTTGGTGTGCGCCGCGCGTTAGGTGCCAGTAAAGGCCAAGTGTTTGCGCAACATTTAGTTGAAGTAGGGCTGCTTGGCTTACTTGGTGGCTTACTTGGTTTGCTATTTTCTTATGTTGGTTTAAGCCTATTAAAAAGCAATTTTCAAGGTTTTGATTTTATTGCCACCATGGACATGACCATGTTTTTTGCCGCACCAGTCATTGCTGTTAGCGCAACGGTATTGGCTGGCGTTTATCCGGCATGGCGAGTGTGTAAAACCTTGCCGTCAATTTATCTTAAAACTCAATAGGAGCGCATAATGCTAAATCTTTCTCCCATTTTTAATGCCATGATGCGTAATAAAAGCAGTGTTTTATTGATCATTATGCAAATAGCGTTAACGCTTGCCATCGTTAGTAACTCTGCATTTATCATTTCAGCGCGTATTGCTGATATGCAACGGCCCACCGGTATTTCTGAAACTGAGCTTATCGGTATGAATATTTATTTTTATAACGACAAGGTTGATATTGGCAAGCAGTTACTCGTTGATCAACAAAAAGTGATGGAGCTACCAGGCGTCATTGAAGCCACTGCCATTAACCAGTTGCCTTTATCCGGCGCCGGTGATTCATGGGGCTTTCGTAATAAAATAGAACATGACGGTGCGACTAATATCAGTGCCGGTGTTTTTCTTGGTAATTATAATATTGCTGATGTTTTTGATCTTAATATTCGTCAAGGTCGAAATTTTAGGCCGGATGAAGTGGTGATCAGAAATAATAATTCAAAAGCACCTAAGGTGGCGATAGTGACTCAGGCCGTGGCGGATGAGTTATACCCCGAAGGCGATGCCATTGGTAAATATATTTACAGTGTCGATTTGCCAATACAAATCATCGGTATTGTCGATCAAATGCAAGGTTCATGGTTACATTCATCAATTGTTGAACAAACGGTGTTGATGCCGGTAATTAATGCCAGAGAATTTATTCGCTTTGTTGTCCGTGTTGAGCCTGACATGGTCGAGCAAGTTAGAAAACAGCTACAAGGTTTTTTATTGCAACAAGAAAACCGCCGAGTGATTGAAAGCTTAAGTATTAATACCTTGGCAGAGCTTAAAGAAGTAAGCTACCAAAGTGACAAGCTAATGACCAATATGCTGGTGGTTATTATCGCGGTTTTAGTTTTTATTACTGCGTTAGGCATTGCCGGTATGACCATTTTTAATGTTAACCGCCGAACGAAACAAATTGGCACTCGACGGGCGTTAGGAGCGAGTAAAGTTGATATTTTACAGTATTTTATTGTTGAAGGCTGTATTGTTGCTTTAATAGGTATGGTACTTGGACTCGTACTTACTTTTGCCTTAAACAATAGCTTAATGGAGTATTTTCAAATGGAATCTTTAGCCATTAATTATATTGCCGCAACTATGGTGTGTATTATATTAGTGATACTTTTTGCCGTGTTTTGGCCAGCCCGCAAAGCCGCCAGTATTTCACCCGCCATAGCAACTCGCTCGGTTTAATATTATTGGATAAAAGCGCTTACTCTGTGGGCGCTTTACCTTTTGTATTCGCGTCAATACTATTATGGTGGCAACAATATACTTGCAAGGTCAGCACGCTCTTATAGTATCATCGTAAAATAATTATGAATCAATTGCTTATAAACGAGGCTTAGCGCTTAATGGAAAAAATCTTAGTCGTTGACGACAACCCATCGGTTTGTAATGCGCTTACTATTTTATTAGAGCTACATGATTATCAGGTGGTTACTGCCAGCAGTCCGGCAGAGGCTATGCCGATCATCATGTATCAAAATATTGCTTTAGTGATCCTTGATATGAACTTTACCCAAGACACTACCAGTGGTGAAGAGGGCAAGCAGGCATTTTATCAAATACGTGAGCTGCAGCCTGACTTACCGGTAATTTTGTTTACCGCTTGGACCGATTTAACCATGGCAATCGAGTTAGTTAAAAATGGCGCTGCCGATTATTTGGCGAAACCTTGGGATGATGAAAAGCTACTGGTGACCATTAATAATCTGCTCGAACTTAATGAGCTGCAGCAGCAGTCTCAGCAGCTAAATAGGCAAAACCGAGAACGGGCAAATCATCATCAACACGCCAATTTATGCGGTTTAGTGTTTGCCAGCACTGAGATGCAACGTTTGATTGATATGAGTTTGCAAGTGGCAAAGTCGGATGTTGGTGTATTGATCACAGGGCCTAATGGCGCAGGCAAAGAAAAAATTGCCGATATTATTCATGCCAACTCACTACGAGCCAATAAGCCTTTTATTAAAGTAAATGTTGGCGCTTTACCCATTGACTTGATGGAAGCCGAGCTATTCGGCGCTGAAGCTGGTGCTTATACCGGCGCGAATAAAAAACGCATTGGCCGCTTTGAAGCGGCTGACGGTGGCACCTTGTTTTTAGATGAAATTGGCAATTTGTCATTAGCTGGACAGATTAAATTATTGCGAGTACTACAAACCGGTGAGTTTGAACGATTGGGCAGCCATCAAACCATTAAAGTGGATGTGCGGGTGATCAGTGCCACCAATGCAGATTTAGCGCAGGATATCGCCCAGGGAAATTTTCGTGAAGATTTATTTTATCGGCTCAATGTTATTGGGCTAGCGCTGGCTCCTTTGGCTCAGCGTCCAGACGATATTTTACCGCTCATTGAACACTTTACTCAGTCAAGTAAAGCTATGCCTAAACTAACGGCCAAAGCGCTGATGGCGCATTCGTGGCCGGGCAATGTTAGAGAGCTGGAAAATGCCTGTCAGCGAGCCATGTTATTGTCGCAAACCGATGAATGGCAGGTGCAAGACTTTGGTTTAACGCCACTAACCATTAGCGAGCACAGCGGCAACAATACCAACGATCTGGTAAGCGAGCAGATTATCAATCAGGCATTGGCTAAGCATAATGGCGTGGTTAGTCGTGCCGCTAAATCCTTAGGTTTGAGCCGTCAGGCTTTATATCGCCGTATGGATAAGTTTGGGATCAGCAAATAATGTGGCAATCATTAAAAGCAAAATTAGTAGCAGCCGCATTATTGGCCACTTGGCTCAGTAATGGTGTTATGTATTTATATTTGCAACCAGATGATGCCTTGCTGTTAGTGCTGCTGTTATTGTTTAGTTCGGTATTCGTTGTTGCTTTGGTCAATTACTTTTATTCACCAATAGCGCAAAAACTGGCGGCATTAGAAACTGGCATTTTAAATTTCAAAGATAATGAATTTTCCAATAGCTTAGCGGTAAGTGGCAATGACGAGCTAAGTCATTTATGTCATTTATATAATGAAGCTGCTGGTAAGCTTAGGGATGAAAAACAGAGTATTTATCAGCGCGAGTTGTTGTTAGATAAAGTGATTGAAAGCTCACCTATTATGATGTTTTTGGTGGATGATGATGATTATTTTGTATATTCCAATAGTGCCACTCGCCATTTTCTTAATCAGGGTAAACACCTTGAAGGGGAAAAACTATCGCAACTTGTTCAGCAATGGCCGGATGAACTAACGCAAGCTTTAGCACGACAGCGTGATGGCTTGTTTGTTATTGAACAGCAAGACAATAACGAAACTTGGCATTTATCTCGTGGTGATTTTTTATTAAATAATAAAAAGCATCAGCTATTTTTGTTAAAGCAAATGACCCGAGAGCTTAATCGACAGGAAGTGGCCGTATGGAAAAAAGTGATCCGGGTGATCAGTCATGAACTGAATAACTCATTGGCACCCATTTCATCCGTTACTCATTCGGGTCAATTGTTGTCGAATAAATACCAAGATCAAAAGCTGGCATTAATATTTACCACCATTAAAGAACGTATCGATCATTTAAATAGTTTTATTCAAGGTTATGCCAAGTTTGCCAAATTACCCAACCCCAGAATTGAGCTGGTTCAGTTAAGTCATTTTATTGTACAGTTACAATCACAGGTTGCGTTTAGCTTAATTAATTCTTGTGATGATGTAAGTGCTTATTTTGATCCTAGTCAGTTAGAACAAGTGTTAATTAACTTAGTTAAGAATGCTCATGAGTCAGGCTCTGCGGCTGACGCGATTAATATAAGCGTTGACCATGATCCGCGAGTGTTAACCATTAGCGTTAAAGACAGAGGCACGGGGATGAGTGAGCAAGTATTAAAAAATGCCTTAGTGCCTTTTTATTCAACTAAACAAACGGGTACAGGTTTAGGGTTAGCGTTATGTCGGGAAATAATTGAAGCGCATGAAGGAAAGCTGTCGCTGCACAATCGTCAAGCTGGTGGTTTAGAGGTGGTTGTTCAGTTACCTCAGCAGTAAAATTAAGTTAAAGCTTATTGTTGTTTGATTTGGCTACGCAGCTCCAAAGTATTACCTTGTGGATCCTTAAGATAAACCGATTGACCATAGCCCTGTGCGCCGTATCTGCGCTCAAATTTCGGCAGGGTAATATTGTGCTGTTGAAAGTGTTGGATAAGCTCTTGTTCACTGATGCTTGCCAGCTGCAGGCAGAAATGATCGACATTGTTTTCGCTTGCTGTTGGTGCTGAGCCACCCTGGCGACCAAGTTCACTGTCAACATCGACGATATCTATCAGTGCATTGCCTGCTCTGAGCTGAGTTAATCCGAGTGATTTTTCGGTTTGTCGCTCAACTGTACAACCAAGTACCTGACAGTAAAACGCTAACATGTCACTGAGTTTATCGGTGCGTAATACGATATGATCAATTCCAATGATAGTTAGCATTTTTGCTCCTGCTTAGTTTGTTAACTTAACATTTTTTAAGGCAAGCCTAATTGTATAATTTCATCTAAAATTTTACAGCTAGAGGCTGCCAGTCCTACGGTATTGATATCGTTTAGCTTATACCAGTTATAATGCCCAGGCTCATTAATAAGAGTATTGGCGGATAATGTGCAATCGGCAAGTATCGGCTCTATATCTAAATGAAAATGGCTAAAGGTGTGGCGAAACTCGGTAAGTTTAGTGGTGTTTTCTAACTTCAGACCAAGCTCTGTTAGTGTGTCGCTAATTGCACTTTTATCTGTTAACTCTATAAAGCAATAGAGACCGCCCCAAATGCCAGCCGGTGGACGTTTCTCCATTAATACCTGATTGTCTACTCTGGGGATCAACATCACAGTTTGTTTGACCGGCGTGGTTTTCTTCGGTTTTTTCTGCGGAAAGTTTGCCTGTTCATTAGCAGCATAAGCTAAACAACCAGCCATTACCGGGCATTGTTGGCATAACGGTTTAGTGCGGGTACAGATCATTGCCCCCATGTCCATCATTGCCTGATTATAATGTTCTACCTTTTTTGCCGGGGTGAGAGTTTCGGCAATCGGCCACAGCGCTTTTTCAAACTTTGCCTGGGCGTTATGTCCTTCAACCAGGTAATAACGCGCCAGTACTCGTTTGACATTGCCATCTAAAATCGCGTGATGTTGTTTCAGTGACAAACTTAAAATAGCGCCAGCGGTTGAGCGGCCAATGCCGGGTAGGGCGATAACCTGCTCTATATCTTGCGGAAATTCTCCCTGATGTTGATCGCGCATTATTTTTGCTGCTTTATGCAGGTTTCTCGCCCTTGCGTAATAGCCAAGACCTGTCCAGTGATGTAATACGCTATCTTCACTGGCATTGGCTAACTCGGTGATGGTTGGAAAGCTTGCCATAAAGCGCTGATAATAAGGAATAACAGTGGCAACTTGTGTTTGCTGCAACATGATTTCTGAGATCCATACTCGATAAGGGGTTTTGTTTTGCTGCCACGGCAAATGCTTACGCCCTTGCAGATGGAACCAGGCAAGAATGCTTTGATTAAACTGTGAAGCGGATGCCGCGGTAATATGTGTACTTTGATTCATAGCAACGCAGTGTATAGAAACTTGTTTGGGCAAACAATGATGCTTGGTAACACTAAGATGAAAAAGAGGTGGTAATCTGCTAGTTTTGCCACTATATTCACGCGCAATTAGTTATTCTAGATAAGACAGAGAAAGACAATGAAATTTGAAGCTAAAAACCGTAGCCGACGTTTACGTAAAAAATTACGGGTGGATGAGTTCCAGGAATTGGGATTTGATGTTGCCTGGAAGTTTGCCGATGATATTGATTCCGATGCCATCGATCAATTTATCGACCGTTTTTTTGCTGAAGTGATTGAGCCTAACGGTTTGGGCTTTGGCGGTGAAGGCGATAGCATCTGGCACGGCCTTATCTGTACACAAAAAATCGGTAAATGCACGGATGAAAACAGAAAAGCGGTTGAAAGCTGGTTAAAAGATAATGGCGCAACTGCGGTTTCCGTTAGTGAGTTATATGATGTCTGGTGGGCTGAGTAGTATTGATGTGCGCTATTAATCCATAAATAAAAGCCCGGTTAATTCAAATGAGTTGCCGGACTCTTGTTTACTAAAAGTGATATTTCACTAATAAGTTCACATTTTTCTCGTTAACGCCCTTAATGCCAAACTTATTTTGCCAATAGACATATTCAATACCAATATAAAATTTGTTTTTTATATTCATTGCTTCGCCAATGTTGTATTTAAGCTGAGAGGTTAAATTCATGTGGGCGTGATTTGTGTCGCTTGCTGCAACATAATCCATAAAACCATCGTACATCAATGGGCCAATTGGCACAGCCCAGGTTAATGTTGTTTGTATGGCGTTATCGCCTAAATCATTGTTTTTATGATAAACGTTCGCATTAAAATAGAGAAAATGTGGAATTTTTAAATTAGTACCAACACCCACCAGGTAATTAGTGAAATTTTCTCCAACTTCCGCAGTAGTTGCCAGGTAAATATTCTCTAAAAAACCGTTGTGGTAGTCAGAAAGTTGCCAGCGCGGTGAAAACTCCGCATATGTCTCTCTGTCACCATTATTTGAATGCAGACGATCGACAAAGATAAAACTATCACCCCAGCTGTATCCTGCGGCGTGCTCAAAGGTAAATACAGTGCGATTATTATCACCAACTTCGTAATCACTACCTTGTAAAAAGGTCGCACTGATATCAGACCAAAGCACCTCGGCCTGACTTTGCCAGCCTAACAGCACGGCAAAAATTGCGATTAAATGTTTCATCTACTGTCCTTTATTCTGTTTTAAATTGCGCGACCAGTTGGGCTAATTGTTGTTTTTGTTGATCGAGTTCGTTCATTATTGCTGCTGTATTTGTCGATAGGGTGGAAATTTCGACCGCCATATCCGCTATTTTAGTGACATTTTGATTTAATTCATTAATCACGCTCGACTGTTCCTGAGTGGCGGTGGCAACTTGAGTATTCATTGCGGTAATTTCGATGATTTCGGCAACCACTTCCTGCAACACTTCTTTCGCGCCCGTGGTTTTTTCCAGTCCCTGACTGGCGAGCTCGGTATTCGATTGCATTGCGGTTACCGTTTCGTTAGCCTGAGTTTGCAGGCGTTGAATAACATCGTTAATTTCCTGGGTCGAGGTTTGAGTACGCCCAGCCAGGGTGCGTACTTCATCGGCGACTACCGCAAAGCCCCGGCCTTGCTCACCGGCACGCGCCGCTTCAATGGCGGCATTTAATGCCAGCAAGTTAGTTTGCTCTGAAATACTGCTGATAGTATCGACCACTGAGCTGATGGTTTGAGTTTGCTCGGCCAGCGCGGCAATTTTTTCCTGGGTAATACGATTGCTTTCCTGCAATTGCTGCATAACATCGCTGGTATCATCTACTTGCTGATTCGATACTGATATTTGCTGCTCAGAAACCTCGGTTTTACTGGCGGTATTAGAGGCAAGCTCACTGACTTCCTGAATGCTATGGCTCATTTCATTGGTGGCGGTGGCGACTGAGTCTGACTCGGTTTGCTGGTTTTTCACCAGTTCACTGACGGTATGAGCCATTTCATTTAATTGAGTAAAGGACGACGCCATAATATGCTCGGTTTGCTTGATTTCAATCATGATATCTTTCACTTTCGCGATAATGGCGTTAAAGCCTTTGGCAAGCAGCCCAAGTTCGTCACCTCGGCTGTCATCCAGCGTTTGGGTTAAGTCGCCGCCTTTACCTGCCATTTCCAGCAAACGTTCACCAATGTTCAGGATAGGTTTTGTGATGCTATTAGCAAGTAGCACCATTAAAAAGATAAATATCGCGACGATAACAAAATTCAGTAATGCGGTTTGGGTCAGCGCTGAGTGAATTTTTGAAAGTGGTTCGGCTTGTGGCAGCATGGCGATGATTTTCCAGTTAAGTTCTGGCAGTCCAACGCTGGCAACATAATATTCTTCATCCTGATAATTTACTTCATCAAACACATAACCCGGATTCGTAGTCAGCAGTTTGCTTGAAGCCTTGGCAAAACCGTCAAACTGCTTTAGCTGTTTTTGTTTCAGTGCCGGTAATTGGGGATGAATAATCACCTGGCCTTGCTGATCGGTAACAAAAACATAGCCGTTTTCGCCAATTTTATTGCTAAGAATATCCGCGCTGATCTCATCAACCGTATAACCTAAACCGGCAATCGCAACATCTTGTCCCTGATGTTTGACTCTGTAGTTAACAAAGGCGGTTAATTTAGTGGTGCCTTTTTCGATATCAAAGGAAATTTCAAATGCTCTGTTGCTATTGATAAATTGATAAAACCAGCCGTCGTCATGTTGAGTAACCTGGCGGTTAATGCCGTCCTGGGTATAATAATTACGGGAAAGGTTTGATACCCAGAAGACGGTCAGTGCGTTGTTTTCTTTTTGCATATGACTTAGAAAATTAATGACCTTATTTTGTTCACTCTGAGGTTCGCCAGCTGCTGCCCAATCCAGCATAAACTGGTTTTGGGTGATGGCTTTTGACAGTTCCAATGGCGTACTCAGTTGCTTGCGAATTCTCGCCTCGACTTTTGCCAGTTGATTCGGCAACAGGTCTTGCTCGACATTTTCGCGAAACACATTGCTAAAAATCAGGTTATTGAGTGCAATGCTAAGGATAGACAAAGTGATCAGGGAAGCTGTGAGTACGGCAATTAGTGCTTTTCTGATCGAAATATTTTTTGCCCAGGCGTTGATATTCATTAGGATAAAGTCCGAGAGTGATTTTTTATTTAGTATTGTTCAATATTTTAAAATTGCATAATTGCTTGAATAAAAAGTAATTATCTTGTTTGAGTTTATTGCGCTAAACATAGATAATATGCGCCCCAAAAATTTAACTACCAAAGATCATGACTGAAAGAAGCCATAAAACCATTGAACAGGCAGAGCAAGAAGGCAAATACATCCGCAAAGTACGCAGTTTTGTTAAGCGTGAAGGCCGATTAACTAAGGCTCAGGCGCGGGCATTGGAACTGCATTGGGATGAAATGGGGTTAAATCATCAAGACGGCATGATCGAGACAAACACCTTGTTTGGCAATGCTAACCCTGTGGTGCTGGAAATTGGTTTTGGCATGGGTAAGTCACTGGTTGAAATGGCGAAAAATACCCCAGAGTTAAATTTTATCGGCATTGAAGTACATAAGCCTGGCGTTGGCGCTTGTATTGCTCTTGCGAAGGAGCAGGGCGTTGCTAACTTAAAAGTCTATGAACATGATGCCATTGAAATTTTGGCTGATTGTATTGCTAATGAAAGCTTAACCACAGTACAGCTGTTTTTCCCGGATCCCTGGCACAAGAAAAAGCATCATAAGCGTCGCATAGTGCAGCCGGAATTTGTCGAAACCATTCGTCAGAAGCTGAAAATTGGTGGGGTGTTTCATATGGCGACCGACTGGGAAAACTACGCAGAATGTATGCTTGAAGATATGCAATCGGCGCCTGGCTATAAAAACCTGTCTGAAACTAATGATTATGTGCCGCGTCCGGATTCTCGCCCGTTAACTAAGTTTGAAAACCGCGGTCAGCGCCTTGGACATGGCGTTTGGGACTTACAGTTTGAACGGGTTGAATAAGCTTAAGTCCGCGCTAAGCGGACTTTTTGCTATTTAGTGCGAGAAAGTATAGGTAGCCGCTATAGGCATCAATAATAAAATGACAGGCAATGGCCAACAGTAAAGAATCAAAAATTATCACTAGTAAGCAAAATATTAAACCGGTGATTGCTGTTTTAATTACGCCAATCGCGTTTTGGTAGAGATGAGCTAAACCGAATGCTACAGATGAAATGGCTACTGCTAAATAACTCCCTACGTATTGCTCTAAAAGTGGTAGTAAATACCCTCGATAAATAATTTCTTCAGCAACGCCTGCCGTCATACAAACGGCAAATAAATAACTGTAAAACTGCATTGTCGTTTTTGGCATTATCCAGGCAACATCTTTCATTTGCGTTAACACTAGTTCCTGTGTTTGCTTTGATGTTCTTATTTGATAAATGCCGTAGCCAAGCACCGATAACAATGTAGTAAATATTAATAGTTGCCAATGCCATGTGGCGCTAAGTTGCCCGATAATGGGGGGGACAAAATGGTCACTGTAAAGTGCTAAAAGTGCCGGCGGCCAAAGTAATAAAAATGTTTGCCAATAACTAACTAGTAGTGATTTTTTGCCAGATTTTATTGCATCTATTTCTGATTGATATGTTAGATAGCAATAAATTGGCATAGTGAACAAAAAGATAAATATCAGCCCGTCGATAATAGTCACAGTAAATTCCTTAATTTTGAAGCTTAAATAATAAATTAAGCCATTTAATAAATTAATGGTGTATATTTAAATTAAAAATAAACTAAAAGTTTATAAAATGTATAAAACTGAAACATTACAGGCTTTTGTCAGTGTTGCTGATTTCCAAAGCTTTACAGGTGCGGCAAATAAGCATCAGCAAACGCCGATGGCAATGAGTAAACAGGTTTCTCAATTAGAGCTAACTTTGGGAGAAGCTTTGTTTATTCGAACGACGCGTAAAGTGCGTTTAACCGAGTTTGGCCAGGCGTTTTATCAGCGGGCTGCGGATATTCTTCAGCATCATCAGGCCTTAGATGATTGGGTTAAATCGCAAGACGAGCAAGTGTCTGGCAATTTAACAATATGTGCTCAGCATGGCGATATTTATATTGAAACTATCTTTCCTTGGTTAGATGACTTTTGTCACCGTTATCCTGACATTAATCTCGCGTTTGACGTAAATGAAAGTGTGATCGATATTCATCAAAATCAATATGATGTTTATTGGGGAGTAGCTGATTATTTAGGCCAACAATTTACAGGTTTGAAAAAGCGTTTTTTATGGCGTTCTCAATACGGCATATATGCAGCTCCCAGTTATTTAGCCAAATATGGAACACCACAATCAATAGCAGAACTGGCCGATCATAAAGTTGTTGGCTATTTACATAATAAGCCTAACAACGTTTTGGTCTATAAAGACCCTAACGATAACTCAGACAAACCGTATAATGTTATCGAGCTAAAAAGCAATGTGCAATCGGTTGCTGGGTTAGCTGAACTTGCCGTTAGTGGCCACGGATTAATTAATGCGGCAGCCGATCAAAGTAAAATTAAGCAATACCTTAAAGAAGGTGCATTGCTGCCGGTTTTAGAAAATTATTGGTCGAATAATACCGATGTATTTATTTACTATCATCAAAGCAAAGTGCAGCAGAAAAAAATCAGAGCCTTTATTGATTTTTTTATTGAAAAACGTAATCAATGGTAAAAGTTGCCTAATGCATTTTGTCTTTTTGTATATGAAATAAGTGCTGACAGTGGCGATAGCTGCCTGCTGCTACTAACTCATCTTTGGTCACAAGGTCGTGCTCAAGTGCGTATTGCATGATGCGCACAGGGTACTGGCACCAATACTCAATAGTTGCTTGTTGATGGCAATCATTATTTGGGGTGAGCTCGGAGCGTGTCTCTTCCAAATGTGCCAGGATTGCAGCGACTACCTTAGGTTTGATTTCGCTTTGAATTTGCTTTTTAAAGCGGGTAAATTGCTTTGCCCAATATAATTGCCAGGCCATCCAGACAAGGACTAATACTGCGATTACTGCAAAAACTTCCACAAACTATTCTCATGACTAACTGTGGTCGCAGTGTAAAATAAGCAAAGCTAAAAAGGTATGTTTTTTACTTCCTTTTCTTCAGGTACATCGCATAGATAACAATACGCCAACTGCTGTTTTCGTTAAGCAGTGACATAAAATCAAAATACAGTTTATAGGATGTTGAGTGCTATTTTATTGACAAAACTCTGCACCCTCGTGCATTAACAGTTTGGCTTTTAATGCCATGCCGCCGGCATAGCCGGTCAGTTTACCATTACTGCCGATCACTCGATGACAGGGAATTATTAATGCAATTGGATTTGCGCCATTGGCACTACCTACAGCCCGCACAGCTTTTTTATTGTTAATATTTTCCGCGAGCCAGGCATAACTTTTTGTTTCACCTTGTTTAATTTTAGTTAATGCCTGCCAGACGGTTTGCTGAAACTTAGTGCCTTTTGGCGCAAGTGGTAGGTCAAACTCAGTACGGATACCGGTAAAATACTGATCCAACTGTTGATGAACCTGTTGAAAAAATGCTGGATTTTCCTGATAGCTTTCCGGAATTTCGATGGCGGCGGCAGTCTCTTGAAATGCCAGTGCGGTTAAGCCGTTATCGTTCGCGGTTAATGCAATTTCGCCAAGTGGTGATTGATAGAAACTATAGTACATAAGATTAATCCTGGTTATTTGCTGCTAAGGCTGGTTTAAGAGAGTGCCATAAATAGATGGCGGCATAAGCGCGCCATGGTCGCCATTGCTCGGCAGTTGCTAAAATTTCTTTGTTTTTTAGTATCTTACCTTGTTCCGTTAACGCCTTGATAATGCCCAAATCTGCGCTTGGAAACGCATCCGGATCGCTTAAACCGCGCATTGCAATATAATTAACTGTCCATGGCCCTATGCCTTTTAGTTTGCATAGTTGTTGTTCTAGTTCATCAAGAGATTGATAATTTTCCAAAGACTCAGCGTTATCCGTAAAGTATTGCACCCAGCGCATTAATGTTTCCCGCCTTGAAGTGGTTAATCCCAGCTGGTCAAAATCAGTGTTTTGCAGACAAGTAACGTCAGGAAATGTTAATGCGGTGCGTTCTGGCAAGTGTGAATACTGCTTGCCAAAACGTTGGCAAATACGTTTTGCATAAGTGGTCGCCGCTTTTACCGAAATTTGTTGACCGAGAATCGCTCTTACTGAGAATTCAAAAATATCCCAGCTACCGGGTAATCTTAACCCCGGAAAACGCTGGATCACTTGTTTTAATCTTGGGTGGCTACTCAATTGCTGGTGAATCAAATTAATGTCTGCATCCAGGTCAAACATCCGGCGGACTCGGGTAATGACATTGTTCAAATAACTAAAATCAGACAGCGATACCCGCATCACCAGTGCCGATTTCTTTTCATGGTGATGGATAGAAAACCAGCCGACACAACTATCAATAGCAACGCTGCGCTGGTACGAATTATTAGTGATGTATTCCATGCCGGAGATTTGCCGGTATTTAAAAAACTCCAGCATTAATGGCCAGTCAAACGGCGGTCGGTATGCGAGGTTGAGCTCTATGGTGTTTTCATCTGAGTTGATTGAGGTGCGTTTTCTCAGCGCCTTCGGTGAACATTGGTAGCATTGTTTTATCGCTTCATTAAAACGCCGAATGCTGTTAAAACCGCTGGCAAAACAAATATCACTGACGGTTAATTGCGTGGAGGATAACAGCTTACGTGCCAGTAATAACCTTTGCTGCTGGAAGTATTCACTCGGCGAAATACCAAAATGCTGATTAAACATTCGCTGCACTTGTCGGCTGCTAACTTGGTACTTACTCGCAATGGAACTCAATGTATCTTGTTTATAATCAAACGTACTGATAATTTTTTTCAGTTTCAACGGCAGGTTTTTTGATGCCGCTTGCTCCGGTAAACAACGTTTGCACGGAGTAAAACCTGCCAGTAATGCCTGCTCAGCACTTAAATAATAACGAACATTCTCTGCGTTTGGCTGACGGGCAGGGCAAATAGGGCGACAAAATATGCCAGTACTGAGCACGGCAGTAAAAAATTTACCGTCAAAGCGCGAATCTCTGCTCAGGCGTGCAGTTTCACAGGTTTTGGTATCTAGCGTTAAGGTCATTAGCGAAAACTGATTGCTTAAATCTAATTTCAGGATACGCCTATTTTATCGAAATACTGGCGAAAATCAGACATCAATTGTGAAAAAAATTCGTGAGTAATAAATCATGATATGGAAAAATTGTTAAAGAATTAATCACTGAAAATGCTGACGTTTCAGTGGTTTTTAAGAAATCGCTTAGCCATTTTTTAATATTTCGTCAGTGTTTTTAAACATTGCGTAAGCATTTGTTGATGCATATCAATATAGTGAATTTTGGATTGATAAAAAAATAAAATAAAAACGCATAAAAAATAAACGTAAACATAATACGTTCGGGGGAGAGCAGTATGTCGCGTGGCTATCATTGCAACAACAGCAAGTTTCAATATCAAAAACATAAAATCGCACAAGCGATTATTTCTTCATTACTGTTTACTCCTATTTGGGTAACGGCGACACCTGCTGACGCGCTTGAACAGGCGGAGCAGGACGTGGAAGTGATGACAGTAACCGCACAAAAACGGGTGCAAAATATTATGAAAGTGCCGGTCACTGTCGATAGTATTTCTGCGGAAACCATTAAGCAGTCTGGCTCGGTAATGCTGGATGATATTGATAAGTTTATTCCCGGCTTTGATTTTAGCGATGGTGATGTTACGCAGGCCGGTGTCACCATGCGTGGGGTTTCCAGCCCGAATATCAGTGTTGGTGGCGATCCGTCGACCGCGACATTTTTTGATGGCGTATATCTGCCGCGCGCCGCGCAAAACGTGCTGTTTTCAGATATGCAACGGGTAGAAGTACTAAAAGGGCCACAAGGCACATTATTCGGTAAGAATGCCGCTATGGGGGTGGTGAATATGATCCCTAATGCGCCGGAAGATGATACTACCGGTTTTATTAAGGGCAGCTTTGGCAGCGATAATTTGCAGCGTATTGAAGGCATGTTTAACGTTAGTCTTGCAGATAATGTTTATTTACGGGTTAATGCGTTATCGAACCAGCAGGATGGTTATATTAAAAATGTTGCCAATTCGCCTTTATTTGCGGCAAACGGTGGAAAAAAAGCCGGTGATGCTGGCGAGAAAGATCACCAGGCGGCGCGCGCAGCATTGAAATGGGAGATTTCATCACGCACTAATCTACAGTTTTCCTATGACTGGGATAAGCTGGATCAGGCGCCGGGAGCGGCAATCGGCCTAAGTTCTTATGCAGAAAACCCGTCAAATCCATTTGCTGATACCTTTGCAAACGATGTGGTAAACGGTAACGAACGTCGGGATATGACAGCAGTGACGGTTAAGTTAAATCATGAATTTAATGATCAGTGGTCGATGATGTTATTGTCGAGCAAACGCCAATGGGAAACCTATAACCGCATTGATGAAGACGGCACTCAAAATATTTCCCGTTATTTAGATACCGATAACCACGAAGATTCGGATATTTTCTATAACGAATTGCAGATCAACTACAGCAGCGATAACTTTCATTATGTTGGTGGTGTGACTTACTCGAAAGAAGATGTCCATCAAACGACGTTTATTACTACTACTACGGATACTGCCGCCAGACTGGTTTCAGGGCAGTTAAATGAGCAAATATCCGCCGGAGTGAGAGCGGAATTTGCTGCCGGTGTCGGCGCTTCGCCACAAGATGTTCCTCAGGAAACCGTGGATTATTTATTGCGGCTTAACGGCTTGCCACTGGAACATTTATGGGACGCCGAACAATGGGCGGCAGCATTAAACCTGATGGGCGTTGCCGGTGATATTATGGATTATCTCGCTTATGTTGGCGCCGTGCCTGCCGGTACGCCGTTAACTGCAGATATAGTGACTATGACCGGCGATGCTACTTATGACATAGTGGCGCAAACCCTTGGCATTGCAGAAATATTCGGCCCAAGCTATGCCAATCAGATGTGGTCAGAGAATTTTATCAACAATGGTGATTTTACCAGTTATGGTATTTATTCTGACTTTGATTTTCAGCTCTCGGATAAATGGAATGTCTTTTTCGGTTTAAGGCACTCAAGGGATGAAAAAGATTTCTCCTGGCAGGTGTCTCAAACCCAGTTTGCTGGGGTAATATCCGGTGTTAACAATATTTTATTCCCGGCGCGCGATCAGCTGTGGCAGTCAAAATCCTGGAGTAAAACCACAGGTCGTTTAGGTGCAGGCTATATTATTAACGATGATCACATGATGTTTGCCTCGGTGGCCACCGGCTATAAGGCTGGCGGTTTTGACTCGTTAAATTCACCGCATAGCGAAAGTACAGGGCAGATTATTACAGATCCAGCAACCGGTAAAGTGCTCGACGTCTCGTTTGAACCGGAAGAGTCGTTAAACTATGAGCTCGGTTATAAGGGCACTTTGTTTAATGAAGTGAGAACCACCTTGTCATTATTTCATACCGTGCTTGATGACAGGCAGATCAGCAAAAACTCCAAGCCGCCGGGACAAAATCAGGCATTGCCGACCATTATCAATGAAGACATGACCATAGATGGCTTTGAACTTGGTATGAACTGGCAAATGACAGAAACATTTGCCGCAGGTTTTGTTACTGAAGTACGTAATACTGATGTTGAAACCGAAGCGTTTTATAATGACTCTGGCACGCTAATCGAGGCGGGCACGGCCAAAACAGATACTAGCACTTCCTATACCCTGCTAGCAGACTGGTTGCCTAAGGTTTCCACCGGCTCTGCGATTGTTCATTTAGATTATGTCTTTAGAGAAAATGATCGCGGCCTGGAAATTGGCAATGATGATTGGGTGAACAGCATTCCGCATTATTTTGATGATACCAAGCTGCTTAATGCCCGTATTTCCTGGATTAACAACAGTGAGTCGTTAGAAATAGGACTTTGGGGTAAAAACCTGCTGGATAATCGTTATCCTGGTTATGTTGGCGGTCGTACCAAAGACATTCTCGGCACCGGTTATACCAGTGTCAATAAAGGGATGGAAGCAGGTGTAGATATTAAATACATGTTTTAGTTAATAAATTATTATCTTTGGTAATACCCGGCATGTCACCTGGCTGTCGGGTATTCTTTTATCTGACTCGCTATATTTAACGCTATGAATTATTAAATTTTCTGTTTAGACTGTGAAATTCGTTCAGTTGGTATGACCACAGTAAAAGAGAATTATGGCCGAGTTTTTTTATCATTTTGCATTTGCTCAAATGGCGCTATGCGCCTTGCTGTTAGTTCCCTGCCGTAAACAAAATGCCTCAATCGGGCTATTTATCTTATTAATGCTTTGTAGCTGTGGTTACATTTTAAGTGACTCGTTTTCCATTGTTAGCCAAGGTTCAATGCTGTGGTGGCTTGGCCACATAGGGGGCAATGCGTTACCCGGGGTGTTCTGGCTGGTTAGTTTAAGTGTTTTTGGTGAACATACGGAATTAAAACGCTGGCAATACCTGGTCGCTTCATTAACCTTGTTGATCCCGCTTGTTGCGAAACTGGTTGAGTTAATTTTCTCGATTAAACTCGTTGAGCACCAGGCGGTTTACGGCCTGATAACTTATGGCGCCATGTTGCTTGAGTTAGCGCTGATCTCCCATGCGTTAGTGATTTCATTTTGCCAGTGGCGGGATGACTTAGTGCAGGAGCGGCGTTATATTCGCGGCGGGGTGATCACTATAGCCTCAATTTATATCATTTTAGTGATAGTGCTAGAGCAGCTGTTTAACCTGCAATGGCAGTGGCTGGAGTTAAGCAAAAGCTTTTTGCTCGTCGTACTGGTGACCGGCATTAACTTTTTCCTATTCCGCTTAAAGGAATCCAGTTTATTTGAAACGGTTAGCGCATCTGAACGGGATACCGGGCAGCAAGCAGTAATAAAACCTGAGTCAAAAGAGCTTGCTCGTATTGTTGCCTCGATGGAGCAGGAAAAGCTTTATCAACAGGAAGGCATGACCATTGCCGGTTTAGCGAAGCATCTGGCGATCCATGAATATAAGCTTAGAAACCTGATCAATGGTGAGCTCAATTACCGCAACTTTAATGATTTTCTTAATTATTATCGGATTAAGGAAGTAACACACGCGTTAGTCGAACCGGCATTTCAATCTACCCCGGTGTTAACCTTGGCATTAGAAAGTGGCTTTCGCAGTTTAAGCTCATTTAATAAGGCATTTAAAACTACTCACGGCATTACCCCGACAGAATATCGAAAAAAGCATTTATCATAGCTTTCGACTAAGGTGTTTTAACCCATTGTTTTATCTATAAATAAGTCTGTATTTGGCCTGGTTTTTTATTCGGTAGTCACTCAATTTTATAATTCGTCAGCTTTTTTCTGGAATCCGTCAGCAATTCTTGTTCAGCGCTATATAGTGAAATCATCAGTTATTTGGTGAACTTCATTTTATGGTCAGCTATCCGCGTTTTTTTAAGAGTTTTGTACTGTCAGTTTTTTTGCTGTTTATCTCTAGTGTCACCGGGGCTCAGCAGCCTGACTTCTACCAACAATGTATCGCCTGTCATGGTGAGCAGGCTCAGGGTAATGCGCAATTAAATGCACCTGTGCTCGCGGGGCAATCTGCGGCTTATATCACCAGACAATTGCAAAATTTTGCCAAAGGGTTAAGAGGCGCTGATCCAAAAGATGCGATAGGAAAGCAAATGGTGGCAATTAGCCAGCAGCTGGATTTTGACCAGCAAGTACCGGCTCTTAGTCAGTACCTGAATTCACTTAACAATAATAATGAACCTGAGCCATCAAGCGGTGACTTAAAAAATGGCAGTCGCTATTACCAGGCAAAATGTGGTGCCTGTCACGGCGGTCAGGCACAAGGTAATGATGCCTTTAACGCGCCGAAACTCGCCGGCCAGCAGCTGTCATATCTCAAACGGCAAATGAATAATTTTGTCACTGGCGTTCGCGGCGCTCATAGTGATGACAAGTTGGGTCGACAAATGGCGATGATGGCTAAAACCACTTCCGGCAAAGAGCTTAATGACATCTTGCATTATATTGCGCTGCAGCAAGCTGAGGTGAAATAATGAAACGCTTGCTTTGTATTTTAGCAGCATTATTGAGTTTGCTGTTCGCTACTCAGGTGAATAGCCAATCTTTTCAGTTAAAAGAAAATTGCCCGCCAAGCTTTGAGTTAACCTCACAGGGTGTTTGCCGCTTAGTGACTCAATATCAGTTTTATACCTCAGTACAAAATCGGGGCCTTGGCGGCACTCGCACTGCTTTACCTCACCATAGAGATGGTTTTACTCCAAAGCAAATCGATCTCGGACGCTATTTATTTTTTGATCCGGCATTGTCGAAAGACGGCTCACTTTCCTGTGCCAGCTGTCATCAGCCGGATAAAGGTTTCAGTGACGGGCGCGATAGAAGTATCGGCGTTACTGGAGAGAAAGTTGCACGTTCCGCCCCGACATTATGGAACGTTGCCTTTCTCGATAAATTCTTCTGGGATGCCAGGGCGACAACGTTGGAGCAGCAGGCACAAGGGCCACTATTCGATGCGTTGGAAATGGGCAATTCGCCAGAACAGTTGTTGGCGACCTTGCGGAAAAATGCGGATTATCGTGCGATGTTTGCCGAGGCATTTCCAAAAGCACCAGAAATTGAACTTGGCATGGTCTATCGTGCGCTTGCGGCGTTTCAA
The DNA here is from genome assembly GCA_964620605.1 of uncultured Thalassotalea sp. Classification (GTDB taxonomy): domain Bacteria; phylum Pseudomonadota; class Gammaproteobacteria; order Enterobacterales; family Alteromonadaceae; genus Thalassotalea_E. The sequence continues at coordinate 23,683 of CAZUHQ010000017.1, forward strand.
ACTTCACTGATTTCACTCAATAGTCGCTATGACAGATATGCCCATGGTTATCATCAGGCGTTAAATAAAAGAGAAATTGCCGGATTAAATGTCTTTCGCTCTTTTGTTGCCCGCTGCGCCGAGTGTCACCAGCCGCCGTTATTTACCAATAATCAGGTTGCAGTAATTGGCTCGCCTGAGCCACAAGGCCGTTCGTTTGATATCGGTGCTGAGAAAACTTATAACGCGCCGAAATTAAGAGGGGCTTTTAAGGTGCCAACGCTTAGAAATATTGCTAAATCAGCACCTTACATGCATTCAGGTCGTTATGAAAAATTAATCGATACCGTCAAATTTTATAATGATGGCCGCGGTAACGCAGTGCCTGATGATCAGCAATTATTGCTGCACTGGCATATTTCCGATCCGGATTTAACGGACGAAGAAATGCAACTGATTGTTGAGTTTCTCGGCACTTTAACCGATGAAAGCTTAACACCACAAATTCCATCGCAGGTGCCTTCTGGCCTGCCGCCTATCGATGCGGCATATCAGGCACAGGTTCAACGTCATTTACCAACAGCAAATAACAATAACAAAACAACAGAGCAACACGGAGACTAATATGAGTTCAGGTAAAATTGTCGCAGCGCTTTTGATCGTCGGCGCGTTTGTTGGCGGCAGCTATTATGGCAGCGTGCAAGTAGCGGCGCCGGTGATCACTAGCAGTTCGGGGGGTGCAAGTTATGCTGGTGGCTATGATCAAACAGCGGATACTGATGCCGGCGGGAAAAAAGCGAAAAGTGATCAGATCAGGTACAAAAGCCAGGTTGCGGATCGCTCGATAAAAGGTCAAACCCATGTGGTTAAAGACGGTGATTCGATAATGGCAGCTGTTCAACAGGCTCAGCCTGGAGATATTATTCAGGTGATGCCGGGGACTTATCATGAAACTGTTTATATCGATAAAGATAATATCAGTATTATCGGGGTGATAGAGCAGGGTAAACGCGCGGTACTTGATGGTAAAAAGCAGCTAAATGATGCGATTTTATATTCGGGCAATAACTTTATCGTCGAGAATTTAGAGATCACTAACTATAAGGGTAATGCCATTATGGGGCAGGCGGGTAACAACTTTGAAATCCGCAATAACCTGATTGTTGATACCGGCGTGTATGGGGTTTTTCCTCAGCTCGGTAAAAACGGCGTTGTTGAATATAACATTATTTCGGGCATCGAAGATGCGGCAATTTATGTCGGCATGAGTGATAATATCCATGTTGCCCATAACGATGTTTATGACAGTGTTGCCGGCATTGAAATTGAAAACTCCCGCCATGCAATTGTCGAAAATAACAATGTTCATAACAATACCGGTGGTATTTTGGCGTTTATTACGCCTGGCCTGCCGATAAAGACCACTTACGATGTCATTATCCGTAACAACTTTATTGTTGGTAACAATCATAAAAACTTTGGTGCGCCGGGCTCGACGGTAAGTGGTATTCCTGCGGGAACAGGTATATTGATCATGGCAGCAGACGATGTGGTAGTAGAAGATAATATTATCGCCAATAATAAAACAGTCGGCATCTTAATTACCGATCATGATAATGCGCCAAATACTACGATAGATCCTGAGTCGGATCCTAAACCGGATCGGGTGATGATTTTAGATAACCTGATGTATAACAATGGTTACGACACTATTGATGAAGTTAAAGCCTTGTTGTTAACTGAGTTTAAACAAGGGGATGCTGATATTATTCGGGTTGGTGCCAGTGAAGACAGCTGTATCATTAATCGTCATCGTTATACTTCTGCTGGCGTTAGCAAGTGGAAAGAATGTGGCTTTACCAATACTGATAGTTTACTAAGTTACTTGTTAGATGAACCGGTTGCACCAAGAAAAATAGACCCGGCAGAGCGCGGCAGTGTAGTTTATAACGGCATTTGTGCTGGTTGTCATACTTATACCGGGCGTATGATAGGGCCGCCGGTACAAATTATTCAGGCACTATATATGGATAACCCGCAAGGTATTGCAGATTTTATCGCTAATCCGACTAAAAAACGCGATGACTATCCGGAAATGCCGCCGCAAAATTATCTTGATGAACAAACCCGGTTAGCGGTTGCCAAGCATATGCTAAAAGTTACCCGTTAGTTGTTACTTTGGAGAAATAAAGGCTCGGTTTTTAATAAACTGTTGTTAAGTGAACGGCAAGCCGCGCAAGTCCTTCCATGGAAGCTCAACGCCAGCATCCATGCTGGCGATGTTTGCTCTTTTCACCCTAGCAACGTTTTTATCAATGGGTTAAATAAGAACATAATTACAAAAGCAATAAAGCTTAAAGACAGCAATGGGAGCACTGAGCTCCCATTGTGTTTTTAACATTTTTCCTCAAAGATCATATTGCCTTTAACTTCCAATAGCCTTTGTTAAACACCCGCCAGCCGATAAAGGCAAACACTAACTGAGCCAGGGTGACTGATAAAAATACTCCGGTCGGCCCGAGTTCCAGCCATTTTGCCAAACCGTAAGCTAGTGGTATTTGAATTAACCAGTAGCAAACAAAGTTGATCCGAGTTGGCGTCATGGTATCTCCCGCACCGTTAAATGCCTGTACCAGGATCATGCCAAGGGCAAAGAAACCGTTACCGTAGCTGATATAGCGCAGACAATCGACACCATATGCCAACACGGTTGGATCTGAGGTAAATAACCCGATAATCTGCGTTGGAATGATAACAAACAGCACAGCGACCGCTAATAAAAAGTAGATATTATATTTTGCGATGCGCCATACCGATTGCTCGGCTCTGTCTGGCTGATTCGCGCCAAGGTTTTGGCCAACTAAGGTCGCCACTGCATTACTCAAGCCCCAGGCCGGTAAAATGGCAAACATAAATACCCGAATGGCTATGGTATAACCGGCAACGGCTTCACTGCCGAACGTCGAGACGATACGCACTAACGCTATCCAGCTTGCGGTGGCAATTAAAAACTGAACTACGCCGCCCACCGAAAGTTTGATTAAACTCAGGCAAACTGCCGCATTTAATGCTAGATGTTGCCAGGCAAGCTGAATACGGCCATTAATACCAAACAGGTAACTTAGCTGGTAAAGTACACCGATACCTCGGCCGATGGTAGTAGCTACTGCCGCGCCGGTTAAGCCCATTTCTGGAAACGGGCCAACTCCGTATATCAGCAGGGGATCTAGCACTATATTAATGCCATTGGCGAGCCATAAAGAGCGCATCGCCACTGATGCATCACCAGCGCCTCTAAAAATTGCGTTAAGCAAAAACAGGTAGAGGATAGTGATAGAGCCGGTTAACATTATCGTGGTGTAATCTTTACCAGCAGCGATTAATGTCCGATCGCCGCCCATTAAGGCGAGAATTTCTTCGGCAAAGTTAAGTCCGACCAGACCGACGATTAATGCGACAGCCAAGCCTATCCATAAGGTTTGCCCGGCAACCGTATTTGCTTGTTCGATATTTTTTTCACCATAACGGCGGGCAACGGTTGCGGTTACCGCCATACTGAAACCGATAGCCACCGCATAAAGCAAGGTCAGCACAGCTTCGGTTAAACCGACGACAGCTACAGCTTGTGCGCCTAAACCAGAGACAAAAAAGATATCGGTAATGGCAAATACCGACTCCATTAGCATTTCCAGCACCATAGGCACTGCCAGTAAAAATGCTGCTACGCCGATAGAGCCAGAGGTTAAATCCTGATGATCACCTTTGAGTGCCTGCTTAAATAGTTGACGGATACTGAATTTTTGATTGTCACTCGTGAATTTTTGAGTGTTGTTGTTTTGTGTAGTCAAAATAATAAACCTTATTTTTGACCAAATTTTTTATAAAAATTTGATAGCAATAACTAAATTCTTATTACCAAAATAGTAATATAAGAGAATGATTAATAACGTTTAATTGAGCAGCGGATAGGGAAGTAATAGAGAATAATTAGCGAGAGGAATAAGGGCTAACTATACAAATATAACTAAGAATTTGGATTAGTCTCGTTAAAGGAGTGAAAAAACTAGTAACGAGCTTAAAAACCTATCCCTGCAGTTACAATATCAGCGATAACAGTTGGGTAAATTGTTGAATTGTTCATTGTCCTGCTCCTAGAGGTTAGTAAGGATGGCTAATATCTCAGCGATTTCACAAAAAGTCAATACTAACTAACACTGTTGTTTAGTTTGTTATATTGCTAACATTTTATTTTTGTATACATTATGCAATAATGATGTTTTTTGTGATTACAGGTGCCTTATGATCCCGGCTGAACAAATTAACCAAATTCTTACTTTTCCTGCGTTAGTGGACGCTTTAGCGCAGGCATTCACTCAAGACATTACCGTACCACCGCGTTTGCATTTTGATATGGCAAACCCGAAAGCGAGTCGCGAAACTACCTTGCTGATGATGCCCGCCTGGCAGGCTGGAGAGTTAGCCGGGGTTAAATTAGTAACAGTTGCACCGGAAAACAGTGAAAAGCAACTGCCCTCGATTCAAGGCACTTATTTATTGTTTGATGTCGATACCGGCTCGTTGAAAATGACGATGGATGCGCCATCATTAACCGCAAAGCGCACTGCGGCGGCATCGGCACTGGCATCTCGTTTTTTATCTCGCCCTGATAGCAGCACCTTGCTAATGGTCGGCACTGGTACTTTAGCCCCACAGCTAATTGCCGCGCACGCCAGTGTTCGTCCAATCACTAAAGTGTTGGTGTGGGGCAGGTCGCAAGAAAAAGCAGAAAATGTATGTTTGCAAGTGGCGCATTTAGGACTCGAATGCCAGGCTATTACCGAACTTGAAATCCACATTGCTGACGCCGATATCATCTCCTGCGCGACTTTAAGCCAACAGCCGCTTATTTTTGGCGACTGGTTAACAGCAGGACAGCATCTAGATATGGTTGGTGCTTATCGTCCGGATATGCGCGAAATGGATGATGAGTGTATAACGCGCGGCAAAGTGTTTGTTGACAACTTTGAAAGCGCACTGCGCGAAACCGGTGATATCGCGATACCGCTTGCCACAGATGTGTTAACCAAAGAGGCAATTAAAGCGGATTTATTTGCCTTGTGTCGACAAGAATATCATTTTTGCCGTCAGTCAGGCGATATCACGATATTTAAGTCCGTTGGCCATGCGCTGGAAGATCTCGCGGCGGCGAAAATGGTGTATAGCCAGCTAGTTGCTGATAAGCGTTAATATTATTGTTAACAATTTGTTATTACCGGTGGTTGCTATTGACATTATTAGCTTTGACTATTTTAATTAAGGTACTGAAGCTTTAGGGAAATAATAAATGAATACAGCTGCCTCCTTTAATAATAAATTAAGTCGGCGCGTATTAATTTATATTATTTTATGTAGTTCAATTTTGTCAGTCGCCTCTACCGCGATCCAGCTTTATGTCGCCTATCAAAAAGACATTGCCAGGCTCAATCAGCGCTTTGATAATATCGAGTCTAGCTATATCCAGTCAATTTCCACCAGTTTATGGGATTTTAATGAGCCATTAGTGCAACAGCAAATCCAGGGGATAGTACAGCTGCCGGATATTCGCTTTGTGAAGATAACTACAGGTTTTGGCAAAGTCTATCAATATGGTGACGCTGACGTTGTTGCAAAAAAAGTGATGGAATACCCGATTTTTTACGGTGAGAACGATATTGGTGTTATTCATATTGCGGCAGATTATCAGGATATCTATCAAAATTTGCAGCAGCAGGCCGGTTTTATCGTCACTTCCGAGTTTATTAAAATCTTTATCGTTGCGCTATTTATTATCTTTATCGTTCATTGGCTAATCACAAGGCATATTTATTACATCACCAGCTATTCGCAGAATGTCAGGACGGAAAACCTTAATGAACCTTTAGTGCTAAATCATCGTAGCAAGAAAAAGGACGAGCTCGATGAATTGGCTGATGCGATTAATAAAATGCGCCTGGCGCTGAAAAACGATATCGTTAAATTGGAAGAAGCGGAAAATGCCCTGATCAATCTCAATGGTGAGTTAGAGATCAAGGTCTATGATCGAACGGCTAAACTTGCCGCCAGTAACCAGCAACTCCAGCAATCATTAGATGATCTAACCCTTGCGAAAGATCAACTGGTACAATCGGAAAAAATGGCGTCTCTCGGACAACTGGTTGCCGGGGTTGCCCATGAAGTTAATACGCCGTTAGGTATTTGTGTCACTTCAATCACTGCATTAAAAGAAAAAGTATTTGATTTAAGCCGTGCGGTGGAGCAGGAAAACCTAACCAAGTCGCAACTGACCTCTACCTTGTCTTTATTGGTTGAATATCAGGAGATAATCGAGCGCAGCTTAAATAAAGCAGTTGATCTGATCCGCGGTTTTAAATCGGTGGCGGTCGAGCAGCATACGGATCCTGAACTCAATATCAATTTGGCACAGCATGTAAACGATGTCGTTAATACGGTAAAAACCTTGTTTAAACGTCGCAATTACACTATTAATCTTTCGGTGGATAAAGACTTAAACCTGGTGACTTACCCCAGCGCCTGGAACCAGATCTTAACTAATTTTATGACCAACTCGCATGTTCATGGTTTTGAAGGCCGTGATCAAGGGGAGATCAATATCGCCTTTACCGCCAGTAATGGTTATTTAACCTTGCTTTATAGCGATAATGGCATTGGCTTAAGTGAAGACATTAAAAAACGGATTTTTGATCCCTTTGTTACCACCAAACGTGGTCAGGGCGGCTCAGGCTTAGGGATGAATATTGTCTATAACCTGGTAAATGCAAAACTGGGCGGCACCATCAAGTGCCTGGATACTAAAGTCGGCTGTAGCTTCCAAGTGAAAGTGCCGATGGAACAAGCGAAAAATCCACAAAAACTCTCGGAAGTCTAACCCCGTTTACTGAACTTTTTCTGCAAAAAATAGAGATAAGGGATTAAAAACGCAGCTTCAAAGTGAATGCTGCTAAATGACGATGCTATTGTATTGTAGACAGAGGTTATTAATGCCAGGTAACCAAGAATTAAACCACTGCGAACTCCCCAATTTTTATCAAATAGTAAACCGTAGGCAACGACTCCGTGAATAATGAAGATTAAGCTGATCAAAGCAGGCTTGAGCTGATATGCGGTGCCTTGATATGAAATGCCTAAAAATGCATGTTTTGAAGAAAACCCAAAGACTAATGCAGCAATATAAAATAGCGGCGCCAGTATTCCTGCAATGATAAATAGCCATGCGAAAATCCGAAACCATGTTGGCAGTGTGGGGGGATGTTTAGTTATTGAATTCGCATTATTGCTTATAGGTAGTTATTGCTTATAGGCAGTATTGAGTGGTAAATGGTCTTTTAAAGGCTGAGTTAATTGTTTCGGCTTAACTTGGGTTAAGCTTAGGGTATCGCATTGCTGAAATTGGGCGAATGCAGTGATAGCTTGGTTAAAGGCTTGGAGTACAGAGTCTTGGTCAAAGTTATGTGATTCAAAATGTAGCGACTTGATTTCCAGCCGCCGCTCTTTGCGATGTGCTTTGCAATCCATGCGTCCGATAAATTCGTCCCGATAAAGTAGTGGTAGGCAAAAATAGCCATATTGGCGTTTTGCCTCAGGCAGATAGCATTCTATTTTATAATCGTAATTAAATAAGCTTTTTAAGCGCTCGCGCTGAATCACACTATTGTCAAACGGCGACAGTATTTGCATACGATTGGCGACTTTAGGCAGACGTTGCTCTAATGCCCCGGCTTTGATGATAAATACCTTACCATTTTTTAATTGAATTTGCTCTAAATCCCCCTGAGCTAAGCGCTGGTTCACTAGTGTTTTTAGCGCTTTTCGCAGTTCAGCATTTTTACATTCGTTATAGCTGAAGCCTTTAAGCGTTGCAAAACCATGACTGCGCAATTGTTTATCAATAACATGCGCGGCAAACTCTTGTACACTTGGCATTTGACTATTAGCGCTTGATGGTAATACCCGCTCAGTCAAATCATAAGTTTTTTGAAATCCCTGACGGTCGCAAACCATCAGGTCGCCTTGCATATACAACTGCTCTAACGCTTTTTTCGTCGGTTTCCAGTCCCACCAGCCGGCGCGCTTTGAGCGGTTAGATTCCAGATCTCTGGAACGCAATGGTCCATCGCTTTGGATGCGCGCCAAGAGTTCATTCATCAGCTTTCGATCAGGATTTTTATACCAGTGGGTTTGGCCATTTTTTAGCGCCTGTTTATAGGGCAAGGTAAAGCGAAATTCATCGATTGGCAAAAATGCAGCGGCATGTGCCCAATACTCAAAAATATCCTGTTCAAGCAATAGCTGGTTTAACATTTCGGGAATAAAACTTGGCACGCGCGAGTGTAATACATGGTGATGGGCGCGCTCAACCACAGCAACCGTATCCAGTTGGACATAACCTAAATGATTAATGGCGTTGCGTGCTCCGGCAATGCCTGAGCCAAAAGGCTTAATACTGAGCAAGCCTTGTGCAGCCAGAGCAATACGACGTAAACGAACTAAGTCTTTGGCACTGTTGAGTTTAATAATTTTCAAATTTCTTTTCTGTATTGAGCTGTTAAACAATTTAACCGGATTTTTATGCTCATACTAGAACATAACTTTGTTAGTATGAATAAATGCATAAAGATTAATAGTTGATTAAAAGCAAAGGTCATATTCTTGGTAGCTGTTGCTAGGTAAACAAGCAAGACGCTGCGAGTCCTTCCATGGAAGCTCAACACCATTATCCATGCTGGTGATGCTTGCTCTTATTACCCTAGAAACACCTTTATTTATCTGTGGACTAGATTGATAATCATAATTATGAGGAACATAGCCAATTATCGTCTGCTAAGTAAAATTAATGATCGGAGGCCAGTTCTCTGCCCAGGTGTGGTTGCTAGTTTCTTGTTTATTCTCTAACGAGGCAATTAAAAACTCGATAAATACTCTGACCTTGGCGGGGAGAAATTCTCGCTTGGGGTAAATGGCAAATACGCCGTTATCCGGTAACGGCGCGTCAAATTTTATAATGTTAAGGTTTAGCTTACTCAGCCATCAATTTAGCGTCGATTTCTTTGGCGGCAAGATACGCAGGGCGAGCTTTGAGCTTGGCGGCATAATCCTCAAATTCAGGCCGTTTCGGTAAAGTGTCAAAATCCATGCCCCAGATGACATGAGAGCCGACATAAACATCTGCTGCACTGAAATTGTCACCGGCGATATAAGGGGTTGATGATACTGCTTGAGCCAAGATCTCTACGGTTTGCTGAAATCCGGCGTAACCGACCATACGTTTATGTTCTTCAGATATACTAATGTTGCGCGCTTTATCGATAATTGCGGCTTCTAACGGACCTGAGGCAAAAAATAACCAGCGGTAGTAATCAGCCCTGTTATCAAGTGCCGGTGCCAATCCTTTTTCTGGATAGGCATCTGCAAGATAGGCGCATATAGCGGCGCATTCGGTCACTACTTTGTCTTTATGGCTAATTGCCGGCACTTTGCCCATAGGGTTAATGGCCAAGTATTCATCCGCTTTCATGCCTTGCTCATAGTCGAGTAATACCTGACGGTATTCTATGCCTACTTCTTCGAGCATCCAGCGGACAATCTGGCCGCGTGACGCCGGGTTGGTATAAAACACTAGTTCACATTGTTTGGATTCGGTAATACTCATGATAACTTCCTGTACTCTGGTCAATTAAAGGATCATTACTATGCCTGTTGATCTTTTAATCTGCAATATGATCAGGGGAAATTATTAGTGGATCATCAGCAATTCAATAAATCTCTTTGAATGACCCTAAGTTGCCATAAAGCCGTTTACTCTAATGGTCTAGTTAAAGCGGCTTAGGCAAAAGGGACTGATATCAACGTCGGTTGGCTGCCCTGCAACTACTTGTCCAATTAAGGTACCGGTAATAGCGCCCAGGGTTAAGCCTAAATGCTGATGGCCAAGCGCCAGGTTAATGTTCTTGTGATGCGGCGCTTTTCCTATCACAGGTAATGAATCTGGCAGTGATGGCCGAAAACCAAGCCAGCCTTCTGCGTTTGGCTTAAGCTCAGGTAATTTTTCGAGAATATAGCTGGCATTTTTATATAGCATTAATGCCCGTTTGATATTTGCCTTTTGTTTTAAACCGGCAAACTCGACCGTGCCAGCCAAGCGCAGGCCATGCGCCATCGGGGTGATGATAAATTTACGCTCTGCCGAGGCGACCGGACGCGAGAGCTGGTTAATTGTGTGCTCGGATAAGTCAAGGCTGTAGCCGCGTTCCGCTTCGATTGGCAGCTTGTAACCTAACTGATTAAGTAAATTTTCTGACCAGGCGCCGGTGGCGATAACAATTTGATCAAAGGCTAATTCTTGCTGGCCATCACTCAAGATCACTTGTTGCTCTTTGTGTGCTATGGTTTGCACGTCAAATTGCTGGAACTGACAGCCAAGTTGCATCCCATAATCGGCCAATGCTTTACTGAGATCTAACGGGCTAATGGTATGGGCAACTTCGGTAAAATACAGCGCGTGCTTAATATTTGGATTCAGCTTTGGCTCTAGTTCAAAGGTCTGCTCACGGTTTAACAATTCAACTTTGACGCCTTGAGCTTGATAGCTTTGCTGGATTTTTTTGATCTCCGTTAGCGGGGTATTTTCAAACACCAGCAAACTGCCGTTTTCGGTGAGTAAATGCTTGGAATTCGCCGCTTTTAACAAGGGCTGATAATAGCTAATTGCCTGTTGATTTAAGCTTTTTAGAGCCGCGGTATTTTTTGCCCGCTTTGACTGGAACATGTTGGCAATAAAGCTGATAAACCAGGGCAGGGCTTTTGGAAAATGCCTTGGAGACAAGGCCACCGGGCCGAGCGGATCTAACAGCATTTTCGGTAACTGTAATAACAGGCTAGCTTCGGCCAGTGGAAAGACTTGCTCGGTGGCAAAGTGTCCGGCGTTGCCTTTTGAGCAGCCAAGACCTATTCCCTCTTTATCCAATAGGGTTACCTGATAGCCCTGTTGTTGCAGGGCAATTGCGCAGTTAATGCCGACAATACCGGCACCGATCACGGCAATGTGTTGATTTTGATCTGGTGTTTGCATAGTGCTACTGCCTTAAAATAATAGATTTAACGTAAAATAAAACCTTGTGGAAAAATATCATTTTCGCCGAGGACAAATTGATGGCTGCCGGTGATAAAGGCGCGGCCACTGACTCTTGGCACAACCGCATCTAGGCCGTGATAATCAATACGCTGCTCAATGCTGACTGTCATTTTTCCGCCAACAATACTTTCGATTATGACAGGAATGTGAGTGGCCAGATCTTCTTTGGCTCTTAATAGTGCTGCGCGCGCCGATACTCCGGTGCCGGTTGGCGAGCGGTCAACTTCACCATCGGCAAAAACACAAACGTGCCTGGAATGAGACGCTGCTTCTTCAGTTTCTTTTGAATAAAAAATAGTGCCGTAGAGAAAGCTTAAATCCGGTTCAAGCGGGTGGCTAAGTGAGTAATCACTGATGACTGCTTTTTTAATAGCGCGTCCGGCATCTATCAGCTGCTGGTGATTTTCCACCGTGCAGGCTAATCCCAGCTGGTCGGCATCGACAAATGCATAATAGGCACCGCCAAACGCGATATCGTAATTGACTTCGCCAAGCCTAGGGACATTGACTTTTTTGTCCAGAGCTTCAACAAAAGACGGCACATTGTCAAAACTGACATGTAATTGCTGCTGATTATCATATTCAGCATAGGCTTTGATAAAGCCGGCTGGTGCATCTATGCCGATATAGTCACCTTTGGCGGGCAGAGCCAGCGTCTGGCTTTCAATGGCAACCGAAACCGCGGCGATAATGCCGTGGCCACACATGCTGGAATAACCTTGGTTGTGCATAAATAAAATGCCAAAATCCGCGCTAGCGGTACAAGGCTCGGTAATTAATGCGCCGTACATATCGGCGTGGCCACGAGGTTCAAACATCAGCAGCTGGCGTAAGTGATCTAAATGCTCAGTTAAATACTGACGTTTAGCTAATATGCTATTGCCAATGATCTCTGGATAGCCGCAGGTAATAATGCGCAATGGTTCACCTTCAGTATGGGCGTCTATCGTACTAATTGTTTGATAATTATCGAAATTTAATGCTTTAAACTGCATTGCTGTTATCTCTTTTAAAAAATTTTTTATTATTGTGCTTGTGCGAATGAAATAATTGTATACAATATGCGATGTTAATTCTACAAATACTTTGACGGTATATTTAATTTAACTATTGCGGTACAAACAAATGATGAAAACTGACTGGCAAGGGATTTATCCTGTGGTAATACACAATATAACGACGATATGTTGATTAACTTCGAAATAACCTAATGCATGGTTGACTTACTGATTAAAGAAGGTATTGACGGCTTAATGGTATTGCCATTTTGCCGTTGCTGCGCTTAGATACTATTTCTGCTTCAGTTCCAATGTATTAACTTTTGTGGTTTTTTAGCGGGGCGTGGTAGTGAAGTCATTCGTGCACCACGTTTACCATTATCTGGTGAAGAGCGCGCAAGGGTTGAAAAACTGTATCACCAGGCTGTAGCAACGCGTATTGATTTGTCTAAATTTAATGTAGATTAATTTTATTGTAACCCGGCTGAACAGTGCTTACTCAGCAATGAAAAGCACTTTTACTATTTTATTAAAGGTAAGTGAATGATAAAAGGGACGTTTTTTTGTATTGATGCTCATACTTGTGGTAATCCTGTGCGTTTGGTGACCAGCGGTCATCCTAATTTGCAGGGTAAAACCATGAGTGATAAGCGCCAGGATTTTCTGCAAAACTATGATTGGATCCGTCAGGGATTAATGTTTGAACCGCGTGGCCATGATATGATGTCAGGTTCATTTTTATATCCCCCCTGTAGCGAAAATGCCGACGCCGCCATTTTATTTATTGAAACTTCCGGTTGTTTGCCAATGTGCGGTCACGGCACTATCGGTACAGTCACAGCAGCATTGGAAGCGGGGTTAATCAGTGCGAAAACGCCGGGTAAACTGATACTGGATGTACCGGCCGGGCAAATCACTATTGAATATCAAATGCAGGGCAACAAGGTCACTGCGGTTAAAATTTATAATGTTGCGGCTTATCTCGCCCATCAAAATGTCGAGCTGGATATTCCGGGCTTAGGCTTACTAACCGTTGATGTTTCTTATGGCGGTAACTATTACGTTATCGTTGAACCTCAGGCCAATTTCCCGGGTATAGATCAGTGGACTGCCAATGATATTTTGCATTGGAGCCCAATTGTCCGCGCGGTTGCCAGTGAAACGCTAACCTGTGTGCATCCACAAGACCCGACTGTCAACGGTGTTAGTCATGTGTTATGGACAGGGGCAACACAAACACCGGGCTCAGATGCCGCTAATGCGGTGTTTTACGGTGAAAAAGCGATAGACAGATCGCCGTGTGGTACCGGTACTAGTGCCCGGATGGCTCAGTTGTTTGCCCGGGGAAAATTAGCACTTGGCGATAGTTTTACTCATGAAAGTTATATCGGTAGCCAATTTGTTGGCAAGATAGAACAAGTGGTTGAGCTCGAAACGCCAAACGGCAAAATTCAAGCGATTAAACCGAGTATTCAGGGCTGGGCGCAAGTGTTTGGTAAAAACTGTATTACTATTGATGACGATGATCCATATGCCTTTGGCTTTGTCGTGAAGTAAATGTTAGCAAGATTAAATAAAACTTAGAGAGAAGATTATGTCGATATCAGGAAAGAATTTAATTGCTGGCGAATGGTCAGGTGAGTTAACCGGTGGTTTTTCCGCGATCAATGCCGTGGAAAATCAGCCGATGAATCAAGTATTTGCCGATGCCAGCGAGCAGGAAGTGGAACAGGCGATTGTTTGTGCTCACCAGGCATTTAACCGATATAGCCAGCTGCCAGCAGCGCAGCGCGCACAGTTTTTACGTACCATAGGCGAGCAAATTGTCGCTTTGGGTGATGAACTTGTGGAGATCGCCTGTGCAGAAACTGGCCTGCCGGCTGCGCGTATTCAGGGTGAGCGCGGCAGAACTGTCGGGCAGCTTGGCTTATTTGCCAACTTACTGGAACAAGGGGAATACCAGGGGGTATTTGATGCGGCGGATGCAAGCCGTCTGCCTTTGCCTAAGCCTGATACACGATTAGGTTACTTACCTTTAGGTGTGGTTGGTGTTTTTGCTGCCAGTAACTTCCCGCTGGCATTTTCAACAGCCGGTGGAGATACTGCCTCGGCGCTGGCGGCCGGCTGTCCGGTTGTGATGAAAGCACATGCTGCTCATCCTGGAACTGCGGAATTAGTGGCACAGGCGATTAGCAAAGCGATTGTCCTTTGTCAGCTCGACCCTGGAGTATTTTCATTAATTCAAGGGAAAAACTACGCGATTGCCAGTCAAATTGTAACTCACCCATTGATCAAAGCCGTTGGTTTTACCGGCTCTGAGCGCGTCGGCATGATTTTACAGCGTCAGATTAATCAGCGCCCTGAGCCTATTCCTTTTTACGGTGAACTTGGCAGTGTCAATCCGCAATTTATCATGACGGATAAACTGGCAAGCGAAGGCACTTCATTAGCTGAAAACCTAGTGGCCTCGTTAATGATGGGACAAGGTCAGTTCTGTACCAGTCCTGGGATTTGGGCTTATGTACAAAGTGATGCGAGTCAGCAGTTTGAACTGGCCGCGGCTAATGCCATATCGGCTACTGAAGCGGGTGTGATGTTAACACCTGCAATTGCTGCAACCTATCAACAGGCGGTGGTTAACTGGCAGCGCATTGAGGGTGTAGAATTACTCGCACAAGGTCAGCCAGGTGTCGAACATTTTTGTCAGGCAGCATTATTTGCCACCGACTTGGCTACCTTTAAAGCCAATGAAGTGTTGCAGGAAGAAGTGTTTGGTTCATCAGCACTTATCCTACGTTTAAAAAATAACGTTGAGATGATGGAGTTTATCGCATTATTAAAAGGTAATTTAACCGCCAGCATTCATGCCACTGACAAAGACCTAGCACAAAGCCGTGAGGTGGCGTTAGCGGTTGGCCATAAAGTTGGACGCTTGATCTATAACCAAATGCCAACCGGGGTTGAGGTGTGTGCTTCAATGAATCACGGCGGGCCATTCCCTGCATCGACTGATTTGCGAACCACTTCAGTTGGTAGTGAGGCGATTAAGCGTTTTCAACGACCGATTTGTTATCAGAATATGCCAAATGAGCTATTACCCGAGCTGTTAAAACCGTAACAGAATCAGTTAAAAGTAAGGAAAAAGGAGCTATTTTCACTAGCTCCTTTTTTTTGAAAATTAAATGCTTATAATGGAGGCAGTTTAACTAGCTAGTTACTGGAAATAATGCATGAGCATAGTTTATAAAACGCGCACACAGTTAGTGGTAGAAACCTTGCGAGAAAAAATTCTCAATGGGGCTATTAAGGCGGGGCAGCCTTTGCGTCAGGCGGCATTAGCAGAAGAATTGAATGTTAGCCGTATTCCGGTTCGAGAAGCGCTGTTGCAGTTAGAGGCCGAAGGGCTGGTGGCATTTGAGCCGCATAAAGGGGCGACAGCAACCGAGCTCAATATTGATCAGGTTGATGAATTATTTGAATTACGCGCCATGTTGGAGGCCGATTTACTCGCTGCGTCTATTCCTAATTTAACCGAGGAAAAGCTGGCAGAAGCGACCGACTTACTGGATAAGCTTAATCAATCCCTAGGCAAGGAAAACGCTGCTAATACCTGGAGTGAGCTTAATTCCAATTACCATAATTGCCTGTATTCCGGCGCCAATCGCCCACAAACTCAGGATTTGGTCAATACCTTAAATAAGAATGCCGATCGTTATATTCGCATGCATTTATTATGGGCCGGCGGTATTTCAAAGGCGGAATCTGAGCATAATGAGCTATTAGCCTTGTGCAAACAGCGTAACGTTGAAAAAGCGGTTGCGCTGATGAAACAGCATATTTTAGGTTCGCGTGACGAAATTAAGGAATTTTTAACCGAAAGAGAAATGTCGGCTGAGCAGGCATAATCTCTTACTTGGGCATAGTCCTTTACTTTTAGTTTGTTTAAAAAATCAATAAAAATTAGCATTATCATTAAGTTAGGTTGTATTTCATGGTAGTGTTAATTTGAGCGATTATTGACATTTTCACTATAAATCTATAGTATCCCCGCACTTTTTATCATTTGATAATCTTCGATTAGCTTCTTCTCTGATTAAGCATACTTGCTTAATCGCAAAAGCATTGGCCAAATCTAGGCCTGTGTTTGAGTAAAAATCAACTACGTGAGATCGCAATGTTTGAGTTACATGCCAGTAAAAATGGCAATTTGAAAAATGATGTTCTATCCGGGTTAACCGTTGCTTTGGCGTTAGTGCCGGAGGCGGTCGCTTTTGCCTTTGTAGCCGGGGTTGAACCTCTAGTTGGCCTGTATGCCGCGTTTATGGTCGGTTTGATCACTTCGGTATTTGGTGGTCGTCCAGGGATGATCTCTGGTGCGACCGGCGCTATGGCGGTAGTCATGGTCAGTTTAGTGGCGCTGCATGGCGTGCAATACCTGTTTGCCTGTGTGGTATTAACCGGTATTTTACAAATACTGGCCGGGGTGTTTCGACTCGGTAAATTTATTCGTCTGGTGCCACATCCGGTAATGCTGGGTTTTGTTAATGGCTTGGCGATCGTTATTTTTCTCGCTCAGCTCGGCCAGTTTAAAGTACCTGATGCTTCCGGTGCTATGGTGTGGATGCAAGGGGATCAGCTTTATACCATGGTGGGCTTGATCGCATTAACCATGGCGATCATTCACTTTTTACCTAAATTAACCAAGGCCGTGCCTTCGTCGTTAGTAGCAATTATCGTCGTGACCGTATTAGCGCAAAGTTTAGATTTAGATACGCGTACAGTCGTCGACTTTGTTCGCGATATGACCAATGATCCAGCGGCGTCGATTGCCGGTGGTCTGCCACAATTTGCTATTCCGCAAGTGCCAATGAATTTTGAAACCTTAAAGATTATCTTCCCATTCGCCTTGATTCTTGCTGCGGTTGGTTTGATCGAATCCTTATTGACTTTAACCTTGATTGACGAATTAACCGGCACTCGTGGCCGTAGTAATAAAGAGTGTATCGCCCAAGGAGCCTCTAATACAGTCAATGGTTTTTTCGGTGGCATGGGTGGCTGTGCAATGATCGGCCAGTCGATGATCAACGTAAATTCTGGCGGTCGTGGCCGGGCATCTGGTATTTCTGCGGCGTTAGGTTTGCTAGTGATTATTCTATTTGCGTCCGGGTTAATAGAAATGATCCCGTTAGCAGCACTTGTTGGTGTGATGTTTATCGTGGTAATCGGCACTTTTGAGTGGTCGAGCTTTCGCATTGTCCGCAAAGTACCCAAAGCGGATGCCTTCGTTATTATATTAGTGTCTGGTGTGACAGTAGCAACTGATTTGGCGATTGCTGTAGTAGTCGGGGTTATTGTTTCTGCATTAGTATTCGCTTGGG
Organism: uncultured Thalassotalea sp.; assembly: GCA_964620605.1. Lineage (GTDB taxonomy): Bacteria > Pseudomonadota > Gammaproteobacteria > Enterobacterales > Alteromonadaceae > Thalassotalea_E. Next base: position 41,226 of record CAZUHQ010000017.1, read on the forward strand.
AACATGCGAAACATGTAAATGTCACCCGCAGCGAAAATGAGCAGGGGTCGACGGTTTATGAGGTTGATGGGCCATTATTTTTCGGCTCTGTTAGCCATTTTTTAGAGCAATTTAGTGTCGCTAACGACGCTGGTGATGTGATTGTCGAGTTTAAGAATTCAAGGGTTGCCGATCACTCTGCGATCGAAGCAATAGATACTCTGGCTGAGCGTTATTTAGCGCAAGGAAAAACTATGCATTTAAAACATTTAAATGCAGAATGTAAGCAACTGCTAACTAAAGCGGGTAGTTTGGTTGAAATTAATGTGATTGAAGATCCTGATTACCATATTGCTACGGATAAATTAGCGTAACGGATATCAAAGCCTATGGGTTATACTTAGCTCATAGGTCTTTAATTTGCTTCTAGGCTAATTTTGTTTAAGGTTAACTATGCAATTAGAATTTTTTGACGTACCCAGCCCTTGTATCGGGGTCTGTCAATCGGATGACAAAGGCTACTGTAAAGGTTGCTTTCGCACCCGTGAAGAGCGTCAAAACTGGATTAATTTAGCATCGGACGATAAGCAAAAAGTGATCAAGCGCTGTATACAGCGCAGAAAGCGCAAAGAAGGCAAA
>CAZUHQ010000018.1:0-40962 GCA_964620605.1 uncultured Thalassotalea sp.
CATATTGAATGTTCGGCGATGAATGCCTAAGTTTTGGGCGTTCATTTTGATATTCTCGGTGGCGGCTCAGATCTGCAATTTCCTCACCATGAAAACGAGGTAGCACAAAGCTGCTGCGCACTTGATACCCCGTATGTTAATTACTGGATCCATACCGGTATGGTGCAGGTTGATCAGGAGAAAATGTCAAAATCCTTAGGTAACTTCTTCACTATTCGTGAAGTATTAGCGAATTATGATGCAGAAACTACGCGTTTTTTCTTAACGACAGGTCAGTATCGCAGTCAGCTTAATTACTCAACCGATAACCTGGAGCAGGCGAAAGCGTCACTTGAGCGTATTTATACCGCGTTGCGTGATGTAGAGGTCCCGGATAATATTGAGCTTGATCGCAATAACGAATATGTTCAGGCGTTTTGTCAGGCGATGGATGATGACTTTAATACTCCGCAGGCGTTATCTGTGCTCTTTGATATTGCGAAACAGTTAAACCTTGCTAAACAACAGCAAAGTGAAAGTGCTGGTGAGCTGGCGGCCACACTTAAAGGTCTAGGAGCTTTGCTTGGTTTATTACAGCTTGAACCTAACGAGTATTTGCAAGGTGGTGAAAGTGAGGATGAAGTCGCGGTAATTGAGGCGTTAATCAAACAACGTAATGATGCGCGTCAGGCAAAAGACTGGGCAGCCGCCGATGACGCCAGAGACAAGCTCAAAGCAATGAATGTGGTGCTGGAAGACAGCGCAGGAAAAACCACTTGGCGTAAAGCGTAAGCTTAAATAATAGCCATTAAAAACCCGCAGATGCGGGTTTTTTTTATGTACACGACCGTATGGATAATGCAGGGCGAAGCAGGATGCCCGATCCGAGGATTTATGGTCAGCTACCGCGTCCTGCTCATGCTAAGTACCTGCATCCGTGCAGACAATGCCGTAGGTGCATGGATGCACAGAAATGGTGAAGTAAGTAAAAACGAGAAAAGAAGTTATCCACCAAACTCTTCACAGGCAATCAAGGTGTTTTCGATTAAGCTGGCCACTGTCATCGGGCCGACACCACCAGGTACCGGGGTGATATATGACGCTTTATCTTTCGCGACATCAAATTCGACATCACCAACCAGCTTGCCATCGGCTAAACGGTTGATACCGACATCAATGACGATAGCGCCATCTTTGATCCATTCACCGGGAATAAATTCCGGTTTACCGACTGCGACTACGATTAAATCGGCATTACGAACCTTTTGTTCCAGATTTTTAGTGAATCTGTGGGTGGTGGTAATAGTACAGCCAGCGAGTAGCAGTTCCAAGGTCATCGGGCGGCCAACGATATTTGATGCGCCTACGACAAGTGCATCTAAACCATGAGTTTTTATGCCGGTTGACTCGATTAAGGTCATAATGCCTTTGGGTGTGCAAGGTCTTAAACCCGGCTGACGTAGTGCCAATTTACCGACATTAGACGGGTGGAAACCATCAACATCTTTATTTGGTGCGATAGTTTCTATCACCTTATTGGCATCTAACCCTTCTGGTAATGGCAGCTGTACTAAAATGCCGTCAATATCATTGTCATTATTGAGTTCTTTTACTAAGCCTAGTAATTCTTGCTCTGTGGTGGTGGCAGGTAAATCATAAGAGCGTGAAACAAAGCCGACTTCTTCACAAGCTCTGCGCTTACTGCCAACATAAACCTCTGAAGCAGGATCATTACCTACGAGAATAACTGCTAATCCTGGCGCTCTTTTCCCTTGGGTGACACGTTGAGCAACTTTCTCTTTAACAGAGGTTCTAAGGTGTTGGGCAATAGCTTTGCCGTCGATAAGTGATGCTGTCATAATTCCTAGGCACAAATATGAAAAAACGCGGTATTTTCTCATAAAACATTGTTAAGTAGTAGATGGAAAAATCAATATATTGTATACAGGATGTTTACTGGTTATAGTGGTAGAAAATAGTCGAGTTGTTGCGCTAAAAGTAATCAAAAAGTCTATTCTTTAACTAGGCTTGGTGTAAAAGTGAGCGAACGCCACTTTTTTTATAAAAAACGTTTGACGACCAGCGGGCAACTAGGTAATATCCGCACCCGTTGAAAGCGAGCAGCTTTTTAACAATAAGTCGGTGATTAGCGCAGCTTGGTAGCGCACTTGGTTTGGGTCCAAGGGGTCGCAAGTTCGAATCTTGCATCACCGACCACTTTCTTCTTTTATTGCTGGTCTTTAATTGAAAGAAAGTATAGTTTCTGTAGGTAATGTGCGCCCTTAGCTCAGCTGGATAGAGCAACGCCCTTCTAAGGCGTGGGTCGTAGGTTCGAATCCTACAGGGCGTGCCATGCATCTAAGATGCTACAGTGGTGGCTATAGCTCAGTTGGTAGAGCCCCGGATTGTGATTCCGGTTGTCGTGGGTTCAAGTCCCATTAGCCACCCCATCCTTTTCAAAAGTTATCGGTGATTAGCGCAGCTTGGTAGCGCACTTGGTTTGGGTCCAAGGGGTCGCAAGTTCGAATCTTGCATCACCGACCACTTTCTTTCATCTGTAAAAATAAACGTCAAATAATTTTAGAGTAACATAACCTCAATGCTCACAAATGACGTATTTTCTTGCACTAGTGTAAAACTCAAACTGTTCTGCAACGACTATTTTTATTGAGTTTTTATTAACATAGCCGATTTTTTATTCGCTTCGGTGAAATTAATTACTATCTGCTCTCGACTCTTGCTTAAAGCATCGCTATAATTTCGCGTCATTATTTTTAATCTGAACATCGTTTATTCGGATATTCCGAGCCTGTAGGCAAGAGCTAAAAGGCGGCGAGCAGAAAAGAGAATTTTTTGTTCCTATAGATAGATGCGTAAAAGAAGCGCACGTAAGCGCTAAGTATTGAGGTAAGTAAATGCAAGTTTCAGTAGAGACTACACAAGGTTTGGAACGTAAGTTAACTATTTCAGTTCCAGCAGAAAAAATTGATGTTGAAGTTAAAAATCGTCTTCGTCAAATCGCTAAAACACAGCGCATCAATGGTTTCCGTCCTGGTAAAGTACCACCTTCAGTGATCCAAAAGCGTTACGGCAAATCAGTTCGTCAAGAAATTGCTGGTGATGTCATGCAACGTAATTTCATTGAAGCGATTGTTGCTGAAAAGATTAATCCAGCTGGTCGCCCTCAATTTGTCGCGAAAAGCAATGAAGATGGCAAAGATTTAGAATTTGAAGCAACTTTTGAAGTCTATCCAGAAGTTGAATTAAAAGACATTGAAAAAATTAAAGTTGAACGTCCTGCTGTTGAAGTAACAGATAAAGACTTGGACGAAATGTTTGTTACTTTACAAAACCAGCACAAAACCTGGAAAGAAAACAAACGTAAAACTAAGAAAGGCGATAAGTTAACCATCGATTTCTTAGGCCGTGTTGACGGTGAAGAGTTTGACGGTGGTAAAGCGGAAGGTTTTGAATTAGAACTTGGTGCTGGTCGCATGATACCTGGTTTTGAAAAAGAAATCACCGGCATGAAAGTGGGTGAAGAAAAAACGATCACTGTAACTTTTCCAGAAGATTACCATGCAGAAAACCTAAAAGGTAAAGAAGCTGAATTCGATATCAAAGTTCACAAAACTGAAGGTCCAGTATTACCGGAAGTAGACGAAGAGTTTGCTAAATTATTTGGTGTTGAAGAAGGCGGTGTTGAAGCGCTTCGTGAAGAAGTTCGCAAAAACATGACACGTGAATTAAACCAGGCGGTAAAAGCAAAAGTTAAAGAGCAAGTTATCGAAGGTTTATTAGAAGCGAATGAAGTTGACTTACCAAAAGCTTTAGTTGCACAAGAGATTGACGTTTTACGTCAACAAGCGATGCAACGTTTTGGTGGTCAAATGGATCCTAAAAAAATGCCTGAACTTCCGGCAGAAATGTTTGAAGAGCAAGCAAAACGTCGCGTAAAAGTCGGTTTGTTATTAGGTGAAGTGATCAAGCAAAACGAATTAAAAGTTGACGAAGCAAAAGTTGACGAATTAATTGAAACTGCTGCTTCTGCTTATGAAGATCCTGCCGAAGTGATTGAATACTACAAGTCAAACCAGGAAATGCATCAACAAATGCAAAATGTTGCACTTGAAGAGCAAGCGGTTGATGTATTAGTAGCAGCTGCAAAAGTTAAAGATAAGAAATCTAGCTTTCAAGAGATCATGAATCCTGAAGCTAAATAGGCTTTTTGATTGACAATAGCGCAAGCAATCGCTTAAATGGCTTATATGGAAACATATGAGCCATTTTTTTATACTAAGGAAAAATAGTTGTTTACTTCTCAAAATAATTCCCCCGATCTAACCAGTATTACCGAAAGTGCATTAGTCCCTATGGTCGTTGAACAAACCGCCAAAGGTGAGCGCTCTTATGATATCTATTCAAGGTTGCTAAAAGAGCGAGTGATCTTCTTATGTGGTCAGGTTGAAGATCATATGGCGAACTTAATTGTTGCCCAATTACTGTTTTTAGAATCCGAAAGCCCGGAAAAAGATATTTATCTCTACATTAACTCTCCTGGTGGCTCTGTAACAGCTGGTTTGGCAATCTATGACACCATGAAGTTTATTAAGCCGAATGTCAGTACTGTTTGTATCGGTCAGGCGGCGAGTATGGGCGCGTTTTTATTATCGGCCGGTGAAAAAGGCAAACGTTATTGCCTGCCAAATGCCAGGGTGATGATCCATCAACCTTTAGGGGGCTTCCAGGGGCAAGCGTCAGATTTCGAGATTCACGCCAAGGAAATCCTTTATATTAAAGAAAAGTTAAATCGTTTAATGGCAGAGCATACCGGACAAGCGCTTGAAAAAGTCGCGGAAGATACCGACCGAGATAATTTCTTAAGTGCAGAGAGTGCGGTTGAATATGGCTTAGTTGACGCCATACTAGAGCAACGACTAGATAAATAGTTGAGTAGATTTGTTATCTACGTAATTTATGAAATACTTATTAGTATTGATGTTTGAGATTTTTAGTTTAGAGGTACCGTATGACCGATATTAAAAAAGGTGACGGTGATAACGGAAAGTTACTGTATTGCTCTTTTTGTGGTAAAAGCCAGCACGAAGTACGCAAACTTATTGCAGGACCTTCAGTATTTATTTGTGATGAATGTGTCGAACTTTGTAACGATATCATTCGAGAAGAAATTAAAGAGATTGCGCCTAAGCAAGAAAAAGAAAGCTTGCCATCGCCAATTGAGATCCGCACCAGTTTAGATGATTACGTCATTGGTCAGGATCATGCGAAGAAAGTTTTAGCGGTTGCGGTTTATAATCACTACAAGCGTTTGCGTAATGGCGATTCTCATAATGGCGTTGAACTTGGTAAGAGTAACATTCTGTTAATCGGTCCAACTGGTAGTGGTAAAACCTTACTTGCCGAAACCTTAGCGCGTTTACTCGATGTGCCATTTACCATGGCGGATGCCACTACCTTAACCGAAGCCGGTTATGTTGGTGAAGATGTTGAAAACATCATTCAGAAATTGCTGCAAAAATGTGATTACGATGTTGAGAAAGCGCAGCGCGGTATCGTTTATATCGATGAAATTGATAAGATTTCACGTAAATCGGATAACCCGTCGATCACTCGTGACGTTTCCGGTGAAGGTGTTCAGCAGGCATTATTGAAACTGATTGAAGGTACTATTGCTTCAGTACCGCCACAAGGTGGTCGTAAACATCCACAACAGGAATTTTTGCAAGTTGATACTTCGAAGATCTTATTTATCTGTGGTGGTGCCTTTGCCGGCCTCGATAAAGTAGTTGAACAGCGTTGTAATACCGGCACTGGCATTGGTTTTGGTGCGGAAGTAAAAAACAGTGATAAAGCCAAGTCGCTGACTGAAAGGTTCCAGGAAGTTGAGCCGGAAGACTTAGTGAAATACGGCTTGATCCCTGAATTTATCGGCCGTTTACCCGTAGTTGCTACCTTAAGCGAGCTTGATGAAGACGCCTTGATCCAAATTTTACAAGAACCGAAAAATGCCTTAACCAAGCAGTTTGTTGCCTTGTTTGATATGGAAAATGTTGAACTAGAGTTTAGAAAAGATGCACTGCAGGCGATTGCCAATAAAGCCATGATACGTAAAACTGGTGCTCGTGGTTTGCGTTCGATTGTTGAAGGGGTGCTGCTTGATACTATGTATGAGTTGCCGTCGATGGAAAATGCTACTAAAGTCGTGGTGGATGAAACCGTGATCAAAGGTGAATCCAAACCAATTGTTATCTACGAAAATCCGCAGGAAAAAGCGGCATCGGATAATTAATTTTATCGAACGGTAGTTAATATTTTCAAAGAGCGCTTCGGCGCTCTTTTTATGTACGGATGTACGGTATGTCATGATTACAGGGAAGTAAAGGAATGACGATGTACAGGATGTACGGTCAGTTTTTTTGTTCCCGACAAAAACTAAGTGCCTGCATTATCCATGCAGGCACTGTCGCGGTTGCAGGGATGTAAAGGAGTGACGATGTACACGACTGCACAGAACAGGCTAATACTCTAATATTTAAATCATTTGCCGATAAATTCACCACTCAACTCGTTTTTTTCTATTCTGTATTGAAAGCAAGTTGAATAACCCCATATAGTTTTAATACCAATTAAATAGTTAATTCACTTGGTATTATTGTCTCGAACGTTTTATCAAATTGATTGAAGAGAGTTTCTCATGTCAGAAGAACTAGCTGATGTAACTAAAATTGCTGCTATTCCTGTGTTAGCCTTGCGTGACGTTGTTGTGTATCCGCAAATGGTCATTCCGTTGTTTGTTGGTCGTGAAAAGTCGATCCGTTGTTTAGATATTGCGATGGAAAGCGATAAACAAGTATTTTTAGTGGCACAAAAAGACGCTGCTGTAGATGAACCTAATGCAGATGATGTTTATTTAACCGGTACCGTGGCGACTATTTTACAAATGCTGAAATTGCCAGACGGCACAGTGAAAGTATTAGTGGAAGGGGTCAAGCGCGCGTCTATCAGCGAATTTATCGAGACAGAAAGCTATTTTACCGCTGATATTGATTTTCTTAATGTCGAAGGAGACAGCTCAGATAACCTGGAAGTGTTAGTGCGTTCGGCGATTTCTCAATTTGAAGGTTACGTTAAGCTTAATAAGAAAATCCCACCCGAAGTGTTAACTTCGGTTTCCGGTATCGACGATGCCGAGCAGCTTGCCGATACCATATGCCGTTGAAGCTTGCGGAAAAACAAAAAGTACTGGAAATTACTAATGTTGCAGATCGCCTTGAACACTTAATGGCGTTAATGGAAGGGGAAATTGACCTATTGCAGGTTGAGAAAAAGATCCGTACCCGCGTGAAAAAGCAGATGGAAAAAAGCCAGCGTGAATACTATTTGAATGAGCAAATGAAAGCGATTCAAAAAGAATTAGGCGACGATGAAGATGGTGTGAATGAACATGAGCAAATTGAAAAGAAAATTGATGAAGCTCAAATGCCCAAAGAAGCAAAAGAAAAAACCTTAGCCGAACTTAAAAAATTAAAAATGATGTCATCGATGTCGGCGGAAGCTACCGTAGTTCGTAGTTACATTGATTGGATGATCAGCGTGCCATGGAAAAAGCGTAGCAAATTAAAACGTAATTTGGCATTGGCTGAAGAAGTTCTGGAAAAAGATCATTATGGTCTGGAAAAGGTTAAAGAACGCATTTTAGAATACTTGGCGGTGCAGCAAAGAGTTAGTCAGCTTAAAGGGCCTATTCTTTGTTTAGTCGGTCCACCAGGGGTTGGTAAAACTTCGCTTGGTCAATCAATTGCTAAATCCACCGGCCGTAAATATGTGCGTATGGCGCTTGGTGGCGTGCGCGATGAAGCGGAAATTCGCGGCCATCGCCGAACTTATATCGGTTCATTACCGGGCAAGCTGATCCAGAAAATCGCTAAGGTTGGCGTGAAAAACCCACTGTTCTTACTGGATGAAATCGACAAAATGGCGTCAGATATGCGCGGCGATCCGGCTTCAGCCTTGCTGGAAGTACTCGATCCTGAGCAAAACTCCAGTTTTAACGATCATTACTTAGAAGTAGATTATGACTTATCTGACGTAATGTTTGTTGCAACCTCTAACAGTATGGATATTCCAGGGCCATTATTAGATCGGATGGAAGTGATCCGCCTGTCCGGCTACACCGAAGATGAAAAACTCAATATTGCCAAGCGCCATTTATTGACCAAGCAAATTGAGCGTAACGGCCTAAAGGCGAAAGAAATTGAGATCGACGATAGTGCGATTATCGGTATTATCCGTTATTACACTCGTGAAGCCGGAGTGCGTAGTTTAGAACGAGAAATCTCTAAATTATGTCGTAAAGCGGTAAAAGCGATTTTGTTAGACAAATCAATGAAGAAAGTCGTGATTAATCAAGACAACCTTGCTGATTATTTAGGCGTTCAGCGCTTTGACTATGGTAAGGCAGATGATGAAAACCGTGTAGGATTAGTAACCGGACTTGCCTGGACTTCGGTTGGCGGTGAGCTACTTACAATTGAAACTGCTTCGGTACCGGGTAAAGGTAAACTCTCTTATACCGGCTCATTAGGTGATGTGATGCAAGAGTCTATTCAGGCGGCGATGACGGTAGTGCGCAGCCGTACCGACAGTTTGCGCATTAACGATGATTTTTATGAAAAACGTGATATTCATGTTCATGTGCCAGAAGGGGCGACGCCAAAAGATGGTCCAAGTGCCGGTATTGGCATGTGTACCGCTCTAGTATCTAGCTTAACTGGCAACCCGGTGAAAGCGGATGTTGCGATGACGGGTGAAATTACTTTACGTGGCGAAGTATTACCTATCGGCGGGTTAAAAGAAAAACTATTAGCGGCTCATCGTGGTGGTATTAAAACGGTGGTTATTCCAAAAGATAATGAGCGTGACTTAAAAGAAATCCCTGATAATGTCAAAGTAGATTTAGCGATTTATCCGGTAAAATGGATTGAAGAAGTGCTGGAAATTGCCCTTGAGCATCCGGTAGAAAAGTGGAAATTGCAGGGCTAGGGCTAGGCTAGCCCCTGAAAAATGGTGTTTTTTTGAGTAAATTCGCAAAAAAAGTGAAAAAAATTTAAAAAAAACGAAATTAGGGCTTTCTAAAGTTTGAAACTGTGGTAAGTTAGTGATGCTTTAAATGCTAGACCCCAATATAAACAAGGGGTCTGGGTGAGATAAAAAGAATTATCTTAATTTAGAATTTCTTTAACTCAGTGCTTGATGTTCAAAAAGAAGCTTGTTATAAAAGTTTCTGCAGGACGCTAAAAACACAAGATAGCGCTGAATAATAACAATTGAAGGGGAATATACTGTGAATAAATCTCAATTAATCGAGAAAATTGCTGCTGGTGCTGACATTTCTAAAGCTGCAGCTGGTCGTGCATTAGATTCATTTATCGAAGCTGTTACTGAAGAATTAAAAGGTGGCGAGCAAGTAGCATTAGTTGGTTTTGGTACTTTCTCTGTACGTGACCGTGCTGCACGTACTGGCCGTAACCCACAAACTGGTGCAACTATTGAAATCGCAGCAGCTAAAATCCCATCATTCAAAGCCGGTAAAGCTTTAAAAGATGCATGTAACTAATCACAGTTACGGTTAAGAATTTTAAAAAGACCACCTTCGGGTGGTCTTTTGTTTTATAACGATAAAATTTAGGCAAAAGTTTTTGCTGATTATTATCATATCCGACTTCAAGGACGAGGGTGCATCTGATAAAATCGCGCGTAGTATTGCCAGTCGGTATAACGAATTAAAAATACACTGAGTGTAAAGAGAAAGAGATGTTAGAAAATATTAGAGAAAATTCTCAAGGATTAGTCGCTAAAATTATTCTTGGTTTTATTATTTTAACTTTTGCGGTTGCCGGTATTGGTAGCTATACCAACAGTGTTGACACTTCGGTGGCTGAAGTTAACGGTGAAAAAATTTCCCAGGCGGAGTTTGAAAAAGCGTATCAGGCGCAACGTGGTCGTATGGCGCAGCAATATGGTGAGATGTTTGAAACTTTGTCAAATGATGCAAATTATATGGCGCAACTGCGTAATAGCGTTGTTGATAACCTGGTAAGTCAGTTATTGGTTGACCAAGCATCTCGCGATATGGCGATACGGGTTTCTGATGCACGCATCAAGCAAACCATTCGTGAAATGCCTGAATTTCAAGTTGACGGGCAATTTGATAACAATCGTTATTTAGCGATGATAAATCAGGCGGGGTTTTATCAATCCTCAGATTTTCGCGATTATTTACGCGAAGATATGACACGCCGTCAACTAGTGCAAGCATTGGTAGCAAGTGAATTTGTACTGCCTTATCAAACATCACAGTTAACTGCATTACAAAATCAGCAGCGTGATCTGCGTTTTGCCACTATCTCGGCAAAACAGTTTGAGCAGGGTATTGAAGTGACTGATGCTGAAATTAATGATTACTATTTGGCAAACCCAGCGCGTTTTGAAAACCAGGAAAAAGTCAAAATTAATTATATTGCGTTAGATGTTAATGAAATCGCTAAAGATATTGAAGTCAGTGACGCTGAAGTCGAAACTTACTATCAGCAAAATATTGCGAATTATCGCCAGCAAGAGCAACGTCGTATTGCTCATATCTTAATTGAGTTTGGTGATGATAAAGCGCAGGCTAAAGCTAAAATTACTGAGATTCAAACGCGTTTAAATAATGGCGAAGCATTTGCAGAATTAGCAAAAACTTTATCTGATGATACCTTTAGCGGCGAAAACGGCGGTGATCTGGAGTGGTTTGAAGCCGGTATTAACGGTCAGGCGTTTGATGATGCGGTGGCAGGATTAACGGAAGTTGATGCGGTGACTGATATTGTTGAGTCTGAATCTGGTTATCATTTAATTAAATTAACTGACTTTAAAGCCGAGCAAGTGAAAACGTTTGCCGAGGTTAAAGAGGAATTAGCCGTTACTGTTAGTACTCAGAAAGCTGAAGATAAGTTTTTTGAATTACAGCAGCAGGCAGCGCAGTTGAGCTTTGAATTTCCCGATAGTTTAGAAGATGCCGCTAATGCTGTTGGCGTACAAGTGCAAACAACTGATTGGTTATCGCGTTTTGGTAATCCAGCACCTTTTGATAATGCTAAACTAATCGATGCAGCATTCTCTGAATTAATTGTGCAAGAACGTCTTAACTCAGATGTCATAGAAGTGAATGAGTCGTTAGCCCTGGTTATTCGTCTTAATGAATATAAGGCAGCCAATACTAAACCGCTTGAGGAAGTATCTGAGCAGATTAAAACAATTATAGTGCAGCAAAAATCGGCAGAAAAAGCGCAATTGTTAGCGGATGAGTTATTAACTGCTCATAAAGCAGGGCAAGATATTACTGAGCAATTAACGGCGAATAGTACAGGCTTTGAACAGAAAGCAGCGGTTGCGCGTTATGGCAGCGATTTGGATAGTAGCATGGTTCGAGAAGCGTTTAAATTGCCTCATCCAGCTTCAGATGCCGTTGCGGCAACGACAGTGAAATTATCTAATGGTGATATTGCACTGGTTGAGGTCACTGCGGTTAATCAAGGAGCTAAAGCTGCACCGGCTAACTTTGAGCAGCAATATACGCAGCAACTGGCGCAAGCGGCTTATCAAAGTTATGTTGAAGCGTTACGTGGTCAGGCGAAGATCACAAAACGTGAAAATGTGACATCAACAAGCCAACTTTAACCGGTTGGAGTTGAATTAAAAAAGAAGGCTGCATTTGCAGCCTTCTTTATGTATAGGATGTACGGTATGTCACGAATACAGGGATGTATAGGAGTGACGATGTACACAACTAAAAGGATTTAGGAGATAGAGCTAAGCTGGAGCCAGAGCCGAGGATGTACGGTATGTCACGAATACAAGGAAGTATAGCAGTGACGATGCGCAGGAGCGGCGATGTTAGCTGTGCTAGCGATTTACTAGCTGAAAATGTTGGCTCATAATCAGTTTTTTGGTGTATTTGTGCTTGGGTTTTTTCAGTACATCTAAAGTGTTGCCCATTTCTACTACCTGACCTTTGCATAAGACCATGATGTAATCGCTAAAATGTCTGACTATCCCCAAGTTGTGGGAAATCAGTACAAAGGCAAGCCCCATTTGCTGTTGCAGATCGAGTAGCAGATTGATCATTTGTGAACGCAATGACGGATCTAATGCCGCCAGTGCTTCATCAAGAATAATGACCTGAGGCTGTAAAATAATGGCTCGTGCCAGTGAAAGACGCTGCTTCTGACCGCCGGAAAACATGTGAGGATAAAAATGCATATGCTCACCAAGCAGGCCAACTTTTTGCAAAGTCTCACGGATTAACGCCGCTCTTTGCTCTTCATTTAAATCGGTATTTAGTAATAAAGGTTCATCCAGCAGCTGGTGTATGGTTAAACTCGGATTAAGCGTAGTGCCTGAGTCCTGAAATATCATTCTGATGTATTGGCAGCGTTGTCTGAAATTACCGTGATAAAGTACCTGGCCGTTTAACTTGATCTTGCCAGTTGTTGGTTTTTCTGCACCTACCAGTAACTTGGCCAGTGTTGATTTACCTGAGCCAGTTTCACCGACAATCGCCAGTGTTTTATGGGCTGGAATTTCAAACGACATTGGCTCTAGTGCCACTATAGTTTTATGTTTAAAGGGAAACTTGGCGATTCTATAGTTTTTACTTAAGTTACTAACTTCGAGTAAACAAGTCATATTAATAATCATCCTTAAGGGAATAATGGCAGCTTACTTGATGACCGTGATAATTTTTAACTTTAGGGGCTTTCACACAGGCGCGTTGTGCTTTAGGACATCTTGGGCCTAGCCTACAACCTATAGGGAGATGCTGCAGGATAGGGATGCTGCCCGGTAAGGTCATTAATCGTGACTTCACAGGTATATGCATATTCGCTTTTGGGCTGCTATCAACTAACGCTCTTGTATAAGGATGATAAGGCTGGTTGAAAATTTGCTCTGTGGTACCTGCTTCAACAAACTGGCCGCTGTACATCACGGTAATAGTGTTGGTCCAGTAGGTGACAGTTTCCAAATCGTGACTGATCAAAAGTATCGACATGTTTTTTAACTGATTCAGGCTCGCTAACAAGCGAAATATTTGTCCCTGATTAGTACTTTCCATCGCAGCCGTCGGTTCATCGGCGATCAGCAAAAGTGGTCTTCTTGCCAATGCCATCGCTATCATTACCCGTTGACATAGCGCTTCTGTTAGCTGATGGGGGTAGCTGTTAATACACTTTTCATGGTGTTTAATACCGACTTTGTGAAGCAAGTTAGTGGCGGCGAGTTTGCGCTGTTGATTTTTTTGCCAAAAAAAACCACTGAGCTGCTCGCTATCAACCGCTTCAGCCAGCTGTTCACCTATGGTAGTTGTTGGATCTAAACAGGCCATCGGCTCTTGAAATATCATAGCGACATCTTTAGAAATGACAAATTTGCGTTCTTCAGGAGATAAGCGCATCAAATCGTTACCTCGCCAGTGAAAACGATCGGCTTTCACCAGCCATTTATCGTCAAGTACCCCCATAATTGCTTGGGCTAATAAAGATTTACCAGAGCCAGACTCGCCAACAAGGCCACGTACTTCTCCTTCTTTCATGGTCAGGCTAACCCGATCGACCGCTAAAATATCGGAAGTACCGCTAATCAGTTTGATCGACAGGTTACGAATATCAAGCAGATTCATCAGCTGTCCTTACGTTGTTTAATTGCATGGCGCATGCCTTCGCCTACCAGGTTAGTGGCGACCACGGAAAATAAAATGGCTAGGCCAGGTAAATAAACCGTCCACGGGGCGATGTAAAATAGGTCGATACCGTTTGCCAGCATAGCACCCCATTCCGGCATAGGAATAGGGGCACCTAAGCCTAAAAAGCCGAGGGTGGCAATATCCAAAATAGCAGCTGACTGCGCTAAGGTTGCCTGACTGATTAGCTTCTCAATTATATTAGGGAAAATGGAATAATAGAGAATACGAAACGAGCTCGCGCCGTCTAGGCGTGACGCCAGGACATAATCTTTTCTAAATTCCTCTTTGACTGCATTGCGGGTGATATGGATAAACTGTGGGATCAATACCATGACGATCGCCCATAAGGTATTGCTTAAACCTGGCCCTAACAGAGCAACGATAATAATCGCTAACAGCAGCGATGGAATCGATAAAATGACATCAAGAAAGTGATTAAGAAAGCTTGATTTTACGCCTTGGGTCAGCGCTGATAGAGAACCGATAATTACCCCAACAGCCAGTGAGATAATGACGACGATAAAACTCAAACCAAAGGTTAAAGAGGTGCCATGCATTAGCCTTGATAGCATATCCCTGCCTAAATTATCTGTTCCAAGCAGAAAGCTGATATCACCATCATCGTGCCATGATGGCGGCAGTAACAGGTTATCCAAATGATTTTCTACCGGGGAATAGGGAGAAACAATGGGAGAAAACAGTGCCATTGCGCACAAGAAAATGAAGCAGCCAAAGGCGATCATTACCGCCGGTGATTGGCGAAAGCTTTGCCATAACTGTGCCAGTGGAGAAGGAAACTCTTCTTCCTGATAGATTTTACTCCGAGCCATATTTTGCCTCCCTTGCTAACGGGTTTAGTGAGGCATAGATAAAGTCAGTTAATATGTGAACGATAAAAATAAAGCTTGATAATGCCAGCAATCCCCCCTGAATCGCCGTATAATCCCGCTGGTAGATGCTTTCGATTAACCACCTGCCGATACCTGGCCAGCTGAAAATCACTTCCGTGACCATGGCTAGAGTTACCAGGTTGGCAAATTGTAAGCCGACATCTCGAATCACACCTACTAATGAGTTACGTATCGCGTGGCGAAAGATGATTTGCTGGCGAGTCAGTCCTTTGGCCATCGCCGCTTTGATATAGTGAGTTTCCAGCACATTTAGCATGGCGGTACGAGCGAGGCGAATAAAAATTGTCGCGGGTGCCAGCGCGACCACAGCTGCCGGTAAGATAATATGGGTGCTGGCATTTTGAAACGCTTGCCATTTATAGGGGCTGTCGCTGAGTAAAATATCAATCATTTGAAAGCCGGTAATTTGCTCTATTTCATACACTAGGCTAAGCTGTCCAGCTGAAGGTAGCCAGGCCAGTTGAATTGAAAAAATTAATATTGCCAGCAGCCCGAGCCAAAAAATTGGAATGGAGTAACCTATCATGGCAAAAGATAAGATTATATTATCCGTTAGTTTTCTGTGATGGGCTGCGGCGACAAAACCTATGGGAATACCGACTAGCATAGCGATCAGCAAGGCCACTAAGCTCAATTCCATGGTGGCTGGTAAATGGCTGAGAATCTCATCGGCGATCGGCATTTGGCTGTGCATAGACACACCCCAGTCACCGTTGAATAAGTGTTTAATATAAACCCAATATTGAACAATTATCGACTCGTGCTTACTGTACTCTAATGCGATTAACTCTATGGCTTCAGGACTCGCATTGATCTGGCCTGAAAGGTTCGTAATTTGATCACCAGGGAATAAAAAACTCAGGCTAAACGATAATACCGTTAACAGCACAACGGTAAACAAAAACAGATTTAATCGTCTTAGGGTAAAAATAAGCATATTAATTCTTGGTTACTCCAGTAAAATCAATGCCGCCAAAGGCGTTTAGTAGCTTACCTTTGATCTTATTGGAACGTGCCTGAAAGCGTTTGGAATGAGCGATAGGAAACAGCGGTAGTTCCTCATTAGCTATTATCAATGCCTGTTGGTAAAGCGCTTTGCGCTCAGTGATATCTGTCGTCGTTAAAGCCTGATGGATAATTTGATCAAATGACTGATTGCACCAGAAGGTTCTGTTATTGCCGGTTTCTGCCGAACTACAACTCAACAGTGGAGTAAAAAAGTTATCCGGATCAGGATGATCGGCATTCCAGCCAAGTAATACTGATTGATGCTCACCGAGTGCCAGACGACGTAAAAATTCCTGCCAGTTGAAACTGATAATATTGACAGTGATCCCGACCTTTTTTAAATCTGCCTGAATTAATTTTGCCATAGTGAGCGCATCCGGGTTATAGGCGCGCTGTACCGGCATCGCCCATAAATCTATGGTGAGACCATTACTTAATCCTGCTTCTGCCAGTAGTGCTTTTGCCTTTGATACTGAATATTCGATTGTTGGAATATTCGCATCATATGCCCATGAAGATGGCGGAATAACTGAATGGGCGGCAACACCTTCGGCATCGCCAAAATAGACAGTATCTAGTATTGCTTGCTTATTGATGGCATGGGCAACCGCTTTTCTCACCAGCTTATTATCAAATGGAAATCTGGTGGTGTTAAAGCCTAGGTAGCCAATATTAAAGGCCGTGACCTGGTCTAGAGACAATTGCGGGTTGTTGCGAATTTTTTCCTGCGCTATCGGGTAGGCGATGATATCACATTCACCTGCCAGTAATTTAGTTAAACGTCCGGTATTGCTGGGGGTGATATCAAACAACAATTGGGTTAACTGTGTGGCGCCGTCCCAGTATTGGCTATTCGGGGTAAAACGAATAAACGAACCGGTACGGTATTCCTTTAATTTAAAAGGGCCGGTACCTATCGGCAAGCTGTCAATTAGCTCTGGCTGATTTATTTGTAATAACTGATCGGCATATTCTTTCGATAAAATAACGGAGAAGTCGGTTGCTAAGTTTGCCAAAAAGGAACTGTCGGCGCGTTTTAGGTTAAAGCGCACAGTATACTCATTAATTTTTTCTATCGAATCAATTAATTCAGAAAAGCCTACGCTTTGAAAAAATGGATATTTACCGCCTGAAACTTGATGAAAAGGGTGTGTACTATCTAGTATGCGGTTAAAGCTAAACAGCACATCATCCGCATTCAGTGGTCGAGTTGGTGTGAAATAATTAGTTTGATGAAAGTGGACGTCTCGGCGTAGATAAAAAGTTATGCGCTTATTATCACGGGTGACATGCCAGGATTTCGCCAATGAAGGAGCGATAGTATTATCCGATGCACTAAAGATAATCAATTGATTATATAATTGTTTTGAGGTGGCATCGATAGTCACTCCGGAAGTTACCAACTGGGGATTAAAGGCCTCCGGCGCCCCTTCGCTACAGTAAATAATGCTATTTTCCGAGAGTGACACTTCATTACTGGCATCGCAGCCAAACAACTGTATCAGTAATGGTGTTAATAGTAACAGCGGATAAGGTGTGAACTTAGTCACGTGAGTTTCCTTATTCTTCACCAGCATTGGTTTCTAACAGGTTATACTTTTTCAAATATCCCCTTAACTGATGATAGGTCAATTCTAAGGCATCCGCGGTTTTCTTTTGATTATATTGACAATTCTCTAAAGCAGACTTGATCAAGTCGATTTCATAGTTTTGAGACAGTGACTTTAATGATAACGGGAATTCCAGAGTCTGCTTAATTTTTAGTTCCGGCGATGTACTTTCTTCTTGAATGTCATCTACCTGCGGTGTCGTGACGGTTGGTTGCTGGAACACTCTGTCTTGGGTTTTCACTCTTTGTGATGGGCGGTAAGGAGAATCAAATGGGTCTATCACTAAATCGTGTACCGGCAAATGCGGGTTATTACAGCGGTAAACACTGCGCTCAACAACGTTTTTTAATTCCCGGATATTACCAGGCCAGTGATATTCCAGCATCGCTCTTTTCGCTTTTTCGGTAAAGCCGCTGAACAGTTCAAACTCCAGCTCCCGAGCCATGTTAATTGCGAAGTTTTCCGCTAATAATAGTATGTCTTCAACTCGCTCTCTGAGCGGCGGTAAGGTGATAACATCGAAGGCTAATCTATCGAGTAAATCCGCTCTAAATTCGCCAGCGTCGGCCATTGACGGCAGATCTTCGTTAGTGGCGGCAATTAAACGGGCATTGGTTTTAATGGTTCGAGAACCACCGACCCGTTCAAATTCACCATATTCGACCACTCTAAGTAATTTTTCCTGGATCAGGCCTGAAGTATTGGCAACTTCATCTAAAAACAATGTTCCTTTATCTGCGCGTTCGAACCTGCCTTCATGGCGTTTATTGGCACCGGTAAAAGCGCCACTTTCGTAGCCGAATAACTCACTTTCCAGCAAATTTTCATTGAGCGCTGCGCAGTTTAGTTTTAAATAATTTTGATCCCAGCGTTTTGATAGATAGTGCAATCTCGCTGCCACCAGCTCTTTACCTGTGCCTCGTTCACCTATGATGAGTACCGGTTTACTGAGGGGAGCAATTTGTGAAATTTGCTCTAATACTTCTAAAAAACTATTGGATTGTCCAATAAGGTTGTCTTGTTGGCTAAAGCGCGACATTGCTTGACCTAATTATTGGTTTATTTGGCTAACAAATAGTGTATTTTATTAACAAGCAGGATGAAAGTGTTTTTTAATATTTCAATAAAATTAGTGAAAACAAGGTATTAAGATACTTTTCAAACTTGGCGTGAAATATGAATATTGGATAGGCAAGTTGAAAAAATTAATGTTAATGAGGAAGTAGTTATGGGTATTTTTTCAAGGTTTACCGATATTATTAATTCTAATATCAACAGCTTACTGGATAAAGCGGAAGATCCCGCCAAAATGGTACGTTTAATTATTCAGGAAATGGAAGATACATTAGTGGAAGTACGTTCTTCATCTGCGAAAACATTAGCGGATAAGAAAGAGCTTTCTCGCCAGGCACAACGTTTTGAAAAAGATTCAGAACAATGGCAAGAAAAAGCGGAGCTTGCATTAAGTAAAGGCCGAGAAGATCTGGCTCGTGCCGCGTTAGTTGAGAAGAAAAAGTGCGTAGAAAATGCGGCAGCATTAGAAGATGAATTAGCGCATGTCGACGAGCATATTACTAAGTTGCAGGGTGAGATTTCTCAACTACAGGAAAAATTGGCAGATGCCAAGGCGCGACAAAAAGCGATTATTATGCGTGAAAAAACCGCTACTTCACGATTAAAAGTCAAACGTAATATCGATAGTGACCGCGTTAATGATGCATTAAATCGTTTCGACAGTTATGAACGGAAAATTGATGATATCGAATCACAGGTTGAAGCCTATGATATGGGGAGCAAGTCGCTAGCCGATGAAATTGCTGAATTAGAAGCCGATGAAAATATTGATGATGAATTAGCACAATTGAAAGCTAAAATGAAAACAGGTAAAAAAGCGAAATAAACGTTGATGTTAATGCTATCTGTTTTTGATTTGATTAGGTAAGGAGAAGTAGCGTGGAAGAAATTATTGTAGCCCCCGTCATCATATTTATGTTAATTGTCGCGCCGATTTGGTTGATTCTCCATTATCGCAGCAAGCGTCAGATCAGTCAGGGATTGACTGAAGAAGAATATATTCAATTGTCAGAATTGTCAGAACTGGCTGATAAAATGGCAGATCGGATTAAAACTCTGGAAGCGATATTAGATGCAGAAACTCCAGATTGGAGGGATAAAGTATGATAAACAAAGGCCGAGGAGAGTTATATCGTAACCCAAGCCAGGGGAAAATTGCCGGGGTTTGTGCGGGGTTAGCAGACTATTTTGGCTGGGAAACCTGGTTGGTCAGGATCTTGGTGGTTTCAGGCGTGTTGCTCGGCATGGGATGGTTTATCGTTATTTATATTGCGGCCTGGTTTATTCTTGATAAAAAGCCGGGAACCAGTGAAACCAGCAAGGCTAGCTGCCGAAAACCAAAGTTTTCAAAGGATAAATGTCATGAGAAATCAGATATTACCCGTGAATCAATTAAGGTCAAATCGCGAATTTGGCAGGCGGGTGAGCCGCCTAAACAGGCGTTTCACGATATTAGACGTAAATTCAAATCTCTGGAACGAGAATTGCGAAAAATAGAGCGTTATGTCACTTCTCCTGAATTTACTGTCTCTCGCGAGATCAATAAGCTATAAAGATAAAGGCTATGTCCCCCGATAGCTGTTGCTAGGTCAACAAATAAGACGCTGCAAGTCCGTCCTCGGAAGCTCAACATCTGCATTCGTGCAGGCAATGCCGCAGGTACATGGATGTACAGGAACGGCGATTGATGCTCTTTTGCCAAAACTCTGTAAAAACAACTAAATAATCGTTAAGATGCATTTCATTGTTTACTAATAATTGGCTGGAATGTAGTAGTATTTTATGGCTTTGATCAATAAAGAAACGGTTGAACGCTTAAAGCAAAAAGCCAATGAACTGGTAAATCGCACCTTAGATCAGCATATTAATCTGGCAGTGACAGGCTTAAGTCGCAGTGGTAAAACCGCTTTTATCACCTCGCTTGTCAATCAACTGGTTAATGAGAATAGCCAATCGCAATTAACTTTTTTTAATCCTGTCCATCAAGGGCGATTTATTGCCGCGAAACGCGTGCCACAGAAAAACCTGAAGATAGCGCGCTTTGATTATGAAAAAGCGATGCAGGCGTTTACCAAAGAACAACCTCACTGGCCTGAACCTACCCAAGGGATCAGTGAACTTAGGCTGGCAATTCGTTATCAACCTCAGGATTCCCTGTTAAAATATGCCACCGATACTGCGACCTTATATCTTGACATCACTGATTATCCGGGGGAATGGTTGCTGGACTTACCTTTGTTGCACCAAACCTATGAGCAATGGAGTGAAGCGAGCACTCAACTGCTTATGGCATCACCAAGACAAGAAAAAGCACAAAACTTTATTGCTAAAGTGGCCGAGCTTGAGCCATTCGAAAAAGTGGATGAGGAAAAACTTGCACAATTATCGGACCAATATACTGAATTGTTACATTACTTTAGGCATCAGCTTGGTTTATCAGTGATCCAGCCAGGACGTTTTATATTACCGGGTGAGCTCGCAGGTGCGCCGATATTGCAGTTTTTTCCATTCACTCATTTTGCTGCTATGGATATCGACGCCTATCAAAATGCCAGTGACGATAGCTTAATCGGCATGTTAAGAGCGCGTTATATTGAATACAAAGAACATGTAGTGAAGCGTTTTTATAAGCAACATTTTGTTAATTTTGATCGGCAGATCATTTTGGCAGATTGTCTAACGCCGTTAAATGCTGGTCCAGACAGCTTTAATGATTTACAGCAAGCGTTAGCACTGATTATCGAAAGCTTTGATTATGGTAAGTCCGATTTTTTAACCCGCTTGTTTTCACCAAAAATAGATAAATTGTTATTTGCTGCGACTAAAGCGGATCATGTCACCCCAGAGCAGCATCAGCATTTAACTTCACTGCTTGAGCAGTTAGTGCACCAATCCAGGCAGCAACTAACCTTTGATGGCATTAGTATGGCCAGTATGGCGATCGCATCCGTTAAAGCCACTAAAGCTGGTCAAGGTAAATATCAGGGGCGGGATATTCCGGTGATTCAGGGCAGGGAGCTGGAAAATAATAAGCTGGTGACCCTATTTCCGGGAGCCGTACCAAAGGCGATTCCTAATGCGGGTTACTGGCAGGACAAGTCTTTTAACTATATTGCGTTTGCGCCGTTGGCTACGGTATCAGGGCACCAGGCATTACCACATTTACGTATGGATCAAGTGTTAGAGTTTTTGTTGGGAGATAAAATTAAATGAGTGAACTTCAGGATAAACCTCAACAACAGATTTTATTTGAAGAAACGCTGGCTGGTGAAAATAAAGCCGCGCCTGTGGTGTTAGATCAGCAAGTGTTTATCGAAAACAATGAATTAACAGAAGAGCAGCCAGTTGAAACACCGCAAGTGAAAGTATCAGCTAAACCTCGCTGGCTTTGGCGTATTTTACTCTCTTTATTGGCATTAATCTTAGGTATTGAAACCGTGGAGTTTTTTGTCTTGGGCTTTGCCGAACAGCCGCTCATCGCCGGTTTGTACGCTGCGTTATTATTGGTGATTGCTTTAGTTGCTGGCGGCAGTTTGTTACGTGAGTTGCAAGGACTTAGGCAGTTAAAGCGTCGTGAAAAACTTAAACGGCGTGTCGATGATAACTTAAGCGCAACCGATCAGTCATCGGCACAAAATTTATGCAGACAGATCAGTGAACAATTGCCGGTTGATTTAATGTCTGAGCTGGAACAGCAGTGGGCAGATTCAGTGCAGCAGGAACTGACGAATAAGGAAGTGTTAGAATTATATTCTCGCCAGGTATTGGCTAAGGTCGACCAAAAAGCTCTAGAAAAAGTCAGTAAGTTTTCCACTGAAGCTGTGGTACTGGTGGCGTTAAGTCCGATAGCGGTGTTAGATATGTTATTAATGTTTTGGCGCAATCTAAAAATGGTCGACGAAATTGCCCACCTTTATGGTTTAAGGTTAAGTTACTGGTCGCGGATTAAATTAATTAAACAAGTATTTGTTAACATGGTTTATGCAGGGGCGACAGAACTCGTTGCCGATCTAGGCACTGAATTACTGGGGGCAGATTTACTTGGCAAGCTATCTACCCGCTTGGCACAGGGGCTGGGTGCAGGTATGCTTACCGCGCGCCTTGGCTTAAAAACCATGAGTCTATGCCGTCCTATTTCATTTGACGATAACCCTCCTAGGCTAAAAGATGTCAGAAAGCAGATCATTGGCCAGATCAAACAATTGGCGAATAAAAATCAATAAATTTAGTCAATGATTGTAGCTGTTTTGGCGGTGATGAAATTGGTAATTGGCTGAAATCATTGGTTTTTTGTTTTTGTTGTAAATTCTATTGTAAAAATTAATATACAAAAAAAGATATTGTTTGGTTTTTAACCAAATATAATTTGGTGCTAGGAGATAAAGCTTCGCTTATTATGAAATCAACTGAAGTAGCTTGACTACATTTTATCAGCCTAATTACTTGTTCATACTATACTCAACTATACTAACAATAGAGTGCCAAGTGGCTTTGCTGATCCATTTTAGAAGGTTTACAACATGGCGAAAGCGACAAATTACGTTTCAAGAGTGCCAGATGAAAACGGCATTATTGATTGGTCTACCGAAGAAAATCAAATATGGCATGACTTGATCACCAGGCAGCTTTCCTGCATCAAAGGCACCGCCTGTGATGAATATATTGCCGGGCTTGAAAAGCTGAATTTACCGACAGATCGTATTCCACAGCTTGAAGAGGTCAGCGAAGTATTGCGCAGTACTACCGGGTGGCAGTGTGAACCGGTGCCGGCGTTAATAGGTTTTGGTGAATTTTTTAGATTGCTGTCAGAGAAAAAATTCCCGGTTGCTACCTTTATTCGTTCCCGGGAAGAATTCGACTATCTACAAGAACCTGATATCTTTCATGAAATTTTCGGCCATTGCCCATTGCTGACTAACTCGTCTTTTGCAAATTATACTCAGGCCTATGGCAAAATGGGGTTAAATGCGACAAAAGAGCAGAGGGTGTTTTTAGCACGATTATACTGGTTTACTGTTGAGTTTGGTTTGTTAGATACACCACAAGGTTTGCGAGTATATGGTGGTGGTATTATTTCATCGCCGAGTGAAACGCAATATGCCTTGCACGATGAATCCGTTGAGCGTAAACCGTTAAGCAAAGCGAATGTTTTGGATGTTTTACGAACTCCGTATCGTATCGACATTATGCAGCCTATTTATTATATGTTAACCAAAGTTAGCGATCTGGATACCATTCGCGAATACGAAATTGAAGAAATCATGGAAATGGTCGGGCAGGCAAAATCATTAGGTTTGTTTGAAGCGAAATTTCCAGCAAAAGAATCAAAAATAGCAAGTTAAGGAATTATTATGAGTTCGCAATTATCTACGCAGCAATGCGAAGCCTGTCATGTTGACGCACCAAAAGTAAGTGAAGAAGAATTACAACAACTAATGTCACAAATCCCTGACTGGGTACCAGAAGTGCGTGACGGTATTATGATGCTGGAACGTGTTTATAAATTTAAAAATTATAAACTGGCCTGGGCGTTTGCTAATAGAGTGTCTGAGTTAGCTGAGCAGGAATTTCATCATCCGGCAATTTTACTGGAATGGGGTAAAGTGACCGTGACCTGGTGGAGCCATGCAATTAAAGGGCTACATAAAAATGACTTTATCTGTGCGGCAAAAACCGATCAGTTACTCGAGCAAGACTAGCGGATTAATTTTTCTGCTTAAATGCTGTAATATTTACTTACATTTAACTGTTAAAACCTCCTACCACTAGGGGGTTTTTTTTATTGTAAAACTTAGTTTACAATAGCGTGTTGGTTTTTAGATGATAAGGTTTGCCTAAATGCGTTTGGAAATTGGTTGTCATGACCGTGTTGGTATCGCCCAGGATGTCTTAAGTATTTTTGTCGAACGACAAATTGATCTACGTGGCATAGAGTTAAAACAGCCAGGGAAGATCTTTATCAATATTCCTGATCTGGATTTTTCTGAATTGCAAAGCTTTATGCCTCAGCTGAGATTAATCGAAGGTGTGCTGGATGTTAAAACCACGCCTTATATGCCATCCGAGCGCGAGAAGAATGAGCTCTCGACCCTGATCAAAACTTTCCCTGATCCTTTTGTTTCAATTGATGCCAAGGGCAATATCCGTATCGTCAATAATGTCACAGCCAGTATTATCGGTTGCGATGAGCAGGAGATAATTGGTGAACATGTCAGCCAATGGCTCAAAGGTTTTAACTTTAATCGCTGGCTCGACAGTGGTGAAGTGTTGGCACAAACCAGACGGCTTAAGTTTGTTGATGATGATTATGTTGCCGATATTATACCAATACATGTCAGCGATGCGACCGGGGAGTCTATTTTAGCCGGCGCAGTATTGATCTTAAAATCTGAGGCAAGGCTAGGGCAGCAAATTAGCGCCTTTAAACAAGCCAATGAAAATAATTTTGCCGGTATTCAGGCAAGCAGCGGTGCGATGCGTAAAGTGATCCGGGAAGCAAAACGCATGGCGTTACTGGATTCTTCAATGTTGCTTGTTGGTGAAACCGGCACCGGAAAAGAGCTTATCGCCCACGCCTGCCATGCAGCCAGTGATCGCGCTGAAAACCCCTTTATGACGCTAAACTGTGCTTCACTGCCGGATGAAGCGGCAGAAACCGAGCTATTTGGTATCGGCTCGCCAACGAGTGAGAACAGTAAAAAAGGCCTGTTTGAACTTGCCGATGGCGGTACCATATTCCTGGATGAAGTGGGGGAAATGTCGCCTAAACTACAAACCAAGTTATTACGGGTGATTCAAAACGGCAGTTTTAGGCGCGTAGATGATGAAAAAGAAATTACCGTTAACGTCAGGATCATCGGCTCGACCAATCACGATCTACTTGCCATGGTGTCAAAAGGTGAATTTAGGGAAGATTTATATTATCGCTTAAATGTTTTGGGATTGAATATTCCATCGTTGCGTGAACGACGTTCTGATATTATTCCGCTGGCAGAGTTTTTTATTGCGAAATTTGGTCAGCGCATTGGTAAAGCGAATGTCAGCATGTCGGATGATTGTCGCGATTTTATCGAGCATTACCCCTGGCCAGGCAATGTCAGGCAGTTGGAAAATGTCCTGATCCGCGCAGTTTCGTTAATGGAAGGTCATGTCATTGAAACTAATCATTTGCAGTTACCGGCCTATACCAGGGAGCACGGCTATCTCGAACAGGAATTTGAAGGCACGTTAGATGCGGCAGTTAAGGGTTTTGAAGCGGACTTGTTGCGTAAACTTTATCCGGCGTACCCTAGTACTCGCCAGCTTGCGAAAAAGCTTGGTTTAAGCCATACCGCAATTGCCAATAAATTACGTGAATATAATATCAACAAGAAAACGGTTAAAATTTAGCTGGACTCTTGTTGATTGTAAACTTTCAAACACGTTAGCTAGATTGTCATTTCAGGCGATACTCTTGGTGTTAATAGGCAGATAGATTACCATTTCTTTATTTAATTCGCTTGGTATAACTGAAGGTGAGAAAGTTTATGAAATTATATGGTTATTGGCGTTCTTCTGCCGCCTATCGGGTACGTATTGCGCTGCATCTAAAAGGCATCGAGTTTGAGTCAATCCCAGTACACTTAGTCAAAGATGGTGGTCAGCAGCACAGTGAAGACTATGTTGCGTTAAATCCTACGCATTTAGTGCCGACATTAGTCGATGGCGAACTAACGCTAAACCAGTCACTTGCCATCATAGATTATCTTGAAGCGAAATACCCACAAGTTGCCTTGTATCCGGACAATATCGCAGATAAGGCGCAAGTGCAGGCGCTGACATTAGATGTTGCCTGTGAAATACATCCGGTGAATAATCTCAGAGTGCAGCAATACCTGGCGCGTGAACTTAAGGTCAGCGACGCTGATAAATTAACCTGGAGTCATTATTGGATGAGCACAGGTTTTGCCGCGATTGAGAAAAAACTGGCTGCAACCAGTGGTAAATTTTGTTTTGGCGACCAAGTGACTATGGCGGATATTTGCCTGATCCCCCAAGTGTATAATGCCAATCGATTTAATCTTGATATGTCTCCTTATCCATTGATCTGTGGCATTGTTGAACGTTGTAATCAACTAACGGCATTTATCAAAGCGTTACCTGAAAATCAATCGGATGCGCAATAATTCCTGCCAGTAATCCTCGGTAGTTGCAAGCCTGTGCTAATTAACCCCAGAAACGCATAACTTATGCGAAGTAGAGGTTAACTAATAACAATAAAATGTATCAAATAATTAAATCACGCTTGCAACTAGGATAAAAACACGTTGCAATAGTCATTGATATTTTTTGTTTGTTAGCGTGAGCTAGCATTTAGAAGCAGTATTTATAAGGTCGATATGGACAACTCTCAAACTAATTCGACACCTGGGTGGTTAATAGGTGGCATCATAGTTATCGTTTTGGCTGTGATTGTTGGTTATTTTATTTTTCAAGATCAGTCAAAGCCGGAGCCGGTTGAGCAACCACGGTTGATTGAAACACCTGTGCAAGTTGAACCTGAACCCGAACCTGAACCGGTTGTTATCGAGCCGGAACCAGAACCTGAGCCAGCTGCTATTGAGCCTGAGCCAGAGCCTGAGCCATTATTGCCGACATTAGATGAAAGTGATGCCTGGCTTACGGAAAAACTGCCGTCGATCACCTGGCGTAAAGAGTTGCTTAAGTTGGTGATTGATGATGACATCATTCGTCGTTTTGTCGTCTTTACCGATAATTTTGCCCAGGGCATTATCGCTTATGAGCATAGCCCATTAATTAAGCCTAACAGCGCCTTTAATGCGCGTGAGATTAATGAAAATGGTGAAGTAGTGATCAAGTGGGATGATACTTCTTCACGACGCTTTAGCCTGTATGTTGATTTATTGCGCTCTGTGGATAGCGATACTTTGGTGAGCTGGTATTACGAGCTTAAGCCGTTAGTGGATGAAGCCTATCGTGAACTCGGTTATCCGGATGAAGATTTTACCGATATTTTGCAAGATGCGATCACTAAGGTGCTGGATATGGAAATACCGAAAGAGCGCTTAGAATTGGTTAGACCAAGTGTGATGTATCAATTTAAAGACCTCGAAATAGAAAGCCTGGATGATGCCGATAAACTGATGTTGCGATTGGGTAAGGAAAACCTGTTAGTGCTTAAGTCGGTATTGCTCGAAATCAATGAAAAAATAGCCAGAGAAAGAGAGTAGTCCTTGTTACCAGAAGTACCGGCTCAGCTTGCCAGGAATAACTTTGTTATTGCGGCCTGGTTTGCGCAAAAGTGTTTAGCGTTTTTTAACTGGCGGGTGGTTGGTCGGTTTCCAGAACAACAAAAGTTTGTCTTAATTGTTGCCCCTCATACCTCAAATTGGGATTTTATCGTAGCCATTTTAGTGATGCTGGCACTTGATATCCGAGTGACATTTTTAGGTAAAGACAGTATTTTTATCGGCCCTTTTAAATGGCTGCTGGAAAAACTGGGTGGGGTTGGCGTTGAGCGTTCACATCCACACGGAGTTGTTGGCCAAATGATTAGCTTATTTGCCAGCCGGAAGAAAATGATCTTGGGGCTCGCGCCAGAAGGCACCCGCAGTAAAACCCTGGAATGGAAAAAAGGTTTTTTACACATTGCCAAGCAGGCGAATGTTCCTGTCGTGCCGATCAGTTTGGACTTTAGCAAGAAAGAAGTTGCGATCATGCCAGCTCAGCAGGTAACTGATGATTTGGATGCATCGTTACAGCAAATCAAGGCGCTCTACCAGGGCGTTTGCGCAAAAAAACCGCACTTGGTTTGATTTTTACTGCAAGAGCTTGCATCACAGCTTTTGATTAGCGATAATCTCGCCGCTAAATTTATTTAGCCATCTATGGTGACCCTTTCGGTCCCTTCGCAATGATACTCTGTGAACTCGGCCAGGTCCGGAAGGAAGCAACCGCAGCAGACGACTCATGTGCCGGAGTGTGGCTGATTGGGTTGCCACCCAATCTATTTATTCAGTTCTCTTTTAGCACTTAACAACAGGTTAATTTTCTTCGAAAATTTTTCTTACAACACTGTCCTTTATAAAAATATTGTTAAATATTTTCCACTTGGTTATATTAATTCATGATAATAAGAAGAATACCATAAGGATGTATCGTGGCAGACTTAGCAGTTAGTAGCTTACCAAAGGAAGAAAATGTAGGGGATACCTTTGAATTACTGCCGGGAAAAACCGTCGACCTTCAAATTAATCACCCGGTGCAGGTCAGGATAAAAGTATCACTTATCGGCTATGAAATAGGTCGATATATCATATTAAAATACCCGAATGTCCTAAAGGCTACAGATTATAGTGACGTATTGGTGGAAGGCAATGTTGCTATTGTTCGCTATTTGCTTGAAGGAGATAAAGGTTGCTGTTTTGCGTTCCGCGCGACGATTCGTAATATCACCCAATCGCCTGAAAAGTTTATTATTTTGACTTATCCCAAGCGCATTGAAAACCGACAGCTTAGGTCGCATCAACGTATTACTACCCATTTACCTGCGGCTATCTCACTGAACCAGCCGAATCAAACCAATGTTGAAATTAATGGCATCATTGCGGATTTATCACTGAAAGGCTGTGGTTTTACCTTTAAAGCGGAAAATGAGTTAATTAATGTTAAATCGCGAGAGGTGTTTGTTTGCGTGACTCATTACGCTATTGGTGAAATACGTATTCCGGCAAAGGTTTGTAATAGCCGCAATGAAAAAGGTCGGGTAAATGTTGGCATTCAATTTAGAGATAATGATAAACAAGTGGCTAATTTATTAGAACACTTGTTTATCGATACTAGCATGCTTTAGCTATGGTGTTGTTTCATAAACTCTAATGCTTTACTCACCGCAACTTTGACTTTGCCTTCCATTTCAAAACGTTCTGAAGCCGGTAAATAAAATGCCATATCCACTTCGTGGCGAATGTAGCGGGTTGGTAATTGATTTAACACTACACAAGTTAAATCTGCCATAAAATCAGCGTCATAAGTTTCTTCTAATTTTAACGCGGCAAAATGCTGAACAACCAGCTTCTCATAATAGTTATGAATATCGTCAGAAATTTTCATATTCAACCTCAGGTAACTGTCATATTTTTTAAGCCTACCGTTAGATGAAAAAAAAAGCGAATATTTTTCGAGTAGAATTAGGGCGTTATTGCTGAAAAATCACTTAGCGTTTTTCACTCATTTCGATTTGACGTTCCAGTTTTGAAATAGCTTGCCGGCAACGCCCCAGGCGCTGATGCAATACTAATATCTGCTGGGTGACCGCTTGCTTTTGCTGGTCACCTGTTATTGCCAATTCATTTTCTTTATCGTTAAGCATCAGCTGTAGACGACGCTCAAATTCAAAGGTTTCTGCCAGTTTTTGATGTAGCGCCTGGCTGTTTGCCATCAGCTGCTGCGCTGCTTTTTGGTATCTTCGTTGCTTAGCTGCTTGCCATTGTTGTGATGAGCTTTTGTTTAACGTGCTGTTAGCCTTGATGGCATTGATTAATGCGGCAATTTGTTGCTCGACATCTTGCAATCGTTGCATGGCAAACTGGCGTTTATTTTGTTGTAACAGGGCTTGAAGTTCATTTATTTTCCCTTGAGTTTCATTTACATAAGGAGTTAAATATTCACTGTGGGTATTGAATAAGGCTTCAGAAAATACATTGTTGTCTTTGCGAAAGTTGAACGCTTTGTTTTGCTTATTTAGCATGTCAATCTCAATCGCCTGAATGAGTAGTTGATTCACTATATGGTGCAGTTTGTTTAAGGTGTGCTGATTCATAAACAGTGAAATTATTGATACCAGGCCTGGTAGGCAAGATTAAATGACATAAAAATAACAATAATGATAAATACCGGGCGAATGAATTTACTCCCGAGCTTGATTGCCCAATGTGAGCCGACCCAGGCACCCGCCATAATAAATATCCCCATGGTCAAACCTAGCAGTAAGTTAACATAACCTAAATAGATAAACGTCAGCAAACTGCAAAAGTTACTGACGAAATTATTACAACGGGCAACACCACAGCTATAGAGTAAGTTTATTTTGTATAAAGCGCTGGAAGATGCTGTCCAAAAGGCGCCGGTGCCAGGGCCTGCCACACCATCATAAAATCCGAGCACAGTGCCTTGTATTGTTTGTTGACATCTGTTTTTTTTATCCGCAGCTGGTAAGCTGGTGTTGTGATGCACGGCATTTTTTGAAATTAAGCTATAAGCTGCCGTTGAAATAATCAAAATAGGCAGAAATTTTTCTAAAAAATCCACCGATAAAAATTGTACTGTCAAGGTACCTAAGATTGCACCAATAGCGGTAAATATCAGGCTGGTACGCCAAAAGGTAAAATTGAACAGTTTTTTGCGATAAAAGGTAACGGATGCGGTAAAAGAGCCAAATGTTGCTGCTAATTTATTAGTACCTAATGCAATGTGAGGTGGCAGTCCCGCTGTTAACAAGGTCGGTACGGTTAGCATGCCACCACCACCGGCGATGGCATCGATTAATCCGGCGATAAATCCGACACTACAAAGTGTTAGCCACAAATTAAGATCAAGCACTATATCCATTAACGAAGGGAAACCGAAAGCATAAAATGAAAGGCGGAGTTTAGCATAATACCAAGTGAATTAAATGCTCGATTGCCTAACAGACCAGAAGTAAAAATCTGATTGATAACCAAAGCTTGTTTTTTGCTCATTATTGATAAGAATATCTTGTTACAGTTTGAAAAGAAGCGCCTAAATTCTATCATCTACACTTAAGTAGTCATAACTGTGCTTTTAAATTGATGTGGCATTTCTATAGCTGGCTTAACTATTTTAAATTATTGGTTTAATTTGTTTTTTTATGTCGTCTATATGTTGTTGTTTTATTATAAAGGGTAAGTGTATTTCGTTATATAACGGAATTTAAGTGTAATTAAATTTGACTTACTACGAATGAATTAGTAAAACATAGGCAGCAAATATTCTAAGTAGAAGAAA
This sequence comes from uncultured Thalassotalea sp., assembly GCA_964620605.1. Lineage (GTDB taxonomy): Bacteria > Pseudomonadota > Gammaproteobacteria > Enterobacterales > Alteromonadaceae > Thalassotalea_E. Next base: position 31,413 of record CAZUHQ010000018.1, read on the forward strand.
GGGGTGTCGTTACGGGTAATTTTAATAGCAAGATAAATTCTTGTTGTTTAAATGTTACAACATCAGTTAATTGATTAATTTTTAATTAATTTAACTGTCTTTTTACTATGTGCAGTTGACATAAACTATGTCGTCTGGGAATATTGCATGGTTTTATTCTAGAGAAATTAAAACTTAAAAATGGCAGATTATTAAATTTGCGTTAACAATATTATTTTGTTATCAAAATTCAATAGCAATGGTTGGGAACTATGTCCAAATTAAGCAAAAAAAGCCTTATCGCGTCGACGATTATCGGCTCATTAGCATTAACAGCAAGCAACTTCGCTTCTGCAGATGCATTAACTAATCTACAAAAAGAGGAAGCTAAGACTTTTAAAGCTTCTGCAAAATCTCAAAGCAAAATCGATAATATCTACGAGCAAACATTAGAATTGTTAGCTGAGTATCGTAATACTGTCGACGAAGCGGAGATCCTTGGCGAGTACAACGATCACGTTCAACGTATGGTTGATGATCAAAATGCCAACATCAAATCTCTTGAGAAACAAATTGCTGGTATCGATAAAACCAAGCAAGGTGTTGTTCCTTTAATGTATAAGATGATCGATACCTTAGAAAAGTTTGTTGAGTTAGACGTTCCGGTAAACATTGAAGCGCGTCGTGATCGTATTCAAGGTTTACGCGATGTCATGGGTAACTCAAATGTATCTGTTTCAGAGCAATTTCGTTTAGTATTAGAAGCTTACGAAATTGAAGCTAATTACGGTACCGTCTTCGCCGCTTATCAGGGTGAAATTGAGGTAGATGGTCAAAAATTAACGGCTGATTTCTTACACATGGGCCGTGTTTCATTTGTTGCTCAATCACTTGATTATAAGCATTCTTGGGTATGGAATAACCAAACTCGTTCTTGGGAAGAGTTAGGTGACGAATATACTAAGCCAATTACCGATGGTATTCGTATGGCTCGTAACCAACTACCTAAAGATTTAACTAAACTACCAGTGTTTGCTGCGGGAGCTCAATAATGAAAAAAGTAATTAATTATGTATTGCTTGCTGCATCAATGACAGCAGGAATCGCTGCTTCAGCAAATGCAAACGACTTAAATGATTTATTAAAGCAAGTTAAGGCAGATCGTCTTTCTGAAGCTAAAATCGATAAAAAGCGTGAAGCGGAATTCACTTCTGCTCGTGCTGACAAGCAAGCGTTATTAAACAAAGCGAAAAAACAGTTAAAAGCCGAGCAAGATCGTAACAAGCGTTTAACTAAAGAATATGCACAAAACGAAATTACCTTAGCGCAAAAAGAAGTTGAGCTAGATAATGCTAAAGGTACGCTTGGTGAAATGTTTGGTGTGAGTCGTGCAGCTGCTGCTGATGCATACGGTCAAATTGCTACTTCAATTGTAAGTGCGCAATACCCAGGTCGTGGTGAAGCATTAAATGCCATCGCTAACGCAAAAGCAATTCCTGAGTTAGAACAACTTGAAGAATTATGGTTTGCTCTGCAAACTGAAATGACTCAATCAGGTGAAATCTCTCAATTTACTGGTGAAGTGACTAACCTAGATGGTACTAAGTCAACTGAATCTATCACTCGTATTGGTACTTTCAACCTGGTTTCTGAAAACGGTTACTTAACTTATAACGATGAAGTTGGTCAAATCCAGCCATTAGCTAAGCAACCTGCTGGTTATATCTCAGGCACTGCATCTAGCTTTTTCGGTGAAACTTCAGGTTATGCTCCGGTATACCTAGATCCATCTCGTGGCGCTATCTTAACCTTAGAAACACGTAAGAAAACATTGGAAGAGTTCTATCACGAAGGTGATACTGTTGGTTATGCAATCACAGTATTGTTAGTGATTGGCTTACTCATTGCGTTAGAGCGTGTAGTTGTATTAGGCGCTATTTCTTCTAAGATGAAAGCGCAAGAGAAGAATATGAGCCAGCCTAACAGCAACAACCCTCTAGGTCGTTTATTAGCGGTTTATCATGAAAACAAAGACGCTGATGCTGAAACCTTAGAGTTGAAACTTGATGAAGCGATTTTGCGTGAAACTCCAACGGTTGACCGTGGCATTAACTTAATCAAGATGTTTGCCGCTATCGCACCGTTAATGGGTCTATTGGGTACGGTTATCGGTATGATCTTAACCTTCCAAACAATCACATTATTCGGTACTGGTGACCCTAAAATCATGGCGGGTAACATTTCATTAGCACTTGTAACTACTGCATTAGGTCTAATTGCTGCCTTACCATTAATTTTAGTACACAGCATTGTTGCTGGTCGTAGTAAAGCCGTTCTTCATAAATTAGACGAGCAAAGCGCTGGTTTAATTGCTGCTATTGCAGAGAAGGAGTCTAAATAATGTTATTCCTGATAGAGCTTATCGATTCTGTCAGGAGTTTTATTGCAACTGGCGGTAACGTACTATACTTTGTCGCCTTTGCTCTCTTATTGATGTGGATCTTGATGATTGAACGCTATTGGTTCTTAGCATCTGTTTATCCAAAGATGCGTGAGGAAATCATTGCAAAATGGGATGCCAGAAGCGACACAACTTCATGGTATGCACATCGAATTAGAGATACATGGATCTCCGAAACGGCAGAATTACTAGAACGTAACATGATTACGATTAAAACCTTAGTGGCTATGTGTCCACTAATTGGCTTGCTTGGTACGGTAACGGGTATGATTTCGGTATTCGAAACTATGGCTCAACAAGGTACAGGTAACCCACGTCTAATGGCGTCTGGTATATCAATGGCAACAATCCCGACAATGGCGGGTATGGTTGCGGCATTATCAGGCGTGTTTTTTAGTTCAAGATTAGACGCGAAAGTTAAACTAGCAAAGGCTAAACTGGTTGACAGTTTACCTCATCACTAGAGAGAGATTAGAATGGCACGTAAACGTATTCGTGAAGAGGAAGAAGCGGCAATTGATATGACGCCGATGCTAGACATCGTATTTATCATGCTAATATTCTTTATTGTAACTACTTCTTTTGTTAAAGAAGCTGGTATTGAAGTTAACAAACCTAAAGCGGCGAACCAGTCTAAACAAAAATCAGCTAATATTTTCATCGCGGTGAAAGATACCGGCGAAATTTGGTTAGATAAACGTCGTGTTGATATTGAGCGTGTTGCAGCAAACATTGAGAAGTTACTTGCAGAGCAACCGAGTGAAGTGGTTATTGTTCAAGCGGACAAAGACGCTAAGCACGGTGTGGTTGTCAAAGTAATGGATGCAATCAAAGAAGCGGGCATCGACCGAATTTCTATCGCTGCAGCTAAGGGGTAGTTATATGGTTCGCTTATTAGTATCAATACTATTAGGCGCAGCTGTTACTTTTGCCTTATTTTCTTTTATGGCTTTTCTTATCTCCAGTGGGGATCGAAGAGAAGAAGAAAAACTAGAAAATATTGTGGTTGAAGTAAACACTACGCCGCCTAAATCAGCTGCCGAGCAAAGACGACGTGTGCCGCCACCGCCGCCACCGCCGCCTAAGTCGCCACCTAAGCCGCAGGCTCCAGAGCCAGAAGCGAGCAATGATGCTGGTGGATTAACCTTTAATATGCCAGGCGTGCAATTAGCTGGCGCTAATGCTGGTATTTCAGCACCTGGCGCAGGTTTTGGCCGGGATGGAGATGCAACACCAATAGTGCGTATTGAGCCTAAATACCCAATACAAGCTGCGCGTGATGGTAAAGAAGGTTGGGTAAGACTTTCATTTACTATCAACGAAATTGGTGGTGTTGAAGACGTGGAAGTGCTCGAGTCAGATCCAAAACGTGTTTTTGACAAAGAAGCTAAACGTGCATTACGTAAGTGGAAGTACAAGCCAAAAGTTGTTGACGGCAAGCCAATGCGTCAACCGGGTTTAACGGTTCAATTAGACTTTAAGATGGGAGGATAGAGAAAATGAATAAGATGTTAACATCTGTTGCTTTATTAGCTTCATTGACTTTGGTTCAACTTCCAGCTTCAACTGTTGTTAATGCAGCAGAGCAAGCAAAGTCTGAAAAACCTAAACGTAAAACTCAATTAGTAGGTCCATCGGTTGGTAAAAAAGTTGGTAAAGCATTTGAACTATATTCTGCGGATGATGTTCCAGGCGCCTTGACTTTATTACTTGATATTGATGCTTCAAAAACTTATGACCGTGCGTATGTTGATCGTTTTATTGCGGTGATGTACGCAACTTTAAGTAATGAAGTTAAAGCTATCGAGTTCTTAAAGAAAGCGATTGCGCCTGATGTACTTAACGAAGCTGATCACGGTGAGGCAATTAAATTATTAGCAGATCTTCAGATGCAGGAAAAGCAATACGAAGAAGCGCTAGTTAATTATAAGGCCTGGATGGATTTCACTGGTAAATCTGACGGTGACACTTGGGTGAAAATCGCCAATGCGAACTATGAGCTTAAGCGTCTTGATAAAATGATTGCTCCTGCTGATAAGGCGATTGCCGCTTACGGTGATAAGCATAATAAAAACCCTTATATTCTTAAATTAACTTCTTACTATGAAACGAAGCAATTTAAGAAGGCAGTCGGTGTACTTGAAACTGCTGTGCAATTGTTCCCGGATGAAAAAGCATTCTGGAAACAGTTAGGTAATTTTTATTTATTGATTGAAGATTACAAAAAGGGCATGGCAACGTTAGATTTGGCTTATAAACAAGGTTACCTTGAGAAAGAGTCTGAGATCAAAACGTTAGCAAGTTTATATGCGCAAAATGGCATACCTTATAAGGCTGCGATGTTACTTGAAAAGCATATTGGCTCAGGTTTAGTTAAACGTGACGATAAAAATATCGGCTCTTTAGCAAATGCCTGGCATGCGGCTCGAGACATCGACAAAGCAGCGAAATACTATGGTGAATTAGCGAAAATGACTAATGAAGCTAAGCACTATAGTAAGCAAGGTAGCTTATTAGCGCAGGACGAGCAGTTTAAGAAAGCGGTTGTTGCTTTGGAAAAAGCGTTAAATCTTGGTGTTAAAAACAAGGGTAGAACTTATATGAGTATTGCAGAATCTCAGTTTTACTTAGGAAACTACAAGAAAGCCTACGCTGCCATCCAAAATGCGATGAAAGATCCTAAAACACGTAAGAGTGCGAAAGGTTGGGTCAGCTACATTAAAGACACAGCCAAACGTAAAGGCAAATCGATTTAATCGTTTGTTTATCGTGATAAAAACCAGCCATTTGGCTGGTTTTTTTATGTACAGGAAGTACGGTATAACGAAATTGCAGGAGCATAATTTCGTATATGTACAGAAGTACGGTATGTCACGATTACAGGGATGTAAAGGAGCGACGATGTACACGACAAAAGGATTTTTGGGGGAGAGCAAGCAGGGTGTCCGAGTGAGGAAGTACGGTCAGTTTGTTGGTTCCGACAAAAAATAAGTACATCCTTGTAGACAATGCTGCGGTTGCATGGAGACAGCAAGGATGGTGTTATCAAGAAAATTAACAACCTTGACCTAGATCAAAAAAATACTATCTATAACTGAGCAAATAGGCTAGAATTCGCGCCGTTCATTTTGTAGTTTATTAGGAAGTTAAAGATGTCACATCATGAAAATTTTAAAGATAGCTCATCAAAACGTCACTTATTTGCCGCGTTAACTGTGCTAATTGCTGCGCCCTTATTGCCAATGTTAATGGGCTGGTTAACTGTTTTAAGTTAATTAACAACAAGAAGAATATTAAATGCAGGTATTGGTTGTAGATGATAAAGCAGCGGTTGTTGAGTTATTAACTCAGCTACTGACGCCGATTGGCGCTACAGTAACAACGGCAGCAAATGGCTTGGATGCGTTTACTAAAGCGCAAAGCAATTCATTTGATTTGTTTATTGTTGATCATTTAATGCCTGTCATGAACGGTGTACAATTGGTTAAAAATTTAAAATCTAAATCTTTAACCAGTAACACGCCGGTGTTATTTATTTCGACCCAAGACTTATCTACAGTCGAAGCCCTTGAAGAATACCCATTATTTGATGCAATATTAGCAAAACCAATTGAGCAAGATTTATTCTATCAGGCAATAAATTTTCTTGTTCCTGCAAATACTGTCCGCCAGTCACTATAATCTTTGCTCGTTTTCTATTATTCTTTAGCAATCGTATTAGAATTACATTGTTAAGCATGGAAATGAGTCAAATTAACTTATTAAAGAACGCTGTTCACACCATTAAAGATTACCCTAAACCCGGTATTTTATTTCGTGACGTTACCGGCATTTTAGATGATGCCGAAGCCTTTCATTTAACCATCCAATTATTAGCCGATAAATATAGCAATAAAGGCTTTACCAAAGTTGTCGGTACCGAGGCCAGGGGGTTTTTATTTGGTGCGCCATTAGCTCTTAAACTTGGCGTTGGTTTTGTGCCGGTGAGAAAGCCAGGTAAGCTGCCTCGTAAAACCCATGCCGAAGATTATCAACTGGAATATGGTACAGATACTCTTGAAATTCACACAGATGCGCTTACTTCAGATGATAAGGTGTTGATCGTTGATGATTTATTGGCGACCGGTGGTACGATAGAAGCTACCACTAAATTGATCCGAAGATTGGGCGCTGAGACGACAGACGCGGCGTTTGTTATTTCATTACCTGATTTAGGTGGTGAAGCCAAATTAACCGACTTAGGATTAACAGTAACGGCATTACTACAATATGACGGTGAGTAATATCTAGCGATGAGTTATCAAGTTTTAGCAAGAAAGTGGCGGCCGAAAAATTTTCAGCAGTTAATGGGGCAAGAGCATGTTGTTACCGTATTAACTAATGCCATTAGCCAACAAAGGTTGCACCATGCCTATCTATTTACCGGTACCCGCGGTGTCGGTAAAACTACGATAGCGCGAATTTTTGCTAAAAGCTTGAATTGCCAGCAGGGGATCACGGCAACACCTTGTGGCCAATGTGAAGCTTGTATCGATATCGATCAAGGGCGCTTTGTTGATTTACTGGAAATCGACGCGGCGTCTCGCACTAAGGTCGATGACACCCGGGAAATTTTAGATAATGTCCAATATGCACCGAGTAGGGGACGCTATAAAGTGTATCTGATCGATGAAGTGCATATGCTGTCGCGTAGCAGTTTTAATGCCTTATTAAAAACATTGGAAGAACCGCCTGAACACGTTAAGTTCATTCTCGCGACCACAGATCCGCAGAAATTACCGGTTACTGTGTTATCCCGTTGTTTGCAATTTCATTTAAAAGCGCTTTCGGTGGCGCAAATATCGCAGCAACTAAAAACTATTTTAGCCGCTGAGCAGGTGGAGTTTGAAGAACTTGCCGTGAGCTTGTTGGCGAAAGCGGCACGTGGCAGTATGCGTGACTCATTAAGCTTAACCGATCAGGCAATCGCTCAGGGGCAAGGGCAAATTACTGCGGCTAATGTTCAGCAGATGCTCGGTGGTGTCGATCATCATTGGGTATATAAAATCCTGATCTTATTGATCAAACAAGATGCGCAAGCTTTGATGGCATTATCGCTGGAAATCGCTTCCTATGCGCCAAATTATGGCCGCTTATTGGCAGAACTAATTCAATTACTGCATCAAATAGCGATGGCGCAAGTGGTTGATAGTCATTTTGATTTATCGCCTGAGCATAACCAGCTATTGGAAAAATTCTGTCAGTCAATGTCACCAGAAGATGTCCAGTTATATTATCAAATCGCGCTTGATGGCCGTAAAGACTTACCTTATGCGGCAGATGAACAGGCGGCATTTGATATGGTGCTGTTAAGGCTATTGGCATTTAGGCCGCAAACTCAACCAATGATTGATGAAGCCGTATCTGTTGAAAAGCCGGTTAAGGTAACGTTTGATGACGTGAAGCTTGCTGATACAGAAATCTCGCAGCAACAACCGGAAATTAACACGAGTAGGGAAAGTGAAGCCAAGGGCAGTGAACAAACTTCCAGTGAGCAGCAAGTAACAAGCATCAATGAATTGTCGTCACCGCAAGAAAATTCCGAGCTTGATCAGCAAAGTCAGAAAGTAGCTGAGCCGGACACTGAGCAATTAACGGAACAAATGTTTGCGATTGAACAGCAAGCGCAGCAGCAAAGTGTGCAATCCCCAGAGCTTTCAAGTCCGGTAGAGCATGAAACAGAAGCGGTTAACGAGTTAATTGGCAATAGTGGGTCACCAGAACAAACGAATTCAGCGCAACAATCTTTCGAACCTGTTTCATCGCTTGTTAGTGAACAAGCGCCACACTCTGAAACTGGAACTACCGATAATGCCATTGATAATGAAGCGGTAACAACCAGTAATGCATCGGGTATTGAGGCCGTGTTGGCAAATCGCAATATGCTGCGTAGCCGAAAAAAAGCACTGGAGCAAAATGGAAAAAAGCCTAAAGACGCCGAAGCGCGTCCTGAAGTAGAAGCGTCTGTAGCGAAAAAGCCGGTGCATGATGTGCCTGATATCGCCTCTGTACCGGATCAAGCGTTTACCCCTGAGGTGATTGATCCCAGCGTCATTAAAAAAGCGAATCAGGTGGATAAATGGGCGAATATGATAGATGCCATGGCATTAAATGGGCGCTTAAGACAATTAGCACTTAATGCCACTATCGAGGGCGATCCTGAATCCAACTCTTTAGTGCTGTTATTAAATCAGTCGATTAAGCATTTAAAATCAGACGCCGCCCACCAACAGTTACAGCAATTTGTCTCTGATTATTTTCAGCGGCCGATGCAGGTGGAGATCAAGGTTGTTGAACAAACAGTTGCCGACCCTGCGCAAATCCAAAATCATATTAATGATAAACGTTATGATTATGCGAGAGAATTATTGTTAAACGATGAGTTTGTTATTGCAATGCAACAGCAATTTCAAGCGGAATTAGACGAGAAAACCATAGTTGCCCGCTAACGGTACTTGAAATTTAGCGCGTTAAGCTCTATCTTTGGCGGCAACAGATATTTGGAGTATTTATTATGATGAAAGGTGGCATGGGCAACTTAATGAAACAAGCCCAGCAAATGCAAGCAAAAATGGCAAAAGCCCAGGAAGAAATTGCCAATATGGAAGTGACTGGGGAATCAGGCGCTGGCATGGTGAAAGTGGTAATGACGGGCAGCCATAGTGTGCGTCGTGTTGATATCGATGAAAGTTTGATGGCAGACGATAAAGAAATGGTAGAAGATTTAATGGCTGCCGCATTTAACGATGCCGTACGCCGTGTTGAAGAAATGAGCAAGGAAAAAATGGGTGCATTAACTGGTGGCATGCAAATGCCTCCAGGCTTTAAAATGCCATTCTAACTCTGAGTTAATGTTAGCAAAAAAGCTCAGGTATTTACTTGAGCTTTTATGTATAGGAAGTACGGTATAACGAAATTGCAGGAGCATAATTTCGTATATGCCGATTGATTTATTGATTGGCTTTATCGCCAAGTGAAAAAATCAATTCTCCACCTTGGGTTAATTGCTGATGGTTAATAAAAAAGCCATCCAGTTGCTGGTCGTTAAACGCCATTTTATTAATATATTGC